>JAHEGH010000055.1 GCA_024639825.1 Gammaproteobacteria bacterium
TGATGCAGCCGGAACTGGATATCGTTGTCTATGCGGTGAATGCAGAGACAACGAGCGCGACATCGCGACGCGCGCGCGAGGTTTTTGAAGCCGCCGCGGAGCGCGAGCTGCATCTTGCGCTCATAGAACTTCCTGTCGAAATTTTTGCGGCGTATGCGCCCGACGTAGCGGTTGATACCGAATCCGTCGCGTGCCTGCGTTCGGTGCTGATGAAGCCCGAGCACGAGGAATGGGTGGAACGGATTACAGCGCTGCTCGAAGCGAGCGCACGATAGCGAACCCCAGGTAGAAACAGGCAAAACCACCGACCAGGGTCGTGAACAGGTAGGTGAACGAGTAGAACAATTCGTTGCGCTGCAGCATGGTGTTGAGTTCCATGACCATGGTGGACAACGTCGTAAAACTGCCGCAGAAGCCGATCGCAAACAGCAGTCGGTACTGGTCTGGAATAAAGCCCGCTTCGTTAAACCATGACGAGTGAGCAATAAGATGCGCGAGCATGCCCATCACCAGGCAGCCGAGCAGGTTTGCGCCGAGCGTTCCCCATGGGAAAGCCACATCGCGCTGCAGCAGAACATTTAGAGAGAATCGCGCCATAGCCCCGAGCGCGCCGCCCAGGGCCACAAACATGTACGACCAGAAGATTGGGTGCATGCTCAGGCTGCGTTTACCCGAACCAGAGCATCACGGTATTCCTGCTCCATGCGCAGAACGACATCGCGGGCCGGTGGAATATCGTGAATATTGCCGACACCCTGCCCTGCACCCCAGATATCTTTCCAGGCTTTGGCCTCTGAATCTGTGGCCTTCGCGAAATCCATGTCTTCCTTGCGACCCTCGGGCAGGTTGGCCGGGTCCATCCCGGCCTTCGCGATGCTGCCGCCGAGGTAGTTGCCTTTCACGCCTGTGAAAAGCGACGAATAGACCACGTCGCTGGCCGAGCTCTCGACAATCATTTCTTTGTAGTCATCGACTGCACGTGCCTCTTCGGTCGCGATGAAGCGCGTGCCGCTGTACGCAAGGTCTGCGCCCATGGCTCGTGCTGCCAGCACGTCGTCGCCTCGGGAGATTGCGCCGGACAGAATCACTGCACCATCAAATTCCTTGCGCAACTCACCCACAAGCGCGAATGGGCTCAGTGCTCCGGCATGCCCGCCGGCACCGGCACAGACCGCTATGACACCATCGACACCCTGCGAGATCGCCTTGCGTGCGTGCCGTAAATTGATGACGTCGTGAAAAACGAGGCCACCATAAGAATGCACCGCCTGCACGATCTCCCTGGGAGGGCTCAGGCTCGTAATGATTATCGGCACCTGTTCCGCGACACAGACTTCCATATCGGCCAACAGACGTGGATTGCTTGGGTGCACAATCTGGTTGACGGCGAACGGCGCGACAGGCTCGTCAGGGTGCGCTTCGGCATGCTCGGCCAGATCGTTTTTGATTTGCCGTATCCACTCAACCAGGGCTTCCTGTGGTCGAGCGTTCAGTGCCGGAAACGAGCCGACGATGCCCGCTTTGCATTGCGCCGCCACGAGTTCGGGCCCGGATACGATAAACATCGGTGCGCCAATCAACGGCAGCCGCAGCTTGCCATCGAATAAAGAAGGTAATGCCATTTACTGCTCCACCAGAAAACTTGCCGTACATTCGGCAATCAGTTCATTGTCGGATTTGCGCCGCGCCTCACCGCAAATGATCATGAGTCGGCCCTTTCGTTTGTCGGTCCAGCCTTTGAGAAGGACAGTTTCACCTTCGCGCAGTGGTTGTCGATAGCGGATTTCACAGCGCCCCGTATGTGCCTTGAGCCCCTGCTGGTAGGGAATATTGCCCGTCACGTCATCAAGTGCTGAATAGATGATGCCACCATGGACGGTGTCTTCCCAGCTCAGATGATTTTCGTTCGGCGTGAACTCCGCCGTGCAGGTCTCCTCATCCGCGGTATAGACAATACGCAGGCCAATTGGATTGTCCTGACCACAGGCAAAGCACATGCGTTCCGACGGGTTTGGCTTTACCGCCAAGGCTTCAGGGAACTTGCTGATCGATCGTCAGGGATACCGAATTATTCTCCGCGGGCCGAACCAGCATCGAACCGAACCAGTCGCCGGACTGGGCAGCTGGGCCGCCCGACATCGAGACACGGGCCAGCAGTTCAATCTCCGCAAATATGGAGAGGTCCCGGCCTGCGACCATCGACTGAGCGTCGGTCAGGGAAATCATTGCCGGTAGCTCGCTGACCCTGTGACGGGACACAGCAATTGGCGGGGACGGTGCGGATGGATCGCGCGCGATAACGAAGACAGTAACGTCCGCCGTAATCGCAGCCATCGCTGCCTCGGACAACGATACGTTCACCGATATTACGGCATCGTCAGGTACGGCTGCATCAGCGGCTACTGGCTGCGGCATGGCAGGCTGTGCAGCAGCCGGCATTGCCTCGCCCCGCCATTCAGCCATCCGCTGCTCCAGGATCCCGCGAATATTTTCTGGCGGGTTCAGTCCGAGAAGAATTTGCCAACGTGCGGTCGCCGTAGCCGTGTCGCCGCTATTTGCAGCGGCAAGGCCTGTGTAAAACAGCGCCGCCGGATTGTTGGGGTCCAGCGCAAGCGCACTATCGAGCAAGCTTGCAGGACGACCTTCGATCGGAGTGCCATCGCGGTTCAGAATCGCCACGGCCAGGTCAACCATGGTTTGTGCGTCCTTTCCATCCTCGATAGCCATGGCACGCTCGTAGGCGTCCGCCGCACCGGCATAATCCTGCAGTGCCATGTGGGTACGGCCCAGCATCTTCCAGCCAGCGACATCCTCAGGATTAGCCTTAAGCCGCTCCCGCAGCGACACGATGACCTCATCCATGCCAGGAAGATCGCCGTTTGCGCCAGCGGCGGCGCTACTGTGACCGGACTGGACGCCGGGACTGCCGATCTGGTCATACATTATTGCCGACAGCGCGACGACAAAAACGATAACCGTCGCGACCAAGGGCGTGAGGCGGTGTGATTTGCGGTACAACGGCCAGGCGGCAAATGCGACAGCTAACAGGCACAGCAATACGAGAATGGTCCAAAAGGTCATTCTTTACCCCTCTTGCTCGGTGTCGTCGCCGATGGGCAACGACATCCGGTGTTTCACAACGCGCATTAGCGCATATCCGCCAAATAAGACCAGCAGGAACGGCACCACCCAGAGAATCAGGGTTTTGCCCGTCTTCCGTGGGCTATACAGCGCAAATTCGCCGTAACGGACGACAAGGAACTCTGCGATGTCTTCATCTGTCTGCCCCTCTTCAATCATTCGCGCTATCTCCCGACGGAGGTCGGCCGCGAGCGTGACGTTGGAGTCCTTGATGCTCTGGTTCTGGCATTGCAGACAGCGAACTTCCGAGATCAGCTTCTCATAGCGTGCCTGCATCTCGGGGTCGTCGAATCGCTTACCCTGGTCAATGGCAAACGCCGTCGACACGAGTAACAGGGTAGCGAGTATTACAAAAAGACGTTTCATTGCGCCTGCCCTCCGCCGGACATGCGAGACACAAACTCTCGCTGCCATATGACCGCGTCGAGCGGACCCAGGTGTTTGTAAATAACGGTACCCGCCGGATCGAGGAGAAACGTCTCGGGCGCACCGTATACGCCCCAATCGATACCCACACGGCCATCTTCGTCATACGCCGATGCAAGATACGGGTCACCCAGGTCGTCGAGCCAGCGAATCGCCTCAAGACGAGAATCGCGCCAGTTGATGCCATAAATCGGGATCGCTTTTTTCGCAGCGAGTTCGAGCAGGAACGGGTGCTCTGCCCGGCACATGACACACCAGGTTGCCCACACGTTTACGAGCGAGTAGTCGCCGGCCATGGTGTTCGTGCCGATCGTCACTTCCGGATTCTTGAGCGTCGGTAATTCAAACTGCGGCGCAGGCTTGCCAATAAACGGTGACGGCAGCGCGCGCGGATCGCCATGTCGCAATCCCATGACCAGGAAGACCAGCAGTGCCATGACTGCGACCAATGGCCAGACATAACGGTTCATGCTGTTGCCTCCGTTTCGCGCGAACCGGCACGATAGCGGCGGTCGCTGATCGCGATCAAACCACCGAGCGCCATGACCAGTGCACCCAGCCAGATGAAGCGGATGAGTGGCTTGTACTGAATACGCACACTCCAGGCGTTCTGACCCAGTTGGTCACCAAGAGCCACAAACAGGTCCTTGTCGAGACCGGCACGAATACCTGCCTCGGTCATCCAGCTTTTCTGCACGAGATACTGGCGTTTTTGCGGTCGAACTGTGTCAACAAGTTCACCATCGTCTCGTATTTCTATCTCGGCTTCGATGGCCGAGAAGTTCGGGCCCCTCACATTGCTCAGGCCAACCATATGAAACTCAAAACCGGCGACTTCAATGGATTCGCCAGGCTGCAATGCCTGGTCCGATTCGACACCAAACGCAGACACGATCGTTACACCGATGACGAACAGCCCCATTCCAAGATGCGCAATGGACATGCCCAGTGCCGAACGGGTAATACCCGCAGTACCTTTCTCACGACGCAGCGAACGTATCGGCTGGATCAACGACGTAATGACGATCCAGGCAGCTGCTCCACAGCCGACGACCAGCAGCAGGCTGACCCGACCGTAGAAAAGCAGCGGAATAACGACGCCGAGCACGATTGCGACGATGGCCGGTATCCGCAGCACGCGCCACCATGCATCTGCCTTCTGGGTGCGCCACGCCGTATGCATGCCCATACCCAGCAAGATGATTAGCGGCAGCATCGGGACGAGGAACGCGACGTTGAACCAGGGCGGGCCGATCGAGATCTTGCCACCGGTCATCATCTCGACAACCAAAGGCGCCAAAGTGCCGATGAGAACCAACGCCGTCGCCACCACCAGAAGCACGTTGTTCAGCAACAAAAACGTCTCGCGCGACAGCAAGCCAAAACCGACATCCGAATCGAGCGACGGTGCGCGCCAGGCGTAAAGCACCAGGGCACCGATCACGACAACAGCCAGGAAGGTGAGAATAAAGAAGCCACGGGTTGGATCTGTTGCGAATGCATGCACGGACACGATGATGCCCGAACGCACAAGGAACGTACCCAGCAGGCTTAGCGAGAACGCGGTAATCGCCAGCAGCAGTGTCCAGCTCTTGAACAGGCCGCGTTTTTCAGTCACGGCGAGCGAATGAATCAGCGCGGTGCCGATCAGCCACGGCATGAACGATGCGTTCTCGACCGCATCCCAGAACCACCAGCCGCCCCAGCCCAGTTCGTAGTAAGCCCACCAACTGCCGAGTGCGATACCCAGCGTCAGGAACATCCACGCAACGGTGGTCCATGGACGCGTCCACCGGGCCCATTTCTGGTCGAGGTCACCGCTAATCATGGCGGCGATCGCAAAGGCAAATGCAACCGAGAAACCGACGTAGCCGATGTAAAGCAGTGGCGGATGAATTGCGAGGCCCGGATCCTGCAGCAGCGGATTCAGGTCGCCACCATCTGCCGGCGCGGGGATCAGTCGATCAAACGGATTCGATGTCAGCAGTGCAAACAGCAGAAACCCGATGGAAAGAAACCCGAGTACGCCAATGACGCGCGCCGCGAATGCTTCAGGCAGTCCAGCGCTGAAGCGTGCGACGGCCAGGGTCCATGCAGCCAGCAGCAGGATCCACAGCAACAGGGAGCCCTCGTGAGCACCCCAGACGGCCGAAACCTTGTAGAGCGTGGGCAGCGCCAGCTGCGAGTGATTGGCCACATACAGAACCGAAAAATCGCTCGTCAGAAAGGCGTAAGTCAGGCACGCAAACGCTATGGCAACAAACAGGAACTGTCCGGTTGCTGCAGTACGTCCGACACCCATCATGGCGGCATCGCCGCGATGCGCACCCACCAGTGGGAATATCGTCTGGCAAACCGCCAGCGCCAAAGAAAGGATCAGGGCGAATTGCCCAATTTCAGGAATCACTGGTACCGCACTCCGACGCACCCTTGACGACTGCCTGCTGGATGTCCTGTTGGTGCTTGGACAGCGAGTCGGCTACTTCCGGTGCCATATAGTCTTCATCGTGCTTGGCCATGATCTTGTCCGCCGCGAAGACGTTGTCCTCGCCCATACGGCCATGGGCCACGACGCCCTGCCCCTCACGAAACAGGTCCGGCAAGACGCCTGAGTAAGAGACCGGCACGGTACACGCGGTATCGGTAACTTCGAAGCGAATGTCGATAGACCCTTCTTCTCGCTGCACTGATCCGCCGACGACGAGCCCGCCAATCCGGAAGTTACGTTCCTTTGGGTACTTCCCGGCGGCTACGTCGGATACTTCGACGAAAAACATCATATTGTCCTGGAATGCGCGCAGCGTCAGTCCAGCAGCAATAGCGATGCCAAGCGCGGCCAGTCCTACGGCCAACATGCGTTGCTGTCTTGGTTTCATTCACGATCCTCTAGCGCCTTGAGGCGCACTTCTATTTCCCTGTAAACCCGTTTTTGCCTGAGGCGTCCACGCCAATTCAAGAACACGACAATTACAAAGGTCAGTCCGTAACAACTCCATACGTACGCGCCGTAACCACCCATCGCTAAACCGTCCATTACGTGCCTCCTTTGGGTGACAGGATCATCTCGCGTACCCAGCGCGTGCGGCGCTCACGATAAAGAACCTCTGTACGTATGCGGCGTAGCAGCATGGATCCAAACAGCAGCGTAAAGCCGATAAGCATGATAAACAGCGGGATTCTCATGTCGGCGTCCATGGTGCCTTTCTTGAACACCGTCTGCCCCTGGTGCAGTGAACTCCACCACTCGACCGAGAAATGGACGATGACAACATTGACGATACCCACGAGAGCCAGCACCGCGCTCGCCTTGTCAGCCTTGGTCGTGTCGTCAATCGAACTTCTGAGTGCCATGTAGCCGAAGTACAGGAACAACAGGATGAGCTCGGACATCATGCGCGGGTCGCCCCACTCCCACCACGTGCCCCACATTGGCCGGCCCCAGATGGATCCTGTGCAGAGTGCGAGGAACGTGAAGCCGGCCCCAATGGGCGCTGCCGCAGCGGCAACCGCATGGGACAACTTGATACGCCAGATCAGGCCGATCGCACCTGACGTAGCCATAATCATGTACGCCATCATCGACAGGTAGGCAGACGGCACATGCACGTAGATTATTCGGAACGCATCACCCTGCTGATAATCCATCGGAACCACGAACAGTCCCTGCCAGGCGCCATAAGCGACCAGGATTAACCCTGAAACACCCAACCAGGGCGCAATGAGTAAGGAGATACGATAAAAGTGCGGCGGCGAGGCCAGCTGATGAAACCATTTCCACATAGGCGGCGATTCTACTCGTTACTGATTCGAAGTGCGGCAGCCGTTGCGTAGGGCGCAAGGCTGAGCGAGGCGATGGCATAGGCGCCGAGGGCCCATATGCCAGTTGAATATATGTCGTTCGTGGCGGCCAAAGAGACCGCGTTTGCGCCGAGGATCATGATCGGCATGGCAAGCGGCAGAATCAGAAGGCTAAGCAGCGCGGTGCCGCGATGCAAGCCGACAGTCAGGGCAGCCCCGATCGAGCCAAGCAAGCTCAGGCTGATCGTGCCGAGGCCGAGCGTCAGCATCATTACGCCGACGACAGATAGCGGCATGCGATACGTGATCGCCAGAATGGGTGAGACCAGGACCAGCGGCAGACCGCTGGTAAGCCAGTGCGCCAGCGTCTTACCCAGAACCAGCATCGGCAACGGCTGTGGACTCACGAGAAGCTGGTCGAGACTGCCGTCCTCGAAGTCGCTGATGAACAGAGAGTTCAGCGATAAAAGCGTAGCGAGCAAGGCGGCGACCCAGAGTACGCCCGGGCCACTGAACTCCAGTTGCTCTGCGCTTGGGCCGACGGCCAGCGGAAACAGCGTGCACACCATCGCAAAAAAGAACAGCGGGTTCAGCACATCACCAGGCCGCTTCCACGCGAGCAACAGGTCGCGCTTCGTCGTCGCCCCGAGCCCGAAGAAAATCCCCGGTATCTCGCGCGGTCCCTCACTTAAGGACGTCTGATTCACTGGATTTTCACTCGCGTCGTTGGAACCTTGATCTCGACATCCTGATGGGCGGCCATGACACACATACCTCCCTTAGAGCAGTGTTCCTCGACAAGTTCCATGACCAGCACACGCCCTTCTCGGTCCAGATTGGTGAAAGGTTCGTCCATAAACCACAGCGGCACATCGGAAAGCAGCATGCGCGCCAGCGCGACACGTCTTTGTTGGCCGGCGGACAAAGAGCGCAGAACGAGTTTTTTCAGGCGCGAAATGCCAAGTCGCTCGTACACCTCTTCCGGATCGCGATCGGAGTGCGCGCGCAGTGATCGTTCGAAACCGAGATTCTCAACCAGCGTCAGGTCACCCTTGAGCCCGGTCCGGTGCGCGAGCCACACGAGCGAGCCGTGGAATGTCTGACGAACCTTCTCGACCGGCACACCGTCCCAGTAGACAGTACCTTCTTCGAGGCTGAGCATACCCGCGATCGCGCGAATCAGGCTCGTCTTGCCGCAGCCATTACGGCCCTCGAGAATCAGCAAAGTGCCGCTTTCCAGCGCAAATGAAAGGTCCTGAAAAAGACAGCGCTCTCCACGGATCAAAGTCAGGTTGTCGCCCGATAACTTATGAGTCAATGCGTTACGCTCTGTCGGCGATCGCCGACGAAATGATGGTCATGAATAAACATCCTTGTTAGCCAGCTAGTTAGATTCAATACTTAACGTTAGTTCAAACAATCGTATGCGTATCCTTGATATACAAGGATTCATCAAATGTCAGTTTACAAAAACCTGAGACCGACCGTAGACTGATCGGCCCGGTCGACCACTACACTAAAAACCGACCGGAACCGGACAATACCAATATTTCCGCAACTTAACGATTGCGAGATTATACCTATGGATCTAGGGGCTGCTGGCCTTCATGAACAACCCTTCCCAACTCACGGGAAACCGTTGGCGATAATAACGTATCAGTCGCAGCGTGCGGCACTGGATGTGCTGAAAGAGACCTACGAGCACCCCACCGGGCTCTCCCTTCTGCAGGGCCCCGCGCTGTCCGGAAAATCAATCCTCGTGCGCAGCTTTATTGACGCCATCGACAAGGATTGCGCCATTGCCCTGGTCGACGGCAAGGGCCTCAACACCACCAAGCTGCTGCTCTCGGTATTGCAGCAGTTCGGCTATGAGATCGACCTGAGTTCCGCCAACGAGCTTCTGGGACTGTTACGCGTGTTCGCGTTGCAGCAGGCCACCTCTGGTGAACCACCGCTTCTGATTATCGAAAACGCGCACGAGTTGAATCCCAGCGCCCTGCGCGCGCTCTGCGAACTGGCAGAGCTCCGCGTCCGCCTGGGCAGTGCATTGAAAATCGTGCTCGTCAGCAATCGCTCGCTTAGCACGATCATAGATGCGCCGGCCATGCAGGCTATTGCGAAACGTGTCCTGCATGATTTTCATCTGCGTCCAATGACGCGCGAAGAAGCGCGCGACTATGTCCACGAAAAACTCATTGCCGCTGGCGCGGAATTCCCGGCCTTTGTGTTCCCGAGAGAATCCTGTAACGAACTCTGGCAGGCCTCGGGCGGCTGGCCCGGCATTATCGATCGCATTGCGTTGCTGGCCCTCGCCAAAGCAGATTGCCTGCCCATTGCCGCGAATGATATCGAGCATCCTGTATTGCCTGCGGGGACCTGGGACACCGAAAGCGAAATCGCCGTTGAAACGGTTACGCCAGCTCGCATTGAGCCGCCGCAGTTCATCGTCACGAACAACGGCAGCGTCATCCAGGAACTCACGATGCAGAAGACGCGCATCCTTGTCGGGCGTTCAGAGCACAACGACATCGCCATTGGCAGTCGCTTCATCAGCCGCCATCATGCGCTGCTGGTCCGGCATGGCAACACAACGTTCCTCATGGACCTGAACAGCACGAACGGGACGTTTGTGAACTCCAAGCGTGTTTCGAATCACGTGCTCAAGCACGACGATGTCATTACCGTTGGCCATCACAAGATCAAGTTCAGCGATCCGTTTGCGACGACGCGCGGCACACTCGAAGGTGAAGACTTCGCCGATACAGCGATCATGAAGACGCTCGACGATATGCGCAGTTTGTTGGCCAGGGAAAACACGGAAATGCTGCCGACCGCGACTGAAGACCTGCCAACGCTGCAGACCTGAGAGATCTAGCCGAAGAACGCGTCCTTGAAGTGTTTGCGGCACATCGAGACATAGCGGTCATTGCCACCAATTTCGACCTGTGACCCTTCGGTAACCGCGTTGCCCTCCTCGTCCATACGCAACACCATGGTGGCCTTGCGTCCGCAATGGCAAATAGCTTTGATTTCCTTGAGGTTGTCCGACCAGGCAAGCAGATATTTGCTGCCTTCGAACGGCTCACCCTGAAAGTCAGTGCGCAGGCCGTAGGCCAGAACAGGAATATTCAGTTTGTCGGTGAGCTCGCTGAGCTGAAACACCTGGTCGCGTGTCAGGAACTGGGCCTCATCGATCAGCACGCAGTGTACTGGCGCTTCCTCATGGGCCGCAGTGACGATGTCGAGCAGATTCATATCGTTCGTGAACGTCGTGGCATCGGTCTCAATACCGATACGGGATGTGACCTTTCCCTTGCCGAAGCGATCGTCGAAGGCCGGCGCGAGCACGAACGTGCTCATGCCGCGTTCCTTATAGTTATAACTGGACTGCAACAAGTTGGTGGACTTGCCCGCATTCATAGACGAGTAATAGAAATAGAGTTTGGCCATGGGCGCGCATTGTCGCATCCACCCGCGGTCGATGCACCACCCTCTGACCCGTGCTAGCGGTGCAGGGTCAGTAGTTTGGCGAGATTGCGGCGATGATCCTGGCGCTCGGGATGTTTGGCGCGGCAATCGGCGCACTCATTGGTCAGTGAATGACGGCCAGAGATTATCTGCAGCACCGGAGTCACGACACCCGCCCGCAGGCAACTACTGCAAATAACCAGGTCGCTGAGACGATCCAGCAGGCGGTAGCTCACGTTGTCTTTTGCGATGGCAGCCATAACAGCACTCCGAAAACGAAGTCCTGTTTTGGCACCCGCTCACGAGCTTGACCAGCTGCAACCACGAAATTATGTCAAAACTGTTAACTGGTCGTGGTTTTGGGTGTGAAGCCTGTCGGATTCTGGCGGTGTGGTGCCCGAGGCCGGACTCGAACCGGCACGCTCTAACGAGCAGGAGATTTTAAGTCTCCAGTGTCTACCAATTCCACCACCCGGGCTTTAGGGAAAATGGAGGCTAGGGTCGGAATCGAACCGGCGTCCACGGCTTTGCAGGCCGCTGCATAACCACTCTGCCACCTAGCCTCGGTGATCAATCGGTGCACAGCAAGATACTACACCGGCGAGCAGTCGCGCAGTATACATACGTTATAGCCCTTTGCATAATGACTTCATGAGAACGTACTTCGCTACTATCTGCGTCATCCTTGCGGTGTTTTTCGGGGCTTGTTCGAAGACTGATTCACCCTCTCTTGGAGCACCGGAGGTGGTTCGAACTCCAGCGAGCGGCAACGTTGCCGGGCCGCGTTTTTCACAAGGCAAAGATGGCGCGCTGGTGCTTAGCTGGATGGAGACCGGCGACTCCGGAACTACCCTCAACTACGCCACTCTCGCCGCCGGCAAATTTTCCGATGCCCGGCCGGTAGTGACCGAGGCTCGCATGTTCGTAAACTGGGCCGACCTGCCCTCCGTGTTGCCATTGGGTGACAATCACCTGATCGCACACTGGCTGCGTTACAGTGCTGAAAAGACCTATTCCTACGACGTCGTGGTGTCGCAGTCACATGATGACGGCACAACCTGGAGTGAGGCCGTGACCGCCCATACCGACGGCACGCCAACTGAGCACGGGTTTGTCTCAATAGCACCCGGCCCCGACGGGGCTACCCTGCTCTGGCTCGACGGACGTAATACTCCCGATGCGAGCATGACCCTGCGTTCTGCGGTGATTACTCCCGAGGGACAGCTTACTCGGGAACAGGAAGTCGACGAGTCAGTCTGCGACTGCTGCCAAACGGATATGGCCATGACTGCAAATGGCCTGGTCGCCGTGTACCGCGATCGATCACCCGCGGAAATTCGCGACATCTATATTAGCCGCGTTGAAAATGGACGCTGGCTTCCGGGACGTCCCCTGCATGCAGACCACTGGACCATCCCGGGTTGCCCGGTGAACGGGCCGTCGATCGTTGCGAGTGGCGAACGGGTAGCGGTCGCCTGGTTCACCGCAGCCAACGACCTGCCACAGGTAAAGCTAGTTCGATCTGAAGACAGCGGTAATTCCTTCACCGATCCTGTCGAGATCGCGTCCGGGGCGATCAATGGCTATGTCGGCCTTGCGGCGCTTGAACACGGTAGCCTCGCCGTCAGCTGGGTAGCGAAAAGCGAATCCGGCGACAACGTTTTGCAGGTCCGCGCTATCTCCGCGTCCGGGAAACCGGGCCCGGTCCTTGATGTCGCCAGGATTCATCAGCTTCGCGTGTTTCCCCAGCTTGCCTTCATCGACGATCACCTTTGGTTCGCCTGGACAGACGATGACACTATTCAGAGACGCCTTGTTGCGGCCCGCGTACCACTCTCGCTGCCCTAGGCAAATCCTCAGACATCCATCAGGTTAACGTGCGGGCTGCATCAGGCCGTTCGGATGCGCGTCATCCAGAGTAACGCTCTCCGGAAATGGTTCCGGCTTCCACCCCAGGAGAGCAACAATGAACGTTCTGAACCGAATCTTTATTTTCACAATCATCTGCCTCGGTGCGGTCAGCGCCGATGTTCGTGCCGAGTCTGAGTATCCCTTCAGTAGCCTGTACGTCTTCGGCGACAGCCTGTCCGATCCGGGCAATGCCTTCGCCATCACCGGCGAGACCGCTAACCCGCCATTCGAGCCCATTCCTTCCGCCGCCTATGGCGTAGGCGGACATCACTTCAGCAACGGCCGCACCTGGGTTGAAGTCATGGCGCAGGAAATGGGGCTGAACCAGGGTGCCAAGCCAGCCTTCCGGGACCCGGCCTTTGGTAACTACGCTTTCGCCGGCGCCAGAGCCATGACCGTCACAAGTCCAGGCTTCGATACGCAGGTGCAGATGTACCTCAGCGTGCACGGCTGTGTGCCGCAACCGAACGCACTCTACGTCGTGCAATTCGGTGGCAATGACCTGAGAGATGCCCTGGAAGCCGCCCAAATGGGACAAAGCCCGGCGCCGATTCTCGGCGATGCCATCACGGCGATTGCCCAGAATATTGGCATCCTGGCGGCATGTGGTGCGAAACACTTCCTGATCGCCAATGCCCCCAACCTGGGCGCAGCACCTGCCGTGGCACCAGAATTCAAAACCCTGGTCGCAGGTCTGAGTTTTCAGTTCAACCAGATCCTCGCCGGTACACTGGCAGCGAATCTCCCGGCCGGCCTGAACATCTACCATCTCGATATGTTCGGCTTCGTCACCGCGGCCGCAGCGATGCCGGAAGGATTTGGCTTCACGAATGGCACAACACCGTGCCTGACTTTCGGGGTTACGGACGGCGCATTTTGCAAGGATCGCGATGGACACCTGTTTTGGGATGCCATCCACCCAACCAAGACAGCACACCGCCTGATTGGCGAAATCGCCCTCGGCGTTCTGCCTGTTACTCACTAAGACTACGCCGGTGGGAGGCCTTACCAGCCTCCCGCCGCTATGGCGTCCAGGCGTAGCCGATCTTCATGAACCAGGTGCGATCGGATACCGTCAGGCCATCCAGGTTGTCTTCATCGAGGTACTGGTCCGAGTAACCAAGAAAGAACACCGTCTGCGGATTGAGCTTGTAGGAATACAGTAGTTCTCGCCCTATATCGCGTGAGTGCGAATCAACCTCTTCCACATACAATGCCTGGTTCCTCTCAACGTCAGTCAGCTGCGCAGTCAGCCGTAAAAAGCTGCGCAAACTGAACTGCCAGGTCAGACGAGAATCCGCGACCAGTGCGTCGAAGATCTGCTCACCATCCTGGGTCTCAAGTTTGGCATAGACGCCCTTCAGACGCAGGAATAGCTTGCGACTGAGATTCCAGTCAATACTCGGCTCCATGCGGAATGTCTTGCCAAGGCGATCATTCGAGTAATCGACCTTGTCGCCAATAACGCCAAGCACGCGAAACGATAACGCGCCGACCGGCCGGATTTCCGCGTAGGCACGCAGACTCATCTGGTCGTAGACGACACCTTCCCAAGCTTCCCTCGAGTCCACCAACGCAAACTGGAACCACGTTTGCAGTTGACCTCCAAAACCGACGCGCAGCACATTCTGATGGTTCAGCAAGCGCTCGTTCTCATCGACCTCGTGGTCTACATGGATACTCGCACGAACCCGGTTCCACCAGTTTTGTTCACCGCCGTGCCATAGGCGACCGATGACGCCACCCAAAGATCGGCTACCTACCTTGCTGATAAATCCCGAATCTGCACGAAAACCAGAACTCAAATCGTTGTATTCAGTGTTGCCAAACCAGTCTCGAGATCGAAACTCGTAACGAACCTTGGCGGCATCTCCCGAAAAACGGGTAAGCGGCTGTTCGAACTCGATCGCCGTCGCCAATGGATACTCAGTGTCCGAAGTCAGGTACTGAAATTCGATGGAATGCTGGTCGCTGATCTTCCAACGGCCATCCAGGCCACCCACAATATTGCTGTAGCGCTCGCCGTCTCTTGCAGTAACCAGAACACCCAGCGAAGAGGTATTCGCAAATCCGTAGCGGTACCGGCCGACCAGCGCTGTATTGGACAGGTCAAGCGTATCTGAATCCGAATCGAACGCGCCCGGAAACAAGAGGTTGGTCTCCGTGTCCTCCGCCATAAAAAAACCCATCGTGTGGTCGCCGCGTTTGCCCGTTAGCTTCACACCAACCTCCGGGTCGGACACGGTGCGTGTGAAGACCGCATCGAGGGGTGTCTTGAAGTAATCCGCACCTTCCAGGAAGAACGGCCGCTTCTCCGGGAAGAACAGTGCGAAGCGGTTGTTCACATCGAGCTGCAGGACGTCTGACTCGATTTGCGAGAAGTCAGGATTGATGGCGAGGTTGGCGGTGAGGTCGGGTGTTATTCCCCAGCGCATGGTCAGGCCACCGTCGACCTTCTTTTCCCCCGATGACAACGGTGCCAATGCCGGATCATCGGTAGTCTCTATCCGGGACGCCGTCAGCGTGGGCACAACTTCAACATCGTGACTTGGCTGGGAACCGTCGAGGCCCTGTAGTTTGCCAACCTGGCACAGGTAGCAGCTGCGATTCCTGTCCTGCGGATTGCTGGCAAGCGTTCGTTTTCGATTTCGCGGGTATTGCCGCATGAGGTCGTAACCCCAGGTCTTGCTGCCTGGGGCCGCAGGAAACCGCAGCTGACTCAATGGAATGCGCATTTCCACAGCGTAGCCCGTGTCGTTAATTTGGCCCGCCGACTCCCAGATCGCATCCCACGACGCATCGAGGTCCCACCGGTTACCACCACCTGAACTTACGTCGTTATGAATCTTGTCCATCTGGACGCCCAGCGGATTGGAGAAGAACTGGAACGCTCGTCGCTCATCATTGTAGGTGTCCAGGGAAATCCCGACGTAATCGTCTTCCCAGGCTGAATCGCGATCACGAAGATAGGCCCGAATAGACTCGGGATCCGGGTCCCGCGCGTCGAAGCCGACGTAAAGATTCTCACCGTCCTCGATCAGAAACGCCGTCGTTCTTACGGGCGCCGGCTGGTTCTCAGCCGGACTCGTTTCAACACCAAGATCGATCCGGACGGCACCCTCCCACTCCTCTTTCTCCAGGACGCCGTCTATCCTGATCTCGCCGCTGAGACGCGGCAGATCCGACGAGGCCGCCAACGCTGGCCCTGCAAGCAGCAGGAGGCCTAGTGTTGCAACGCGTCTTTTGGGACTCTGAAACACTTTTCTGCAAGGAGATAAGCCGGGACGCGAATAATACCTGCAAAAGGCCTGCTTCGGGAGCGGTCGATTGCAAAGACTGGACGTGGGCGCAGGCGGGATTTGGCGCACAAAAAAAGGCCCCTCAGATGAGGGGCCTTGATTATTTGGAGCGGGTGATGAGGATTGAACTCACGACCCTCACGTTGGCAACGTGATGCTCTACCGCTGAGCTACACCCGCGAAGGGGCGAGATTGTAGCGTCTTGCCTGCCGCTGTCAAGGATAAAAGCGGCTTTTTGCGCTACCCGGCGGTGTCAGCCATTATGAACGGCCACGCCGCGCGCAAATAGACGAGCATCGACCAGATGGTCATGATGGCGGCCAGTACCAGCAGCACGAAGCCAACGGTGTAAACCGGTATACCCAGAAATTCGTGCTCATACACCATGAATGCGATGCCAAACATCTGCAGGGTCGTCTTGATCTTACCGGTGACATCCACTTTGACGTTGGCTCGTTCACCGATCGTTGCCATCCACTCCCGCAAAGCCATGATTGTGATTTCGCGCCCAATGATGATCATGGCAATCACATCCTCAAACCAGCTCGACTGCGCCTGAACCAGCATCACCAGGATGATGGCTACCATGAGCTTATCGGCGACCGGATCAAGAAACTCGCCGAATCGCGACACCTGGTTGAACCGCCGGGCTACCCAGCCGTCAATCAGGTCCGTAACCGCGGCCAGGCCAAACAGGACAGCAGCGAGCGGGCGTGCATATTCGAGCGGGCTGTAGAAACACACGACCACCACCGGAATGGCAGCAATACGCAACAGCGTCAGGATATTGGCGAGGTTTAGCTTCACGAGGACGGCCGTTCTTCTTGGTTAATGTTCGACGTGGAGCTCATTGTATATGGTTTCAGCGAGGGCGCGACCTATCCCGCGTACTTTTGCGAGATCGTCGATGCCCGCCCCCAGCACGCCCTGCAAGCCTCCAAACTGTCGTAACAGCTCTCTCCGCCTCTTAGGCCCAAGACCGGGTATTTGTTCGAGCGGTGACTTCCTGCGGGCTTTGGCGCGCCGCTGCCTGTGCCCGGTAATAGCGAAGCGATGAGCCTCATCGCGAATTTGCTGTATCAGCAATAGCGCCGGCGAATCGGGTGGCAACTGCAGGGGCCGCTCACTGCCCGGCCGAAACAAGCGCTCTGCTCCGGGGCGGCGCGCCCTGCCCTTCGCCACAGCGACAACCGTCAGCCAGTCCAGCTCCAGATCTTCGAGAACCTTCATGGCCTCGGCCAGCTGGCCCTTGCCACCATCAACAAACAGCACATCAGGTATGGGGACTTCACCTTTCTTAATGCGCTCGTAGCGACGCCGTAGCGCCTCAGACATGGCGCCGTAGTCATCGCCCGCCGAATCAGGACTTAGATTAAATCGCCGGTAATCGCTCTTCATGGCGCCGGCCGTGTTGAATACGACACACGATGCAACGGTGGCCTCGCCCGACGTGTGACTGATATCGAAACATTCAAGACGCTGTGGGGACTCTTCCAGACCGAGCGCTTCACCCAGTGACACGAACTGGCGCCGAATCGTCGCGTTGCTGGCCACTTTGAGGCTCAAACCCTGCTCGGCGTTGGTGCGTGCCATCTCGAGCCAGCGCACTCGGTCACCCCTGACTTTGTTCCGTATCGCCACACGATGCCCCGCCCGGGCCGATAACTCCTGCTCAAGCAGCGGGCCATCTTCAATCTCCGCATCCAGGATGATTTCCGACGGCGCTTCTCTTCCGAGGTAGTACTGGGAAACAAAGCCATTCAGCAATTTGTTCTTATCAGTCTCGCCTGGCAATTTCGGGAAATGATCACGGCTGCCAATCACCGACCCGTTCCTGATAAACAGGACCGTGACACAGTGCATCGCTCCATTGGACGCGAAGCCAAGGATGTCGAGATCCTTGCGGTCCGTACGAGCGACAAGTTGCTTCGCCTGAATTTCCTTTAGTCGCGAAATCTGGTCGCGAAAGCGCGCCGCCTGTTCATAGTCGCGCGCTTCCGAGGCGCGCTCCATGCGCCGTATGAACGTATTGACGACACTCTTGTTCTTGCCTTCGAGAAACAGAATGGCGGCATCGATGTCGCGACGGTATTGCTCCTCGTCGACCACACCAACGCACGGTGCCGTACAACGTTTGATCTGGAATTGCAGACACGGACGTGTACGGTTACTGAAGTAGCTGTCCTCGCAGTTACGAATCAGGAAAAGCTTCTGCAGTTCGTTCAGCGTTTGCCGTACCGCTCGCGTACTGGGATACGGCCCGAAATAGCGACCCTTTCCCTTGCGCGCACCGCGATGGAATTTCAATCGCGGAAATGCATGATCGGTCGAGGCATAGATATACGGATAGCTCTTGTCGTCGCGCAGCAGCACATTGAAACGCGGTTTGTGTTGCTTGATCAGGTTGTATTCGAGAATCAGGGCTTCCGCTTCAGTATTTGCGACCGTGACCTCAACACGCGCCGCCTGCTCCATCATCGCAACCGTTTTTGGCGAAGTCTGCGAGCGGTGGAAATAACTGGAAACACGTTTCTTTAGATCGCGCGCCTTACCGACGTAGATCACCTTGTGTTTCGCATCGAGCATGCGATACACGCCAGGCCTGTGCGTCAGGCTACGCAGGAAAGGTTTTACCTCAAATGCCGCTTCGTCACTCACAGCACTATTTATCCAGCAAGTCTCGTACCTGCGCAAATATTGCGTCGAACATCTCTTCGGTCAGTCGCCGCGTGTTCGTGTTGTAGCGACTGCAATGGTAGGAATCGAGGACACGAAAGTTACCGAGCTCATGCAATGCTGCATGTCCGAATTTATAGTCGGCCTGCCGTTGCTCCATTGCCTTCACGATGGCGCGGTGAGCGATCCCGCCAAGCGCCACAACCACCGCTCCCGCCGGCAGCTGCTTCAGCTCATTGGCAAGAAACGCGTTGCACATATTGATCTCTGCACCAACAGGCTTATTGTCGGGCGGCAGGCACTTCACGGCGTTGGTAATGCGGCAGTCTGTGAGTTCCAGACCGTCATCGACCGACTCCGAGTGATCCCGGCTGCCGAA
>JAHEGH010000056.1 GCA_024639825.1 Gammaproteobacteria bacterium
GGCAGACATGCGCTGCAAACGCCGGATCGACCTTTCAAGTGCGTAAGACACGGGGAGAGGTAGATATGAAGCGGCACGTCTTGCACCCATTATGGGTCGCAATAGGGGTAGTAGGACTTATTCTTTTTGCCAGGCTGTTGCTGGTGCCGGACGACTTTGGCGTGCATGGCGATAGCTTTACCTACAACTTCTATCGCCTCGGTAGTGTCGAGGACTGGAAGAACTTCCCGGTTAAGTATCAAGGCACGGACACGTGCCTTGAGTGTCACAAAGACAATGCGAAGACGCATCGTCGCTCTCCCCACAAAAAGGTGCAGTGCGAAAATTGCCACGGACCAGCTGGCAATCACCCCGACGACATCGAATATCTTCCCCTTAACAAGGAAAGATCGCTGTGTCTAAGGTGCCATGCGGATCTTAGCCTTCCTGAGTCAAGCGCAAGGTCGAATTTGCCGGCCATCGTGGACCGCCATCACAAGCGTAGGCGCGAGTGCGTCTCCTGCCATAATCCTCACGATCCAAGGGAGGAAGTCGAATGAGTTGCTCCCGAAGAGATTTTCTCAAAGATGCGGCAGGTGCCGCCTTCGTATCCTCGCTGCCACTCAGTGCCTTTGTTGTACTAACAACAGATGAGGCCAAGGCAGCCGTCGCCAATGCAACAGTGCGCTGGGGCTATCTTGTCGATACAAACAAATGCACCGGCTGTGGCATGTGCGTCAAAGCGTGCAAGAACGAAAACGAAATACCGTACGATGCAGAAGTAACCCGTACATGGGTTGAACGTTACGTCGTTACCAAGGACGGCGCGACTCACATCGACTCACCTAATGGCGGACGGGACGGCTTCACCAGCGACAAGATCCGCGATGAGGAAATTGATCCGGACAATATCGCTAAGGCCTTTTTCGTACCAAAACTTTGTAATCAGTGTGACAACCCGGCCTGTGTCCAGGTTTGTCCGGTGGGTGCGACCTACAAAACCGAAGACGGCGTCGTATTGATTGACAGGAAATGGTGCATCGGCTGCGGCTACTGCATCATGGCATGTCCTTATGGCGTTCGCTTTTTCCACCCGGAACACAAAGTCGCCGATAAATGTAATTTCTGCTACCACCGCATTACCAAGGGCATGATGCCAGCTTGCGTGGAAAGCTGCGCTTTCGGAGCACGACGGTTGGCAAATCTACGGGATCCTGACGACCCGGTTACGAAAATAATCACGACTGAGAGGGTGGCGGTACTGAAGGATGAGTACGGTACCAAGCCACACGTTTTCTACCTTGGTCTCGACAACAACGTGAGGTGATCTTATGACCGAAGACATGATCGTTCACGGCGTCGAATGGACGGTAAAAGAGCTGTTCGTATACCCCAATGAGTTTATCTACTGGAGTATCCAGATCGTCATGTACCCGTATATGACGGGACTGGTCGCGGGTGCTTTTGTACTGTCGTCCCTGTACCACGTGTTTGGTCAGAAAGACCTCAAGGAAATTGCCCAGTTCTCGCTCGTGTTTTCGCTTGCGTTATTGCCGGTCGCGGCACTACCGCTGCTGCTGCATTTGCAGCAGCCGTTACGCGCGATAGAACCTTTGCTGACACCGCATTTCACGTCCGCAATAGCAGCCTTCGGCATCGTGTTTACCGTTTACGGTCTAATCGTCGTAAGCGAGATCTGGTTTGTGTATCGCGAGTATTTCGTACACCAACTTGAGGCGCTGCGCGGCGCAAGCGGATTTTGGAACGCGCAACGGCGAATCGCCTACAAAGTGCTCACGCTCGGTGCGAAAGACGTCAGTGATGAGGCGATCAGAGTCGACCATAAGGCCGCGAAAATTCTGGCTGGAGTAGGTATACCGGTCGCTTGTTTCCTGCACGGCTACGCAGGTTTCATTTTTGGATCCGTCAAAGCTAACGCGCTTTGGATGTCACCGCTGATGCCCGTCATTTTCATTATGTCGGCTGTTGTTTCCGGTATTGCGCTCTGTATGCTCACTTACATCGTGATCATGGAATTTCAGGCATTCCGATTACGGCGCAAGGGCGGTACGGTGGAGGCTGGCGAAACCAAAGGTGCTGAGATCGATATAATTTCGAAATCCACGCGCTATCTGCTGGGATTCCTGGTGGCGGCCATCAGCCTTGAGCTACTTGATCTGATTTTCCGCGGCTACACGGCCATGAAGTCCTGGGACATCCTGCGGTCGGTCATGTACGGCAAGGATTTCGTCAATATCTTTGTTCTGCAGTACACACTAGGCAATCTTGTGCCGTTCATACTCCTGCTGTTGCCTGGTCGAACCATCAAGCGAACAGTACTGGCGCTCGTGCTGGTTTTGTTCGGCGTATTCATGATGCGCTGGAATGTGGTCATCGGCGGGCAGGCTTTTTCACTGTCGTTCTCGGGGTACATGCACTATCACATCCCGATTATTCCGCACAGCATTGAAACGTTTAAGGAAGGCGTGCTTGGTGCCCTGGCGGTAATCACCACACCATTCGTGTTGTTCTGGGTTATCAACAAGTTCGTTCCTTCGCTGCGGAGGGATACCGGGGAAACATAGTGACTGCGAGCATTGCCGATCTTGAGGCCCGGCTTACCAGTGTTGAAAAACGGCTGGCCGCACTCGACGGTAAAGCTGCAGCGCAATCTGGCGTTGATGAAGAAGCTGCAGCACCCTCTCTTGGGGAAGGCTACGCGGCCAACGCTTCGACACACATCGGTCACGTACTGCTGATTTTCGGTGGCGCGTACCTCCTCCGAGCCGTAACCGAGTTTGAGTTCCTGCCGACTGCCATAGGGATGCTGTTGGGCGCCGCCTATGCAATCTTCTGGCTGTTCATGGCATACCGCAAAGGTGGCCTGGAGTCGCAGCACACGAATGCTGCGTTCTTCGGCGGCACGTCCGTTGTCCTGACATTGCCACTGCTTCATGAGGCAACAACAACATTTGCCCTGTTGTCTGGTACCCAGGGCGTCATCGCCCTTGGCATATATTGCGTCGTCGCCATGCTGGTTGCCGCTTTGCACAACCTGAGAACCCTTGCCTGGCTCGTTACGGGAGGGGGCATTGCTGCCGGTATGGCGTCGCTGGTGGTAACTCACGCAGCCGTTCCGGTTGCAGTTTTCCTCCTGTTGCTGGGCCTGGTTTCACTCTGGGTTGTGTACTGGCGAGACTGGATGGGTCTGTGTTGGCTGGGTGCCCTTGGTGCCAACCTTGGTGTCATTGCACTGGTCGCACTTGCAGGAACCGATCGCTGGCCGATCGAGCCAAGGCTGCCATTTGTATTCGCCGTAAGCCTGCTGACCACTTATCTTCTGAGCTTTACGTTCCAGTCCCATATTCGCGGTCAACTGGTGAGTTTCTTTGAGGTTGCGCAGGCGTTGGTCGCGGGCAGCATAGTTCTGACGTCCGCGGTCCTGGCAACGCAAGGCGGATACCTGGACATTTCAACCATTGGAATTATGGGTGTCGTTCTTGGCTGCGGTGGGTATGGTCTCGCAATCGCAGGGCATACGCGCGATCTTCGCTACACCAATTTTTTCTACTATTCAGCCTTCGGGCTTGTCTTTCTCCTGGTGGGTACAGGACTGCTGATACCACTGGCCTGGGCGGCCGTTTTCTGGGCACTCCTCGCTATGCTGATGGCCTGGTTCAGTGGCCGCAAGGGGTGGGTGAGTCTGAGTCTGCAATGCACGTTTCTTCTGGTCGCCGCAGGTGCTGGTTCGGGGCTGTTGTCATCCGGACTGGAGGCCCTGATCGGTGATCCGTCCAATGGCTGGGCGGTACTGAAGCCAACACACATTGTCGTCGCTATGGCCACGGTAGCGTGCCTGTTCATTCCAGTAGCGCAGCACTCTGACCGCTGGGGTGTCCTGGCCGGTTTGCCGCAGCTGGTTGTGCTGGCGCTCTCCGTCTGGGGCGTCGGCGGACTGATCGTTGCAGTGAGCGCACAGCAACTTGCCGGAGCGGGCGGTATGGAACCGAACCTCGCGGTTCTGGCGGCAATTCGGACGGCGGTGCTGTCAGCGGCGGCAGTGATACTCGCACTTTCGAGTCGCCGCCGGCGATGGCCCGAGGCTCGCTGGCTGGTCTACCCGGTCCTGATTCTGGTTGGGATCAAGCTGTTTATTGAGGACTTTCCGAACGGGCAACCGGCGAGTCTCTTTGTTGCGCTCGGATTTGTCGGAACGGCGTTACTGTTGGCTGCGCCCCTCTTGAAGCGAGAGCCTACCCCTTCGCAATAACTTCAAGTGCGCGCAGTACGTCGCGGCGACTGATCTGACCGACGAGGCGATTGTTGTCCGTTACAGGAAACCGCCGGTAGCGTTTGTCAATAAACACCTGCGCCAGATCGACGATACTCATCTCCATGTTAACGGTCTTCACGCCTTCCGACATGTAGTCGCGAACCGGGCCGCCATAATCGCCATGATAACCAGCTTGCAGTGCGACTTTCATGCAGTCGAGTTCCGAGAGCATGCCGAGCAAGTTGCCTTCATCATCGACGACCGGTGCGCCAGCGATGCGGTTCTTGACGAGGATGTGCACGGCATCAAGTACGGGAGTGTCCGGCTTGAACGTTACGAGCGTCCGCGCCATGTAGTCTTTCACGAGACAGGATTTGAGATTCATGTTGCTTCTCCGTCCGCGCCTTTGCGCTTATTCCGGCAGTTGCCCTTGCCAGTGCATAGTTCGCAGCCGCCCCCATTGAGGCCGCCGCAACTGCCGCTGATAGCCTTGCGTCCATTCATGACGCCGACGCTCATACCCGTAATCACGAGCAGGATAATGATGAAGCTAAACAGCAGTGTGGTCATGATCATGTTCATTGTGCACCCAGTGTATCGAATTCAGTTGTCGTAATTTCCCGTATATCCGTTTGGTCGCGGACGAGGAAGTAGGCGGCGATGCGAAGTTGTTCGGCAAGGGCAGGGCCGGCATCCGGTCCGAGGACCAGCAAGGCCGTGGCCATTGCATCCGCGTAAGCGGCAGAAGCCTCGATTACAGTAACCGCCGCGAGATTGTGCGTAACAGGGCGACCCGTACGCGCATCGATGGTGTGCGAGAAACGCTGGCCTGCATGTTCAAAGTAGTTTCGGTAGTCGCCGGACGTCGCAACGCTGGTGTTTGTTACGTTGATGACTGCGTGCGGCACGCGTGCTGATGTTGAGGGCGCCTCGACGCCGATCGCCCACTTGCGGCTTTCGCGATTCAGCCCCTTGACCCGCAACTCGCCACCAACCTCGACCAGGTAGTTGTCAAAACCCTCCTGGTTGAGCATCTCTGCGAGCTGGTCGACTGCGTGGCCTTTGGCCCAGCCTGAAAGATCGACATACAGGTCGGGCTCGTCCTTGCGGACAAGACGCTCGTTGCAGTCGGTTTCCAGTTTGTCGAAGCCGACCCGACGTTGTGCAGCCTCAATGTCGGCAGCGGAGGGCGGTGTGACTATCTGGCCCTCAGGCCCGAATCCCCAGAGGTTCACAAGGGGTCCTATTGTCAGGTCGAAAGCGCCGTCGGTTACTCTGCTGACTTCCTGCGAACGCTCGAGCAGGACGCAGAACTCGGTCGATACTGGAATCCAGTCGATGGATTGATCGGCGTTGAAAACGGTGAGTTCGGAATCGTCCCGCCAGGTTGACGCAAGTTCATCTACCCTTTGCAGGACCGCTACCACATCTTTCCGCAGCTGCTCAGCATCCAGATCGACTGGCGGTTCAACGATAGACACGACAAACGATGTGCCTAGCGCGCTGCCGTCAAGGTCGAGTTGCGGCAACGAGCTGTCACATGCGGCCAGGGCCAGCAGTGCGAGACAAATTATCAGCGAGCGCGGCACTGTCGACTAGCCGCCGAAGTCGTCCAGCAGGATGTTCTCTTTCTGCACGCCCAGGCTGTCCAGCATCTTGACCACAGCGGTGTTCATCATTGGCGGGCCACACAGATAGAACTCGCAGTCCTCGGGAGCCGGGTGATTCGACAGGTACTCATCGAGCAGTACCTGGTGAATAAAGCCGGTCAGGCCATCCCAGTTATCCTCAGGCTGTGGCTCAGACAGAGCCAGGTGCCAATCGAAGTTATCGTTCTTCTCGGCGAGTTCGTTGAACTCCTCTTCGTAGAACATCTCCTTAAGGCTGCGTGCGCCATACCAGAACGACATCTTGCGGGTGCTGTGTTTGCGTTTCAGCTGGTCAAATATGTGTGCGCGCATCGGCGCCATACCCGCACCGCCACCGATAAAGACCATTTCATTGTTTGTGTCCTTGGCAAAGAATTCGCCGTACGGGCCGGATATTGTTGTGTGATCACCTGGCTTCAGGTTGAAGATATACGAAGACATGATGCCCGGAGGTATCGAGTCATCTGCGCCAGGCGGCGGCGTTGCGATGCGGACGTTGAGTTTGATGACCGTTTTCTCCTCCGGATAACTGGCCATCGAGTACGCACGTATCTCCGTATCCTTGACATGAGATTCGTAGCGCCACAGGTTGTAACGATCCCACTCATCGCGATATTTCTCGTCGATATCGAAATCGGTGTATTTCAGATCGTGTGGTGGGCATTCGATCTGGATATATCCGCCAGCGCGGAATTCGAGTTCCTCACCCTCCGGCAATGCGACGACAAGTTCCTTGATGAAACTCGATACGTTCTTGTTCGACACAACCTCGCAGTCATAGCGCTTAACGCCAAAGACTTCGTCCGGTACCCGGACTCTCATGTCCTGTTTGACGGCAACCTGGCAGGCAAGGCGGTAATGATCTGCCGCGTCGCGCTTGTTAATGACCGACGTTTCCGTGGGCAGAATCGCGCCACCACCCGACAGCACGCGCACGCGGCATTGAGCACACGTGCCACCGCCGCCACAAGCCGAGGGGATGAAAAGCTCATTATCGGCAAGGGTCTGCATCAGCTTGCCGCCGACGGGAACCGCAAGTTCAAGTTCATCGTTAACAATGATCTTGACGTTGCCCGTCGCCACCAGCTTGGAGCGAGCCGCCAGAATAATGAATGCGAGAATCAGGACGATTGCCGTGAACAGGCCAACGCCCAGTATTACTTCCTGCAGTACAGCAGTGTCGATGTTCACTTTAGATCCCCGAAAAGCCCATGAAACTCAGCGACATGAGCCCCACGATAATAAATGCGATGCCGAGTCCCTGCAGTCCGTTAGGGACATCCGAATATTTGAGTTTTTCGCGAATGCCGGCGAGTGCGATCAACGCGATCGCCCAACCTGCGCCGCTGCCGATGCCATATACGACCGACTCAGGCAGGTTGTACTGGCGTTCAACCATGAACAATGTGCCGCCAAGGATGGCGCAGTTCACGGTGATGAGCGGCAGGAAGATACCGAGTGCGTTGTAGAGCTTCGGGAAGAAGCGGTCCAGCGTCATCTCAAGTATCTGCACTAGCGCGGCGATCACGCCGATGTAGCTGACGAGGCCTAAGAAACTCAGGTCGACGTCGGGCAGGCCGGCCCATGCCAGCGCACCGTCAGAAAGCAGGTACTTGAAGATAAGGTGATTGACCGGAACCGTAATGACCTGAATCACGACAACCGCTACACCCAGTCCAACAGCGGTTTCAACGCGTTTGGATACCGCGAGAAACGTACACATGCCCAGGAAGAAGGCGAGTGCGAGGTTCTCGACAAACGCGGCTTTGACGAAGAGGCTTGCATAGGCTTCCATCAGTAGACCTCCGTCCTGTGGACTTCGTGAATCTGGTAGTCGGGCTTCTCAACCTGTTGTTTGCGCCAGGTACGGATGCCCCAGATCAACAGGCCGATAATGAAGAACGCGCTGGGCGGTAGCAGCATCAGGCCATTGGCGACATACCAGCCGCCATTCGATGTCAGCTCAAACACGGGGTAGCCTAAGAGCGAGCCCGCGCCGAAGAGCTCGCGCAGCGTCGCAACCGAGATGAGGATGATGCTGTAGCCGAGACCGTTGCCAAGACCATCGACGAAACTCATGACCACGCCATTCTTCATGGCGAAGGCTTCCGCACGACCAAGAACGATGCAGTTGGTGATGATCAGGCCGACGAAAACCGACAATTGCTTGCTGGTCTCGAAGGCATAGGCTTTCAGGAGCTGGTCGACCAGGATCACGAGTGACGCGATGATCGTCATGTGCACGATGATGCGAATGTTGTTGGGAATCCGGTGACGCAGCGCACTGATGGCGGCGCCGGCAAGCGCCGCAACACTCGTCAGAGCGACACACATGAGCAGGGCTGGCAGTAACGATGTGGTTACCGCGAGCGCCGAGCAAATGCCGAGCATCTGCAACGTGACCGGATTGTTGTCGACCAATGGGTCGATCAGGACTTTGCGTGCTTCACTCATCTATCCAGCCTCGCGGAAATTCTTGAGATAAGGGCCGAAGCCATGCGGTCCGGTCCAGTACTGGACCAGCCCGGTAATGCCATTGCCCGTTAGCGTGGCGCCAGCCATACCATCAAACATGTGTTCACTGCCGGCGGAACCTTCCTGGACCAGGCCCTTGATGACGCGGATCACCGGCTCGTCACCGTCGCCGTAGATCTTCTTGCCGGCAACCTGTGCGCGCCAGGACTCCTTGTCCATCTGGTCGCCGAGACCCGGAGTCTCGCCATGCGCGTAGAACCGCAGGCCCTTGATCGTATTACCGTCCGGGGCAACCGCCAGGTAACCGAGCATGGTTGACCACAGACCTTTGCCATAGACGGGCAGGATGATCTGCTCGACACGCCCGTTATTCGTGACGAGGTAAACGTCGACATTTTCGGCGCGCTGTGAAATCCCGGCCAGGTCCAGCTGGTCGGGGATCGCGACGGTCGCTTCCATATCGGCGTCATCCTTATACGTGCCGGACGCGAGTTCCACAGTGCGCGTCTCGATGGAGGCAAATAGTGTGTCGATGTCGCCACCCGGCTCCATGAGGCCCGCAACGTCCAGAATGATCCGCTGGCGGAACGCTTCCTCGTTCTTTGCTTGCACCGGTTTCAGGACGATCGCGGCACTCGAGACGATGATCGAGCAAACCAGGCTGAGCCCGATTGCGATGATCAGCGTGTTCGAAATGCTGTCGCGGTCGAATTCTTTTTTGTCAGACATTGCGTTTCAGCCTCCGCTTAACGTTGGCTTGCACTACGAAGTGGTCGATTACAGGCGCGAATACATTGGCAAACAGGATGGCGAGCATAATGCCCTCCGGGAATGCCGGGTTGATGACCCGTATGAGCCAGGTCATGAACCCGATGAGGAATCCGAAGACCCACTTGCCGGTGTTTGTCTGGGCCGCGCTGACCGGATCGGTCGCCATGAAAACGGCGCCAAATGCGAAGCCACCCACGACCATATGCCACTGCCACGGCATGGCCATCATCGGATTGCTGCTGTCGGCGCTGCCGAAAAGCAGTGTCGGGATGATGAGGCCCGCGCACACGGCAACGATGATGCGCCACGACGCGATACGCGTGTATATAAGTACGACGGCACCCAGCAGACAGGCTGCGGCCGATACTTCGCCGATCGACCCCTGCATTTGGCCAAGGAAGGCCTGCATCCAGGTGAGGCCTGAATCAAGAACGCCCTGAAAACCATCGATTGCGGCGATGCCAAGCACCGTTGCTCCACTAAAGCCATCGGCGGCTGTCCAGACGGCGTCGCCGGATATTTGTGCCGGATACGCGAAATACAGAAATGCACGTGCAACAAGCGCCGGGTTGAGGAAGTTCTTGCCGGTTCCCCCAAAGACCTCCTTACCGATAATGACGCCGAAGCTGATGCCGACAGCAACCTGCCAAAGCGGAATCGTGGCCGGGAGAATGAGCGCGAAAAGCCAACCGGTCACAAAGAAACCTTCGTTGACTTCGTGGTTGCGCACAGCCGCAAAGAGAACTTCCCAGCCGAGGCCCACGACCATGGTGACGATGTAAATGGGTATGAAATACAATGCGCCCTGCAGCAGGCAGTCGTAGATGCTTCCCGGGTCGTAGCCGGCCCCCAGCAGTGGCAGCAATGCGCCTCGCCAGCCATCTATGCCTGCGAGGCCGAGGCCCTGCATGGCCATATTGGCCTGGTAGCCTGTATTCCACATGCCGGCCAGGGCCGCCGGTACTGCGGCCATCACGACAATGATCATGACGCGCTTCAGATCGATAGCGTCACGGATATGAGGCGAACCGCGGGTCAGGTCACCGGGTGAAAATAGAAAGGTGTCCACTGCCTCGAAGAGCGCGTGAAGGCGCTGAAAGCGACCGCCCCGGGTAAACAGGGGTTCCAGGTTATCGAGGAACGCGCGTAGTTTTTTCATCAGCCGTTTACCTCGATTTCGTGCAGCGTCTTGCGCAGGTGTGGTCCATATTCGTATTTGCCGTTGCAAACGTAGGAGCAAAGGGCGAGATCTTCCTCGTCCAGTTCAAGGCATCCCAGGGCGCGAGCGCCGTCGGTGTCACGCACCAGAATGGATTTCAATAAAGGCGTCGGCAGAATGTCGAGTGGCATAACCTGCTCGAAACTGCCAATCGAGACCATGGCGCGCGGGCTGCCATTTTGCGATGTCGTCATCCGGAGTTGCTTCCCGAACAATTTGCCGACGTACACTCGAGCTGCTGAGAATCTGCCGAAACCAGGGCGCAGAAAGCTCAGAAATTCGCGCGGAGTGCCGTCCTGTAATACGGTCAACTGATCGTCGTAGCGCCCGAGATAAGCGGCCCAGCCTGATGCGCGGTGGCCGTTGAGGACAGACCCTGAAATAACGCGCACATTACCCGCTTCGATTTCGCCCCTGACCAGATCACTGGTATTGGCACCCAGTCGTGTGGTGATCAGGCGCGGGTTGTGGACCTTCGGGCCGCCGAGCGACACGACGAGATCTACCGGCAGGCGACCTGTCGTAAACAGTCTGCCGATGGCGATAACATCCTGGTAACCGATGTGCCAGACGATTTTCTGCTCGCTGACCGGTTCCAGGAAATGAATGTGCGTGCCCGCCAGCCCGGCCGGATGAGGACCGGAAAACTCGGCATGTCGGATCTTGTCGGTGCTTGGGCAGTCGATCCCCGCATTGTGTGCGGTGCAGGTATACACGGGGCCGTCCGTAAGCCGCGACAAAAGCGTGAGGCCATTGGTAAAGGCATCCGGGTCGCGCGCAATAATGACAGCGGGGTCGGCAGCGAGCGGATTCGTGTCAATCGCAGTCACAAAAATGGCACGGGCTTCCGCATCCGGTGCCGGAATCTTGCTAAATGGCCGCGTCCGCAATGCCGTCCACAGGCCCGAGTCCAGCAGATTCTTGCGGATTGCGTCGCTGTCGAGGTCTGCCAGCGCGCTTGCCGGGTATTTCGCGAACTCCACTTCGTCGTCGCCATCGAGCTTGACGACAACAGACTGCAGGATGCGTCGCTCGCCACGATTGACGGCGGCGATGATGCCGCTGCCGGGTGATGTGAAATTTACACCGGGATTGGCTTTGTCCGTGAAGATTGCCTGCCCCAGTTTCACCCGGTCGCCTTCGGCGACCAGCATCCTGGGCTTGAGGTCGTTGGTGTCCGGGCCGAGCACGGCAACTGATTTAACATCGGGGCCCGGGGAGATGCTTTGTTCCGGTGCTCCGGGCAAAGGAATATTGAGGCCTTTCTTTATTTTAATGTGCATAAGCTTGGTCGCTGATTAGAACCACAGGGCAAACAGGGCGCAGATAGCTAGCCAGATACAACCGATGGTGTGTATACCGAGGGTTGCTTCTATTGACTTCGCCATGGCTTCACGTTGTTCGATACCGCCGCGTATACCGGCAGCAGCTTTCCAGCCCAGCGCCAGCAGGCCAAGCGGTACCAGTGGCGCCAGCAGGGGCAAATGACCTTGTACTGTCAGCAGTACGACAATGGCTGCGGCCACAACGTGAATCGAGAAATACAGGTTTGCGGTCGCATTGAGCCCCAGGCGCACTGGCAAGGTGTTCTTGTGACAGGCTCCGTCCGCTTTGATATCCGGCACCTCGTTAATAAGGAGGATTGCGGCAACCCACGCGCTGACCGGTATGGAGTACAGGATTAGCGTGGTGTCGATCGTCGCGCCCTGCAGCCAGGCTGCGCCGCTAACGGGCAGTACACCGAATGCGATCGCAACGGCAGTTTCGCCGAGGCCCAGCGAACTGAGTTTGACGGGTCCCAGCGAGTAGAAAACGCCGAGTGCTATGCCGATTACCCCGAACGTAATGACCATCGGGCCCCGTTCAACAAACAGCGCAAGGCCGGCGAGGGTTGCGATAGCGATCAGTGTGATACCGAGCCGCGCCATGCGCTGCTTCGACAGGATGCCAGTCTGGATAAATCGCGAGCCGCCCGTATACGGGTAGATACGCAGGTCATTTTGCGGGTCGGTACCAATCTCGTCGTCGCCAACATCATTAAGGACGTTGCTCGCAGCATGGACGCAAACGGTCGCCAGGACTGCGAGTACGAAGACGTACACGCTGAACTGCCCGGTTGCGTAAGCCCCCCACGCGGAACCAACCACGACCGGTAATATCGAGGCCGGGAAGAATTTGGGGCGGGTGGCGTGGAATGCGCGCTTGAGATTGTGTTTGAAGGAGTCGCCAGCGAACTCCTCCGGCACCGGGTTGATCGGTCGAATAGTGTGTTGTGACATTGCCTGATCCCTGCTTTTGTTGCTGGGTGAGCGCACCCAGGCGGTTTTATGTGAACCTTTTATACCGGAAAGAGACTCTATATACATACGCGCTTACCCCTAACTGCATGGGGAAGATTTCGCAGTTCGAGTCACTGTACAATAGCCCGCTTTGCCGGTCTTGTGTCCCACGCGGCGGCGGCAATAAAACTCTTAGAAATTGGGATAAATTATTATGAAATTCAATAGGTTGATAGGCCTCGGTCTGGTCGCGCTGATGCTGGGTGCGTGCGGCGGCGCAGATCAGGAAGAAGCGACTGAAGCAGCACCCGCTGCGGCATCTGACGAGATTTCCGTCACTGAGGCCGAACTTGCGGGCAATCCGTTCATGGAAGAGTGGGATACGCCCTATGGCGTGCCGCCTTTCTCAGCGATCGAAGATGCCCATTACATGCCCGCCATGAAGAAAGGCGTGCTCGAGCTCCGCACCGATATCGACGCTATCGTGAACAACGCCGAAGCGCCCACCTTCGAGAACACTATCGTGGCGCTGGAGCTGGCAGGCGAGCTGCTGGGTGACGTTGCCTCTACCTTCGGCAATATCACCGGTACGGATACAAACGATGAGCTTCGGGCGCTCGAGACCGAGATCTACCCGATGCTGACGCGTGAATTCGATGCGATCACGATGAATCCCGACCTCTGGCAGCGAGTCAAGACCGTGTACGAACAGCGTGACAGCCTCGGACTCGACGAACAGGACGCGCGCCTGCTCGAGCTCCGTCACCGTGCTTTCATTCGTGCCGGTGCGGCCTTTACGCCTGAAGTCAAAGAGCAGATTGCGGCAATCAATGCCGAGATGTCGGCTATAACGACCAAGTTCTCGCAAAACCTCTTGCTTGAAACGAAAGCATTCACGCTGGAACTGAAGGAAGACGACGAGATCGCCGGCCTCAGTGACGATTTCAAGTCGGCTATCTGGAATGAAGACAAGCAAGCCTGGGTTGTCGGCCTGAATCGCTCATCGTATGAAACGTTCATGGTGCAGTCTGAGAACCGCGAGCTGCGCGAGAAGCTGTTTAACGGCTATCGCCTGCGTGCGACGTCAGGCGAGCGCGATAACGGTCCGCTGGCCATCAAGATCGCACAGCTGCGTGCCAAGCGTGCCGAGCTGATGGGTTACAAGTCTCACGCCGACTACATCCTCGAGTACAACATGGCGAAGACGCCGAAAGGTGCTGAGGACTTCCTTCTGCGCGTCTGGCGTCCGGGTCTCGAGCGTGCGAAAGAAGAGCGTGCCGATATGCAGGCCATGATTGGCGACGGATTCAAGTTCGCGGCACACGACTGGTGGCACTACTCGGAGAAAGTGCGCAAAGCTCGATTCGATATCGACGAGAACGAGACCAAGCCGTACTTCGACCTGAAGAACGTGCGTGAAGGTGCGTTTGAAATGGCCAATCGCCTGTTCGGCGTCACCTTTGAAGAAGTGGATATTGAAGGCTGGAACCCGGTCGTCGTCTCGTTCGATGTTAAAGATGAGAACGGCGATCATCTCGGCCTGTTCATGACCGACATGTACGCACGTGACTCCAAGCGCGGTGGTGCATGGATGAGTTCGTATCGCGGCACCTCGAACATCAATGGTGACAAGATTCGTCCGCTGATTACCAATAACCTGAACCTGCCGACACCGCCGCAAGGCGATCCGACGCTGATGCGTTTCTCGGACGTTGAAACGCTGTTCCATGAGTTCGGTCATGGCCTGCATGGCCTGATGACGCAGATCGACTACCCGATGTTCTCGGGCGTCGATGGACCGCGGGACTACACCGAATTCCCGGCACAGATCCTTGAGCACTGGACGTCGCAGCCCGAAATGCTGGAGCTCTATGCACGTCACTACCAGACCGGGGAGGTGATCCCGGCTGGGCTCGTCGAGCGCATGCTGGCTGCCGGCAATCACAATCAGGGATTTGCGACAACCGAGTACATTGCCGCGTCACTGCTTGACTTGCGCTGGCATATGCTGAGCTCGGTGGAGGCCGCTAAGATCACAGACGCTCGCGCGTTTGAGAAAGAAGTGCTGGAAGGCTACGGCCTGATTCCCGAGATCGAGCCGCGCTATCGCAGTAATTACTTCGCGCATATCTTCTCGAGCTCAACGGGTTACTCGTCGGGTTACTACGCCTACCTCTGGTCGGAAATTCTTGATGCCGATGGCTTCGCGGCCTTCAAGCAGGCTGAGAATATCTTCGACCCCGAGGTGGCAGGGCGCCTCAAGAAGTGGGTTTACGAAGCAGGCGGACTGCGTGAGGCTGATGAGCTATATCGCAATTTCCGTGGTTCCGACCCGAGCATCGAGCCGTTGCTCGAAGGTCGTGGCTTCGCAGTGGAAGAGGCGGGCGGCACCTAACAAAGGGGACAGTCACCTTTCGAACCAGGGGACAGTCACCTTTTCCAGAGGTGACTGTCCCCTTTTCGTCAGGCGAGCAGCCTGGTAATACCCCACCACAAGCCGGTCAGGCTTATCAGGAACGAACCAGGTCTCGCAATCCAGGTTCGATAGCGTAGCTCGCCATCCGGGTCTCGCAGCCACTTGCGCAGCGCCAATCCGAGCAGTGCCGCGACAAGGATAACCGAGAGCTGACCGATCTCGACACCCACGTTGAACCCGATCAGGGCGCTCCAGAACTGGCCGGGCGGCAAACCCAGCTCGCCGAAAAAGCCTGCGAAGCCAAGGCCGTGGATCAGGCCGAAGCCGAACACAACCAGGGGCCGCCAATTCGTCATGTCCTTGAAGACGAGATTCTCCAGAGCCACAAACGCGATGGTGAACGCGATCAGGGGCTCGACGATGGACGAGGAGGGCGATATTACTCCGCTGGCCGCCAGACCCAGCGTCGCAGTGTGGGCGACGGTAAACGCCGAGATCTGCAAGACAAGCGCTTTGAGTCGGACCGAGGCGAGGAAAATCGCGAGGACAAAGAGAATGTGATCGGCGCCATCAGGCAGGATGTGGCCAATGCCGATCTTGATATACACCCCCGCCGTTGAGAGAACGCTGCGCTCGTTACCTTCCTCATCCAGGATCGGCATCTCGGTCTGGCTAAGGTCGCCTTCAGCGCTGTTCATTTCAGCCAGCGCCGCACACAAGGCCGGATCCATGCCATCCTGACCTGGCACGCACAGTTCATCCTCCGGATGACCGAATACGTTGCCGGTCGCCAGCAGCAACAGCATTGTGACTATAAGTTTGAAACGCATGCCGGGATTCTGACAGGAATAGGCTGAGAAGTTCGAACCACAGCTAGAACGTCAGGACAACCTTGCCCAGCACACGACGCTCGGTGATGACGCGAAATGCAGCGGCGAAATTATCCAGGGTGAAGGCCTCCGAATAGGTTGGCCGCAGTCGCCCGGCGTCGACCATGTGTTCCAGTTCTTCGATGTTTTGCATGAACTGATCCGGGTGTCTCTCGGCCCAGGTTCCGTACCACACGCCGACAATGCTGGCTTCTTTCAGGAGAGTCAGATTGATGGGCAGGCGAGGAATGTCTCCGCTTGCAAAGCCGACGACCAGGTAGCGGCCGTGCCATGCACACGCACGCAATGCCTGTTCCGCCAGGTCGCCGCCGACAGGGTCATAGATGACGTCTACGCCCTTGCCGCTGGTCAATGCCTTTACCGAGTCTTTGAGTGGCTGTTCGCCGTAGTTGATGGTGTCGTCAGCACCGGCTTCACGGGCGAAGGCGAGTTTCTTTTCGGAGCTGGCTGCCGCGATGACGCGCGCGCCCATGGCCTTGGCAATGTCAACAGCAGCATAGCCAACACCACCGGCGGCACCGAGAACCAGCACGGTCTCGCCAGGCTGAAGGTTGGCCCCCTGCTTCAGGCCGTGATAACTCGTGCCATAGGCGACCGAATAGGCAGCACCCTGCTCGAACGTCATGGATTCTGGCAGGAGCATCGCTGAGTCTTCTGCGACGGCGGATTTCTCCGCAAATGCGCCACCGCGCAGTGCGCCGATGATCCGGTCGCCGATCTTGAAGCGCGTGACGTGCTTCCCAACCGCCGAGACCACCCCCGCCGCTTCATTGCCCGCAATAAAGGGCGGCTCGGTTTTGACCTGGTATTGCCCGGCAATCATCAAAACGTCGGCAAAATTGAGCCCGGCAGCCTTAACGTCAAAGACGATCTCGCTGTCGCCCGGCACCGGATCGTCCCAGTCTTCGACTTTCATGGTGTCCGGCGTTCCGTATTCCCTGCAAACCAGCGCGCGCATGCGTGATATCTCCCGTAAATTGGACGGTCAGTTTACATTGACTACCCCATCACCGCGCAGCGTGTATTAGAATCCCCGCTCTGCAGCGCCCATCCAGTACGGAGTCACTATGTACCGCAAGCCAGTCTCAGCTTTTTTCGCACTCATTACGGCAGCCTTTGTTATCACAGCCTGCTCCAGTGACGAAGAGGCCGTTGTCGATAACTACGACCCGGCGCATGACTATTTCACGTTCGCAAATACAGATCAGTTCGTCACGGAGCACCTGGCGCTGGATCTGGATGTCGATTTCGAGGTGCAGGAACTGCAAGGCTTCGCCATGCTGACGATGCGTCGAGTGGATGCGGCTGCATCACAGGTGACGCTCGATACACGCGATCTGACCATCGCCAGCGTGGTCGTCCTGCAGTCGGGAAGCTCCGTGTCGGCAGAATTTCATTTTGGCGAGAATCACGAGACGCTCGGCACACCACTTGTTATTGATTTGCCCGCCGATACGGGTGATACATTCGATCTGATGATCGAGTACCACACGAGTCCATCGTCGACTGCGTTGCAGTGGCTGCCGCCCGAACTGACCGCCGGCGGCAAACACCCGCTGATGTTCTCGCAATCCCAGGCCGTACATGCGCGCAGCTGGGTGCCGTTGCAGGACACGCCGGCAATTCGCATTACTTACGAAGCGACGGTGCGTACACCCCGATCGTTATTGGCGGTTATGAGCGCTAACAACAACCCGCTGGCGCCGCGCACGGGTGAATACCATTTCGATATGCCACAGCCCATCCCGTCCTATCTGCTGGCGATCGCTGTTGGAAACCTGTATTTCGCCCCCCTGGGCGAGGACACGGGCGTGTACACAGAACCGGAGTTGCTCGATGCGTCGGTCTACGAGTTCGCCGATACTCAGGCGATGCTTGAGCAGGCAGAAGCGATGTACGGCCCGTACGATTGGGGGCGCTACGACCTGCTCGTATTGCCGCCGAGTTTTCCCTATGGCGGTATGGAAAACCCCCGTCTGTCATTCATTACTCCAAGCCTGTTGGCTGGTGATCGCAGCCTGGTGTCCGTTATTGCACATGAGCTCGCCCACTCCTGGTCAGGAAACCTGGTGACAAATGCCACATGGCGCGACGGCTGGCTCAATGAGGGAATGACCAGCTACATAGAGTCGCGGCTGATGGAGGTAATTTACGATGTCGATCGCGTCGATGAAGAGCGCGTACTTAATTATCGCGAATTGCTGCAGGATCTCGAGGAAGTCCCGGAGAAGATGCAGGCGCTCGCGCCGCGGCTCGACGATACGAGCTCTGAGGATTTCCAGGGCGGTATTCATTACAGCAAGGGACAGCTGTTTCTCGAGTACCTTGAGAAAGCGTTTGGCCGCGAGGCTTTCGATGGCTTCCTGACGTCCTACTTTCACGAGTTCGCATTTGGAACGATTACCACTGAACAATTCCTGGACTATCTCGAGCTGAACCTCCTTAGTCAGGAAGGCTCGCCGGTGACGCGTGAGCAGGCCGAGCAATGGACATACCAGCCCGGACTTCCCGACAGCGCGCCGATCCCGCGTTCAGCCAACCTGGATGCGGCTGCGGCTATGGCAATCGCGTGGGCGGAAGGCGAAGTTGAACTCGCGGAAATCCCGGTCGGTGACTGGAGCCCGCAAGCTACCATTCACTTCATCAACAGCCTGCCCGCAGAGCTGTCAAAAGAGAAATTGAGCGAACTGGATGCCGGTTGGGGGCTGAGTAAAACCAGCAACGCCGAGATTGGTCGCACCTGGTTCATCCAGGTTGCAACGCGTCGCTACACGGATGCGTATGCCGAGCTGGAGGCTCACCTGAATCGATTCGGCCGCGGGCGCCTGATCGCACCTGTGTACAGCGCGCTGGCTTCTAACGGAGAAGACCGCGAACTCGCTCTTGAAATGTTTGAGCGAGCCCGCGGTGCTTATCATCCGATCACGGCCGGCTGGATCGAGACCGGCTTAAAGAGGGCTGCTGACTAGCCCGCTGGTGCGGCCGTTCCCATAACGGCGGGTCG
>JAHEGH010000014.1 GCA_024639825.1 Gammaproteobacteria bacterium
TCTTCAAGCGCTTTGTAACGCCCGCACGACGCTGACGCTGCGCATAATGTTTGCCATGAATACTATTGTGGACCCACACTAGTGAACATGGCCAGCGAACAGGAATCCACCGCCCCGTTCTTCACCCGCTTCCTGGGAGTGTTCGTCTACAGTCGCCGCGCGCTGGAACTCGTCTGGACAACGAGTCGTGGCCTCACGATTGCGCTCGCCGTGCTAACGCTGATCGCCGGCGTGCTGCCCGCCGTGATTGCGTACATTGGACAATTAATCGTCGACGGCGTCGTCGCGGCGATGGCGGCAACGAATCCCGATACGTCCCACGTGCTGTGGCTGATCGTTCTCGAAGCGCTCGTTGTCATTGCGGTTGCCGCCAGCCAACGTGGTTTGTCCGTGAGCCAGTCGTTATTGCGCGCCCTGCTTGGCCAGCGCGTCAATGTCATGATTCTGGAAAAGGCGCTGACGCTGCAGCTCGCGAACTTCGAAGACTCGGAGTTTTACGACAAGCTGACGCAAGCTCGGCGCGAAGCCTCAAGCCGCCCGCTCAGTCTTGTGAACCGAACGTTTGGCTTGGTGCAAAACGCAATTTCTCTCACCAGTTACGCCGTGCTGCTGTACGCGTTCTCGCCGTGGGCCGTTGTGATCCTGATCGGTGCCGGCCTGCCCTCGTTTTTTGCCGAGGCCAAGTTCTCCGGTGATGCGTTTCGCCTGTTTCGTTGGCGCTCGCCGGAAACACGCATGCAAATATACCTGGAAACCGTCATCGCTCGCGAGGACAGCGTCAAAGAGGTCAAGTTATTCGGGCTCGGCCCACGACTCCTGCAACGCTATCGCGACATCTTTAAGAAACTGTTCGTGGAAGACCGTCGCCTCACCCTGCGCCGCGATGGCTGGGGTTTCGTGCTGGGACTGTTATCGACCAGTGCGTTTTATGGCGCCTATGCGTGGATCGTCATAACGACCATCGATGGTGGCATCACGCTGGGCGCAATGACGATGTACCTGGTGTTATTCCGCCAGGGCCAAAGTGCAGTGGCTGCCAGTTTGACGGCCATCAGCGGCATGTACGAAGACAATCTGTATCTGTCGAACCTGTACGAATACCTCGAACAGGACGTACCCACGCCCGGCGGCGAGGCAAAACACGGACCCGAACCCGACCGCGGCCTTGAGTTTGAGCACGTCTCGTTTGCCTATCCGGGTTCGGCCGGCAAGGCACTCACCGACGTGAGTTTCCAGATCCGTCCCGGCGAAAGCCTGGCGCTGGTTGGTGAGAACGGATCCGGCAAGACAACGTTGATCAAACTCCTCACACGCCTGTACGACCCGACCGAGGGCAACATCCTGCTCGACGGACTGGACCTGCAGGACTGGGACGTCGAAGCATTGCGACAACGCATTGGCGTTATTTTCCAGGACTTCGGTCGTTACCAGTTCTCGGTCGGCGAAAACATCGGTGCCGGCGATGTCCGCCACATTGGTGACGCCGATCGTTGGGCGGCAGCCGCCAAGACTGGCATGGCCGCCCCGTTCATTGAGGACATGCCCGAGGGCTACGACACGCAGCTCGGTCGCTGGTTTAAGGACGGTCGCGAGTTATCAGGAGGGCAATGGCAGAAGATTGCGCTCTCACGCGCTTTCATGCGCAGTGACGCGGATATATTAGTGCTCGACGAGCCAACCGCCGCCATGGATGCCGCATCAGAGGCTGCGATATTCGACCACTTTCAATCACAAAGCGACACCAAGATGACGATTCTCATCTCGCACCGCTTCTCAACGGTACGCGCAGCAGATCGAATCATTGTCATCCACGACGGCAAGATCCTGGAACAGGGAAACCACGAAAGCTTGCTTGCCGAGAATGGGCAGTATGCGAGTTTGTTCAGGCTGCAGGCAAAGGGTTATCAGTAACTGCAGAAGAGGCCCCGCCTGCGTCTGTTAGCATTACAATCCAGATTCCGTCACGCTGACAAACGCTCTGCGCCCACTTGCATGTCCAGGAAAAAAAACAAAGACCAGCCAGTAGAAGTTCATCTCAGGATTGATGGTCTCGACGTTACTGCCGCGCCGCGCAAGCACAGCGCTGATTTCGATCAGCTTCTTGAGCGCAATGGTGCGCACTCGTTTGTGTTCATCCCGTTGGCGCAATTCAAAGGCAAGAAGCGGCACAAGCAACCCAGGTCGCTGACCTTCGCTCGCAGGAAAAAGAAAAAGCTCCCTGAAGGAAAATGGTTCGACGGTGAACTCCGCAATGTGAAAGACGGCGAGACCGTACCCGGCGTCCTGGGATTCGATATTCGGCGCCGCGATGCTCGCGAGATTGCAGAGAAAGTGGGTATCAAACAATTCGTGTGGGGCGCGCACGGCGCGCCGGTAGAAGAACATTTCACCAAGATCTTTAAGGATGACGACGCCTATTCATGGAACTCAGCACGTCGCCGGGCGCTGGGTGGCCTGAAGGACATCGCTGTTACTGCCGCCGATATCCGGCAGCTACCACGAGCGGTAGAGGAGTCGCAGACGACCATAGAGCGCTTCAGGCAGCTGGTCTACCTGGTCATCGGCCTTGCGATTGCGGCCGGCTCTTTGCAGCTAGCGCTGCACGGAACGGAAAACTGGTTTACAAGCGTCACGCGGATTGTGTTCTATCCGTCTATCGTGCCTGCGGTACTTGTGGGCGTGTATCTGCGCACGCTAATGAAAAAAGCTGAAGCGCAAAACCGCGACTTCACCGCTGCCGAGGGTGAGGAAAACTGGACGCTGGTGGCACCACACCTGCTCGCGCTTTGGGCGCTGTGTTACATGGCGGTGTTAATTTTGACGTGGCTGCAGGCCGTGCCCAGTGCTGACCTGCCCTTTCTCGGTCGTACCAGCGGTGTATCAACATCCTTCATTGTCTGTGTCTGGATGCTGCTGCCGATCGCACACTCGCGTGGGGTTGACTCCCTCCTTTCCTCGGCACTCGAATCCGGTATCACCGCGCTTGTCTCGATACTCACGATCCGGATATCGCTTTACCTAACCAACCTGGCTACCGATGCACTCTGGAGCGTGGCAGCGTCGCTCCTGCCGTTCAGTATTCCCGAAACCCTGCAACAGCTAATCAACGGCATCATCAACTTTGGTGCCAAGGTGTTTTTCCTCGCCGTGCTGCTGGGGTACGCCTGGTCAAGGACACGTCAGCAGTTTATGCGCCTGTGAGCCGTTGCGGGGTTTCGTCAGCGGGAAATACCGTTCCTAAATTTCGACTACCGATCCGCTCACAATAATTCCACCGGTTTCCGGCACGTGCACATTCAGCAGGCTGGGCCGGCCCATCGTCTCGCCCTGCCGTATCTCGATATGTGCCGGCGCAGCGACCAGGCCTGCGTCGCGCAGGTACCCACCGAATGCCGCGGCCGCGGCGCCCGTTGCCGGATCCTCAACCACACCGCCAACAGGAAAGGGATTTCTCGAGTGAAACAACACATCGGATTCATGCCACACAAGCTGCAGTGTTGTCAGGTCTTCACGGAGCATTAGGGCTTTCAGCTTCTCGAAATCATAGTCAAGATGGGCGAGACGCTTCGCGGAGACAACCGCAATGACAAGATGCCATGCACCTGCGTAGGCAATAGCCGGCGGAATCGCAGAATCCAGCTCGTCTTTCCTCCAGCCCAAAGCCGACAGGGCTTCTTCAAGGAGTTCGTCCGGTGCAGATTTGTGTTTTGTTTCCACAGACGTCAGCGAGACCTCGGTGCGCTGGCCGCTCGACCGAACAGTCACCGGCACGATGCCGACGGTGGTACTCAGCGCATAAGTGGTCTCTGCCGTGGCCGTTCCCATCACTGCGCCAGCCGCTATCGTCGCATGGCCGCAGAAGGGTACCTCCCGCTCCGGGCTGAAATAGCGAACGGCGCGTGAGGTGCCCCGTTCCGGTGCGACAAAGGCCGTTTCCGAATAGCCAACCTCTGCCGCAATTTGCTGCATTGTGGCTTCGTCAGGCAGGGCTTTACCAATCCAGACGCCAGCCGGGTTCCCACCGCCGGGCTTTTCGGCAAAGGCTGCAAGCCGGTACAGGGTTCCCTTGTTCATGTCATATCCCTTCGTCAAACCGCCTCTCGGCAGATTCTATTCCACGCCTGTTGCCTGATGCCCGGATAGGGACCAGAATGCGCGAGATGCAAGCGGTCTGCTACACCGCAAAATATTGAGGAGTGACCCCAATGACTGATCGCCCGCGACGCTTCCTGTTCGTTTCTCTGGACGCGCTGATAACCGATATCGCGTGGCAGGTGAGCCGTGCCGGCAATGACGTTCGCTACTATATCCATCAGGAGTCGGAACGCCAGATTGGCGACGGTTTTGTACCGAAAGTCGATAGCTGGGAGGATCATGTCGATTGGGCGGATGTCATCGTGTTCGACGACGTACTCGGTCAGGGCGAGAAGGCCGCTGCGCTGCGCGAGGCCGGCAAGCTTGTCGTGGGCGGCACTGCATACAGCGACCGGCTCGAAGATGACCGCACGTTCGGCCAGCATGAATTGCGCAAGCATGGTATATCCATTATTCCTTTCGAGGAGTTCACGAGCTTCGACTCGGCAATCGAGTACGTTCGCGCGCACCCGTCTCCGTACGTCATTAAGCCTAGCGGGGAAGCGCAAAACATCAAGCGGCTGCTGTTCGTCGGCCAGGAAGACGACGGCGTCGACGTCATTCACGTGCTGCAGTCCTACAAGGCGGCGTATGCCGACACCGTAAAGGTGTTCCAGCTGCAAAGGCGTGTCCGCGGCGTTGAGGTCGCCGTGGGTGCCTTCTTCAACGGCTCCGATTTCATGATGCCGATCAATATCAATTTCGAGCATAAGCCGCTGTTCCCGGGGAACATCGGGCCGGCGACGGGCGAAATGGGTACGTGTATGTACTGGAGCGGCCCGAACAAGCTGTTTACGGCGACGCTGGCCAAACTGCGCGATCGACTCGCCGAGGAACGCTACGTCGGCTACATGGATGTCAACTGCATCGTGAATGGCCAGGGCATCTACCCGCTCGAGTTCACGGCACGCTTCGGCTACCCGACCATCGCCATCCAGAGCGACAGCATCAAGATGCCGATTGGCGACTTTCTTTACGGCATGGCCAAAGGCGACCTCACCAACTTCAAGACCCAGTCGGGATTCCAGGTGGGGTTGCGCATCGTCGTACCGCCGTTCCCTTACAACGACCCCAAGGTGTTTGAATCCAATTCGAAGGACCGGGTGATTATTTTCCGCAAGCCCATATCCGGTGGTATTCACATCGAGGACGTGCGCGAGGTCAACGGAGAATGGCTGATAACAGGCAACTCGGGCGTGGTCCTGATTGTGACCGGCGCCGGCATCAGCGTCCGCCAGGCACAGGCGCAGGCCTACCAGCGTGTGAAAAATATTTTGATCCCGAACATGTACTACCGCACCGACATCGGCGACCGCTGGTACGAAGACCACGACAAGCTGCACACGTGGGGCTACCTGCGCTAGGCATAATGGCCATACGCACTGAAAAAGATCTTCAGGAATGCCGGAACCTTTGGGAAAAGTTTTCGCCCGGACAGGATGCCTGGGATCACTGGGACCTGATGTTCGCCTTTCACGACGAGAACAAACATCGCCTGCACTTCCTGGTCCATGAGTCCAGCGACGGGTCTCCCGATGGCCTGGTGCCGCTCGTGTACGACACGACGGAGAACCGCTACATGCTGATGGCGGGCAGCTATCCGGATGGCCGGATACTGTGGCTGCAGTACCAGGATTTTCCCGAAGTATTCGAGCAGCTTCCGGAGCCAACAGTCATGTTCGATCTCAAGCAAAGCTGGGTCGACGGCCTGCTGCAGGCCTGCCCGCAATATGCGCCTAATTTCAGCGAGCCGGAACTGCGTTACTTCCTGGTGCCGGCAGAGATCCAGTTCGACTTCCACAAGCACCTCGACACGTTTCCAGCCGAGAAAAGGCAGAAGTTTCTATACGACCTGAGAAAAATCCGTAGCCGCGAGCCGGTGCTGCGCTGGAGCGACGACAACGAGGCCAATTTGTTCATCGAGCTGGTAAACCGCAATTTCGGTGCGGCCTCGGACTACGCCAGTGACGACAACGCGAATGAAGTTCGCCGCGTGATCGAAGAGCTGCAACGTAGCGGTCGTCTCAAGACCCTGACGATCGAGATTGACGGAACCAGGGAGGCCGTTTCTCTGTCCCTGCTGCACGGCAACAAGATGGTCGCGTTATATGCGGCCAGCAACAATGACTACAGCAATCTCGGCAAACTACTCAATGTCGAGGCCATTCAGGAAGCCTGTCGACTGCGCGTCGATGAAATCAGCTACATGACCGGTATGCGGTGGAAAGCCGATTGGAAAATGAAAAGCGAGCCCTGCCTTACCCTGCGCAAGCCGCCGGCACCGTGGCCTGTTGCACCAGGCTAGCTAATGATTGAGCCAACGATACTAAAGTGTAAGTCAGTCATTTTTGGTATTGTTTCCGCCTATTTACGATCAGGTTAAGGATTCAGATGCGGGGGTTCATTGAAGAACTTCGCTATCGCAATGTGTTTCGCGTTGCGATTGCGTACATCGTTGCAGGCTGGTTAATAGCCCAGGCCACAGACCTGGCTGCCGACGCGTTCGATGCGCCGGATTGGGTGATGAAGATGCTGATCGTCGTATTGCTGATCGGCCTGCCGGTTGCCTTGTTTCTCGCCTGGGCTTACGAGCTCACCCCGGACGGTGTCAAGCGGGCAAAAGACCTGCCGGAGGACATGCCCAAGGACCCCCGTGCAAGCTCACAATTAAATCGGGCCACGCTGGTTGCCCTGGTCATCGCGGTTGCGTGGCTGGGCTGGGACAAGCTGCAGCAACCCACCGCCGAGCCCATCCCTGAGACTCCCGTTGAGGCTGCGGTTGACACTGCGATTGAGACGACCGCCGAGGTCGCCGCCGAGACCAAGAAGAAGTCCATCGCCGTTCTGCCGTTCGTCAACATGTCCTCGGATGCAGAGCAGGCGTGGTTTTCTGACGGCCTGACCGAAGAAATCCTGAATGCCCTCGCGCGTACCCCGGACCTGCTCGTCGCCGCACGCACATCGTCCTTCAAGTACAAGGCCTCGCACGAGGATATCCCGACGATCGCCCGCGAGCTCGGTGTCGCACACGTCCTCGAAGGTTCGGTGCGGTCGGCAAGAGATCGGCTGCGGGTCACCGCGCAGCTGATTCGCGCAAGTGACGGTTTTCATCTCTGGTCACAAACCTATGACCGGCAGCCCGAGGACGTGATCGCGATCCAGGAGGACATTGCGCTCGAGATTGCGACGGCGCTGGAAACGGCGATGGACCCCGAAGCGCTGGCAAGAATGGTCTCATCCGGCACCAATTCGGTGCCCGCCTTCAACGCCTACCTCGAAGGACTGGCGATCGACTCCAGCTCGCTGTCGACCGGCGACACCTATTCGTTCCTGCGCGCCCGTGACGCCTACAAGCGAGCCGTTGAACTGGATCCGGAGTTTTCGTTCGCCTACTGGGAGCTTGCCAAGTTCTGGGAGGTGCAGCTGCGAACGGCCAACATCGTCGCGGGCATCGTCGAGTTACCACGCGAGCAAATGCTGGCAGAGTTTGACGACGCCATTGAAAAAGCGATCCGCTTCGAACGCGACCCAATCAACCAGGCCCGCGTACGTATCTTGCAGGCCATGCAGGACCTGCAGCCAGCAGAGGCCTTGCGACTGAATACCGAGTACCTGCGTGAACGACCTAACGATCAGCAAGCGCAAGCTTACCAGCTCTCGTTGCTCACCGATCTGGGCGCTATTGATGAACTGCGCGCGGCCATCGAGGAGTTCGAACGAAGAGACGGCTACGATCTTCTCGTCAATAACAACTCCATAACGAACTCGATGCTTACCGGCGACAAAGAGTTTGTCCGCCTGTTTGTGCAGGGTGCGCTGAGAAGAATGCCCGATCGCCCATTCATCCAGTACCAGTCGCACCGCTCCCTGCTATTTGCCGGCGATATCGACGGGGCCGCTGCGCTGATACCGGCCATAGAGGCCAGCGACCTGCCGGAAACTACTCGAACAATCATCCTGCTGCGCCAGGCCTGTGCCGAGGGTAAGCTCGCCGAAGCACGGCGGATTTTTGAGGAGTTCGACGCAAAATTCTCAGATGACTTGTCAATGGCGTGGATCAGTCACAAGATCATGGGGCTGGATGATGAGGCCCATGCGATGCTCGCGCCGCTCGATGAGAACCGGGAATTCGATGCGCTGTTCGATTTCGTGTCCTATCACTATTTCGATGCCAGGAAATACCCGAACCTGGTCGAACTGATCAGGTCCCAGGGCGTTGAGCCGCGCGAGCCACTGGAAATGCCCTATCGCTGCAAGACCTGAACGTGAACGTGAAGGTAAATCGATTATCCACTGAGAATTTGCGCGGCGATATTTTCGGGGGCGCTACCGCCGCAGTAATCGCCCTTCCACTGGCCCTCGCGTTCGGCGTGGCCTCCGGCATGGGACCGATCGCCGGTTTGTACGGTGCCATCTTCGTGGGCCTGTTCGCCGCGCTATTCGGCGGCACTAACGCCCAGATATCGGGGCCGACGGGCCCCATGACGATCGTCGCTGCGAGCGTATTTACTCAGTTTGGCAGCCAACCGGCTGTCGCCTTTACTGTCGTCATGATGGCTGGTGCATTTCAAATAATGTTCGGCTATCTGCGCGTCGGGCGTTACATCAATCTTATGCCCTACCCCGTCATATCGGGATTCATGACAGGCATCGGCTGCATATTGATCATTCTGCAGCTGGAACCTCTTATCGGACACGTCGCACCACCCAATGTTGTCAATGTGCTGACGGCCTTGCCAAGTGACGTCAAAAGCCTGAACTGGCACGCAGCGGGACTCGGAGCAATGTCCTTCGCCCTTTGCATGTGGTGGCCCAAGAGTCTGACGCGCATTGTGCCGTCGCCGTTGGTTGCATTGGTTGTGTGCACCGTCGCTGCGCTATTTATCGCGGAGGTGCCGCTGCTCGGACCAGTGCCGTCCGGATTACCGTCCATGCAGACCCCTCAGATTGATTTTGGACAACTGAATTACATGCTCGTTAGCGCCGCTGTGCTGGCGGCGTTGGGTTCCATCGACAGCCTGTTGACATCGTTGGTAGCCGACAACATGAGTCGCAGCTTCCACGATTCGGATAAAGAGCTCGTCGGACAGGGAATTGGCAACCTGGTAGCGGGATTCGCCGGCGGCCTGCCGGGTGCGGGCGCGACGGTTCGCACGCTTGCCAATTTGAAGTCTGGCGGTCGCACTCAGTTATCCGGTGTAGTGCATGCCGTCATACTGGCAATGATCGTGTTGGGCTTTGGACCTGCTGTTAGCGTGATTCCTCACGCCGCGCTTGCCGGCATCCTCCTCAAGGTGGGTATCGATGTCATCGATTGGCGCTTTATCAAGCGATGGCATCGCGCGCCGAGGACAGACCTCGTTTTAATGTTGGTGGTTCTCGTATTAACGGTATTTGTCGATATCATCACGGCGGTCGGCGTCGGCATCGTGTTGGCCAGTCTTGTGTTCGTTAAAGATATGGCAGACGTTCAGATTCAGTCTATTAAAACAATAGTCGACGACATCGATCACGAGCTGCTGACAACAGACGAAGCGACAGCGTTCCGGAAGTTAAATGGTCGCGCAGCCATCCTGCATCTTGCCGGTGCGATGAGCTTTGGCGCCGCGAACGAAATGATGCGACGAATCGTCTCCGTAAAACCTGTCGACGTGCTGATCATCGACCTTACGGATGTGCCAAGCATCGATGGCAGTGCCGCGCTAACCCTTGAGGAAATTATCCAGCGAGCCTTGGACGTTGACCAGGCGGTTCTCGTTGTTGGCATGCAGTTTGGCGTAGCGCGAGTACTTGGCCGCCTGGGCGCTCTGGATGGTGTAAGAGAAGCAACGCGATTCTCGACCAGAATTGATGCAATCACGGCAGCACTGGATTCGCTGTCCGACCGATCATAAGCGAGACAACAACAGGGTATTCAAGTGAAAAGAGCAACAAAAGCGGCACTTCTCTCCGGCCTGGTCTGCCCTGGCGTCGGGCACATCTGGTTGAAGCAGTACCTGCGCGGCTCAATCCTGATGCTGCTCGCGCTCGCGGCGGTATACGTGATTTTCACCGTCGCGTTCCAGCAGGCGCAAACGATCGTCGATAGCATTGTCAGCGGAGACATTCCCGCTGAAACCGCCGCTATCGCGGATATGCTTTCTGATGCTTCCAATGATTCAGATAGTACGGCCCTGACTGCCTGCAAGATCATTTTCGGCGCATGCTGGCTGTTTGGAATCATCGACTCTTACAGGCTCGGCAAGGAACTCGATAAATAGTTGCCGAGGTCGGGATGGATGCACGCACGGTCATCGCAGCGCCCTTCTTACCTAAACTCGTACTCAGCAGGTTGCGCTCCGGCCCGCAAAATGACAGGTTTGCCCTTATGAGACGACTCGTTCTTTCGATGTTATTGCTTTGTGTCGGCGGTGCCGTGCCCGTCGCGTTTGCAGCCACACCCGGTGAAGTCCAGATCGGCGAGATGCTGCCCGAAGCGACGATGCGGGGCTTGAATGGCCCGCCGAGAAAACTTTCAGAATTTCGCGGCAAGCCGCTGCTCATCAACGTCTGGGCCAGCTGGTGCGGCCCGTGCCGTGCGGAAATGGCATCACTGGAACGCCTCGCATGGATGGACCTGGCCGTATCCTTCACCGTGATAGGTATCTCGACGGACGACTATCCTGACAGGGCCAAAGGCGCGTTGCAGGCATCAAACGCGACCATTACGCATTTCATCGATTCAAACCTGCAGCTGGAAAACATGCTTGGCGCATCGCGGCTACCCCTCACGGTGCTCGTCGATGCCGAAGGGCGTGTGCTCAAAAAAATCTATGGCGCCAGAGCATGGGATGCGCCACAGACATTGCGGTTGATCGCCGATACGTTCGGAACCAGCGCACATCCCTAAGATGATGACCGGGTCAAGCCCCCCGCCGGCTCAGAACCGCCAGACCAAGCCTACGCTCAGCATGGAAATATCTTCACTGCCGTCAATGTCGTAAATCTCGTATTCGCCACGAACCTCGACCGAGGCGAGACCGAATTTCGCGCCCACACCATAGGCCGGGTCGGTGCCGTCGTCAGAACCGACATCGAAACCGTCAATGGTGAGAGACGCATCCCACGAGATCACACCGTATTTGGCAAACACACCCACTGGGCCGAGATTGAATCCCACCGTGCCAAAACCGGCAAAACCATTAGCATCCACCTCGATCTGCGAGCCCGCCACGTTACCGGACGGCGCGCCGAAGTCGACGTAGTCTGCCTCAACACCGAGAGTGATCACGGGGAAGTTGAAATCGTAGCCGATCATGGCTTTCCAACCGAAATCTTCCTCGTCGAACACGGCCGGCACTATCGGCGTGCCCGTATCAAGTTCGATGTAGGACTGCCCGATACTGCCACCGATGTAACCGTCCGCCTGCGACTCGGCAGGTGCGAACACAATGAATGACACCAGAAGTGCGGCCGCTACTGACCGTGATGCACGGCGATTTACCAGGAATTGCTGAATCATGTTGTTGCTCCCAAATTTGCCCAAGCGCGCTGCGTTCTGTGCAGCAATTTCCTCATTTAGACGAGAATCGTTTGCAAAATCCGGCACTGGTTCAAGGTTTTGGCGTTACGGGAGCAGTTCATGACTCATCGGTTTCCTCAAGCCTCAACAGCCGTTGGCGTAACTGCTGCACTTCATCGAGAAGGTCCAGCACGAGAGCGGCACCAGCCGCGTTCACCCGAAGATCTCGCGACAGGCGCTCTGCGACCACGACACGTCTGACGCTGCGGCCACTGAATCGCCACTCGGCGGGCTCACGACCCACCGGCTCAACCAGGCCTTCGTCAACCAGTTGCACGACACGCTCGGTGGTGACAGTGCAAACCTCGCACAGATCGGAGAGCGACATCTCACGTCGAGTCTCAATAATTTCGCTCTGCAATACGTTGTTCCGATTTGCTTCGGTCATCGCCTATCCCTCCCCGTTCCGGCGCGGATCGAAGTCGAAGGTGCTCGCAAATTCTCGATATGCAGCCTTTTGCTCATCCGTCTCTGCTCGCGGTAGGGCAATTTGCAGGACCGCGTAGAAATCACCGGGCTCTTTTCCCGGGAGCCCCCGCCCTTTTAAGCGCAGCTTTCGTCCGGCTTTCGAATGCGGCGGAATCGTCAGGTCGACGTCACCTGTCGGCGTCGCCGTCTTCACGCTTGCGCCGAGTTCAGCCTCCCAAGGCGCTACCCGTAAGTTCAGATAGACGTCTTTACCCTCGACAAGGAACTTCGAATGCGGTCGAAATGCAATTTCCAGAAACAAGTCTCCGCTTGCGCCACCACCGGCGCCCGCCGATCCCTGTTTGGCCAGGCGAATGTGCTGACCGGGTCGCACCCCTTTCGGAATCTTCACGCTAAGCGTTCGATTACGCACGGTCGGACGACCATCGTTGCCAATCTCCGTGTGTTTCAGCGTCACGCTGCGTGTGGCGCCGAGGTACGAGTCCTGCAGATCGACAACAATTTTTGCAAAGGTATCCTCGCCACGCGCCGTAAACGCACCATGATCCGCCCGCGTGAATCCGCCGCGGAAATCACCACGGCCGAACAATGTCTCGAAAAAGTCGCTGAAATCTTCCGCACCACCTCCGGCCGATTCGTGACCATGGAACTCGAATCCCTGGTCCCAGTTCGGCGGCGGGCGGAAATCCTGGCCCGACTTCCAGTTCGCGCCCAGTTGATCATAGGCGGTTCGCTTCTCAGGATCTTTTAGGACGGCGTAGGCCTCACCCACCTCCTTGAAGCGCTCCTCGGCATCCGACGCCTTGCTGACATCCGGGTGATATTTGCGAGCGAGCTTGCGATAGGCGCGCTTTATTTCTTCCTGCGTGGCGTCGCGCTCTACGCCCATCACCTTGTAATAGTCTTTGAATTGCATATGCCGACATTATGGGCCATCGGTTGGCGGTAACAAGGTTTAGGGCACGTGAGGATTTGGCGACAGTGTGTTTTCGTATGAGCTTTCTCCACGGACCGGCCGAACGCGGACGTGACGAGATCGTCCTGACTGATGAGCAAATCCGGGCCCAATTGATGAAATTACCTATATTCTGACCCGCTTATTCGTCTCCACGATCCGGTAAAATTCGAACGTGGACAGAATTGGTCTTTTGGACTCGGGTTTTTTGTACCTGGAAAGTCCCGAATCACCGATGCACGTCGCGGGTCTTAACTTGTTCGAATTTCCCGCGCGTGTGCATCAGCGCAAATTCATGAGCCGAATCGATGAGGCCTATCGTTCGACCACGGATCTTCGCAAGCCCTTTGCTCACTGTGTCGCACACGGCACGCTGGGTCGCTTCGGCCCACTTTACTGGCAGCACGATCCGGACATCGACCTCGACTATCACGTTCAGCGCTCAGCACTGCCGAAGCCGGGGAGGTATCGCGAGCTGTTCTCGCTGGTATCGCGGCTTCACTCCTCGCTCCTCGATCGTAGCCGTCCACTCTGGGAAGCCCACCTGATCGAAGGCCTGCAGAATCGTCAGTTTGCCGTCTATACGAAACTGCATCATGCGACGATCGATGGTGTTGCCGGTTCCCGACTGACGGAAGCCAGCTGTTCAACGAACCCCAAAGCCATTACCGATCTGTCTCCACTCTCGGTAGAGGCGCACGAGAAATTCAAGGCACAGCAAGGACCAGCCCCGGACACCGATCTGGTACCCAGCGAGTTTGAGCTCAGGGCGATGGCGGAGTTCTTTAAGGAACAGTTTGATACAACCACACATTTCCTCGGCGTGATCAAGAATTATGCGGCCACATGGCTGGGGCTGGGCGATGGCCTCGCTGTACCCTGGCGACACGTTCCACACACGCTCCTAAATACTGAAGTTTCGGCTTCACGGCGATTCGTTGCCCAGTCGTGGAGTATTGATCGCATACATGCCGTCAGCAAGGCGGCGGGTGTGACAATCAACGACATCGTCCTGGCAATGTGTTCAGGAGCGTTGCGGCGTTATCTCGAGGAACAGGGCGAACTCCCCGAGCATTCATTGCGTGCATTGGTCCCCATATCGGTTCGGGAAAAATACGACTTTGACTCGCCGCTTGCGATCAGCTACATCATCGCCGATCTGGGCACCCGTCACGAAGATCCGGCCGACCGGCTCGAGGCCATCGTGGAATCAACGCGTGCCGGCAAGAAAATGCTCGGCGGGCTGACATCACGGGAAGCCAGCCTCTACGCAACCCTGATGCAGACGCCACTATTCGTTGCCAGCATGATGGGCGTTGCGGACTGGTTCCCACCGGTCAGCACTGTGATTTCGAATATTCCCGGCCCGAAAGACCAGCTGTACTGGAACGGCGCGCCCTTACTCGGCTCTTATCCTGTTTCAGCAGTCTTCCACGGCTTTGCACTCAACATCACGTTTGTCAGTTACCACGGCAGCCTCGACTTCGGCATCATCGCGTGCCGACGCACGGTGCCACGCGTCCAGCGTCTCATCGACTACCTGGAGCAATCACTGGCCGAACTCGAGAACGCAGCGTAGGCCGGGGCAAACCTTTTTGGAGAAAGTCATGGCGAAACCCGACCGAATCCCACGTGACAAGCACAATGACCATACGCGCGAAATGGCCTCGCAGCGCGCCGCGTTCATCGCAGCAATGGCCGGTACCAAGCTCGATGCCGTATCGAGCTACACCATTGATCCGGCTCTTACCAACGGCAATATCGAGAACTTTATCGGTACCGCACAGATACCAATAGGAATTGCCGGGCCGTTAAAGATGGCCGGGGAACACGCCCAGGGTGACTTCTACATCCCAATGGCAACCACCGAGGGAACCCTCGTGGCCAGCTACAGCCGCGGCATGCGCATCATCAGCGAATGCGGAGGTGCCACGACCACCGTCGTCAAACACTCGATGCAAAGGGCGCCCGTCTTCCTGTTCGATAATGCGCTGGAAGCGCGTGAATTCGGCAAGTGGCTGGACGATAACCTCGATTCGATACGGGGCGTCGTCAGGGCCTCGACGGACGTACCTCGTTTGACGGAGATCGAGCAGTACATCGTCGGCAACATGATGTACACGCGCTTCTGCTATACGACCGGCGACGCCGCGGGCCAGAACATGAGCGGCAAGGCCACGCTTTACTCCTGCGAGTGGATCCGTGCCAACCATCCGTCGAAACCGCGTTATATCCTGTCTGGCAACATTGACACAGACAAGAAGCATTCGGCGATGAACATGATCCAGACGCGCGGCAAACGTGTCATCGCGGAGTTCGTCCTGAAACGGGAGGTAGCGAGAGACCTTCTCCGTATCGACACGGAATGGTTGTACAGGTATCGGCAAATTGCGAGTGTTGGCACACACCTTGCGGGCGGCGCCTACAGCGGTGCCCATTCTGCGAACGGAATTGCAGCAATGTTCATTGCCACCGGCCAGGACGCCGCTAACGTCGCCGAGTCCCATGCCGGACTGAACTACGGTGAGTTGCTCGACAACGGTGACTTCTACTGGTCGGTTACCTTGCCGGCACTGATCTGTGCCACGTACGGCGGGGGTACTGGGCTGCAAACACAGCGCGAATGCCTCGAAATAATGGATTGCTACGGCACCGGCAAGGCAGACAAGCTGGCCGAAATCATCGCCGCCGTCGTATTGGCGGGAGACGTCTCGCTGTCGTCTGCGATCCTTGCCCACGAATGGGTCAGCAGCCACGAGAAAATGGGGCGCAATCGCTAGAATGAATATTCGCCAGGACCATGAGTATGCGCACAGCACGGATGCCTTGTTTGCGTTGTTTACGAGCAGAAAGGAGATCAAGGCAAAACAAAAGGCGCTCGGCTCGCGCAATCTTCGTGTAGCGGAATGCCGCAAACAGGCGAACGGTGCGATCGTCCGGTTTGTGCGCGACTTGCCCGCCGACGTCCCGGCCATTCTCAGCAAGTTCGTGCAGCCCTGGAATACGGTGGAGCAGTCGGAGCAGTGGCGCCGCTACGAAAACGGCGTGTACAGGGCGGACCTCACCATCGATATCGCCAACGTTCCAGTTACTGTTAAGGGAACGCTCGAACTCGAGCCGCTGGACGACGGCTGCGTCAATCACGTGCGCATGGCGATTGACTGCGGCATTCCATTCGTCGGCAAGACGCTGGCCGACTTCGTTGGGAAAGACTGCACGCGCATCATTGCGGACGAGTACGAGTACATCAGCAATCGACTGGATTCAGGCTGAGGCGCGCTCCGCGGCCTTGATCGCGTCCGCGATCTTCTCCGCGATCATAATCGTGGGCGCATTGGTGTTGCCCGAGACCAGCGTTGGCATTATGGATGCGTCGACGACCCGCTCGAACGCCGGGGCATCCAGAATGCGGTGAACCAGTCTCGCACCCTTGAGGGTACGATCCAGATCGTCGCCTGCGCTCAAGTAGCGGGGATCAATATTCAGGGCCGGTTCTTCGCTCGAAGTACGGCAATACGTCCTGGTACGACCATCCGGTGGCGCCCGCCTCCGCCCACCGATCGTAGTCAGCCGGTATTCCCCTGATATAGACCATGGCGTTGATGGAGCTCGACGCGCCGATGTCAGTCCGCCGTCTTGCCCGCCTCGATGGCCTTGGCCTGCATGCGGCGATCGAGCAGTGGCACAAGCCACGGTGCGAATCGGGTGACGTAGTGAATGCGGCGCGAATACTTGTCCGGAAACACATGAAGTCGATTGCGGCGGACACCCTCTAGCATTCGCGCAACGACATCTGCGGGATCCGAGATCAGATAGGCAGGTATGGTGCGGCGCTCCTCGTATCCAAACTGCGGCGAGTCGAGAATCGGTGTCTGGCTGAAACACGGATAGATGTTGGTCACATGGACGCCGGTCCCCTCCAGGTCGGCGGCCAGCGATGCACCGAATCCACGCAAACCGAACTTCGACGCACAGTACGCGGACAGCCCTTTCGAGCCGAGCCACCCGGCGAGGGACGATACGTTGACGATATGTCCACTGCCGCGCGCGATCATGTCGGGAAGTAACAGGTTGCAGAGCCTCATCGGCGCCAGCAGGTTGATCTGCATGAGGCTTTCCCAGCGGTCCCGCGGGATCTTGTCCAGTTGCCCAGCGACAGCGATGCCCGCGTTGTTGACCAGAATATCCGGTACTACGCCGCGGGACGCACAGGCTTCAGCAACCGTGTCGCACCCCTCTTTCGATGCAAGGTCAGCGGCAACCGAGGCGATCAGGTCGTCGCCGGCATCCTCAACAACCTCGTGCAGCGCGCGATCGGTGACATCCGTCAGGATCAGTTGCGCGCCCGCGGCACGAAACTGGCGCACCAAATGTCGACCGAAGCCGCCGCCGGCACCGGTAATCAGGACTATCTTGTTGGCTGCATCGGTCATGGATAATGGTCATAGAAAACAGTGTGCGATCTTACTTCATTGTGGGATGCTGGAGATTATGGCCGAAGAGTATTTTGATGTCGTCATCGTCGGTGCCGGCCTGTCCGGTATCGGCGCCGCCTGGCACCTGCAGGACAAGTGCCCCGAAAAGCGCTACCTGATTCTCGAGGGGCGGGATTCGATGGGCGGCACATGGGATCTGTTTCGCTATCCGGGGATCCGCTCGGACAGCGACATGTACACACTCGGCTATAACTTCAGGCCATGGAAAGAAGGCAAAGCCATTGCGGACGGTCCGTCTATTCTGAAATACATCCGGGAAACGGCGTCCGAGGCAGGTATCGACCGGAACATTCGGTATCAAAAAATGGTGACTGCGGCGAAATGGTCGAGCGAAGACGCCGCCTGGACCGTTACGACGCACGATACGGTGTCCAACGAAGTCATCAAGATTCGCTGCAATTTTCTTCTCATGTGCTCGGGCTATTACAACTACGAACAGGGCTACCTGCCCGAGTTCACCGGGCGCGACAGTTTCCGGGGCGAGGTCGTACATCCACAACACTGGCCCGAGGCGCTCGACTATAGCGGCAGACAGGTCGTCATCATCGGATCAGGCGCGACCGCAGTGACGCTCGTCCCGGAGCTGGCTAAGAAAGCAGAGCAAGTCGTAATGCTGCAGCGCTCGCCCACCTACATGGCCGCGGCACCGGACACCGACTGGATAGCGAGGCTGCTGCAATGGCTGCTGCCCGAAAAGACGGCCTATTCGATCATCCGCTGGAAGAACATTCAATTTCAGCGCTGGATCTATTGGCAGACTCGAACGGCGCCACAGAGAGTACGCAAAAAGCTGCTAAAGATGGCGCGTAAGGAATTAGGCAAGGGCGTCGACTTCGACAAGCACTTCGTACCGAGCTACGACCCGTGGGACCAGCGCCTATGTCTCGTTCCCAACGGCGATTTTTTCGAAGCGATCCGCAACGGTCGTGCTGCTGTCGTCACCGACACCATCGCCGAGTTCACAGAGAATGGTATTCGCCTCGAATCAGGCCAGGAGCTTGAGGCCGACATCATCGTTACCGCGACCGGCCTCGATCTTTGCGTACTCGGCGATGTGCAGATCAGCGTGGACGATCAGCTGATCGACATCTCCACGACGTTTTCGTACAAGTCGATGATGTTCTCCGATGTGCCGAACCTCATTTCGACGTTCGGCTACATCAACGCGTCATGGACGCTGAAAGCCGACCTTACGGCCGAGTTCTCCTGCCGCCTGCTCAATCACATGACCGATACGGGTATGCGCCAGTGCACGCCACGCCTGCGAGATGACGAGCGTGGCATGGCTGGCAGAGACTGGATCGACGTTTTTTCATCCGGCTATATCCAGCGCAAGACGCACCTTCTGCCGAAGCAGGGAGACCGGCCACCCTGGCTCAATACGCAGAACTATGCGCTGGACAAGAAAACCATTGGCGAGGACCCGTTGGAGGACGGTTTCCTGCAGTTCTGCAATCCTGGCAATAAGTGACCCATATTCGGCAATGCGGAACAACACACCGACACAGGAAGGTTCAATCTGATGGCTAGAGCTTTTTGGCATACTTTCCCGATATGATGCAGCCGTTTCGATTCAACAGGTTCAAGGACGCACGACCGTTTCGGTATTTTAGTCCTGTATTTTCCAGGGTGTGTGCAGTCCTGCTCTCCATACTCTTGTCGAGTTGTGTGGCCATACCAACGGGCGACGAGCTGCGACGGGACCCGTCACCGCACCTCTTGCCCGGCGCGCCGCAAGGTATCGTCGACGGTCGTCAGGAATTCCGTAATTATTTCTGCGAGTCGCTCAAGCAAACGGCCACTGCCGAAATGTCTGCTAACCTCTGCGAGAACTGGCTGCTCCGACTGTCGGACGAGATAACGAGTCTCGCAGAGACTGGCGGCCGGACGGAGACGACCCTGCAGATTCTGTTTGTCACCGGCGCGTTTAGCGAGTGCTTCGGGGAGAGTGCTCGCCCATTTGCTTCGGCTATCACGGAGCTGTCCGGCGAGAACTACCGGTTCGATACGATTGAAGTCGGCGGGCGATCAGGCACTAGCCACAATGCCGCACAGATTGCGAGGTTTCTCGACGAATGGCCAATTGACCCGGATGCGCCCCTGGTTCTGGTCGGGTATTCGAAGGGCACCAGCGACATCCTTCAGTTCCTGGTGGATTATCCGCCGGCGGCAAAGCAGGTAGATGCCGTGATAAGCGTCTCCGGCGCCGTTCGAGGATCCCCGCTCGCCGACCGGTTTGACACGTTCTATAGCCTGCTGTTTTCTCATCTTCCTTCCGGGCACTGCGAGAAAGGTGACGGTGATGTCGTACACAGCCTCCGTACCGATGTGCGTAAGGAATGGCTTGAGTCGAATCCGCTACCTGATACTGTTCGCTACTATTCCCTGGCCGCCTTCACTACCAAAGATCGAATGGCGCGTGCCTTGCGCGGGTCCTGGAAAATCCTGCTCGGAGAAAGCCCGCGCAACGATGGGCAGCTGCTGCCCCAGGACGCATTGATTCCAGGATCAACGCTGCTCGGTTACCTCAACGCCGACCACTGGGCGGTAGCGATGGAGATAGAGGCAGATCACGAATTTTTCGCGGGTCGTCGCGACCCGACTCCCTTCCCGCACAAGGCCCTGTTGCAGGCAATGCTTTGGCAGGTCGACAACGACCTTGGGACTAGGGAATGACGGAGACCTCGTTGATCGGCACAGGGTTCTCCGCAATAACCACAAGCATTCGCCGGCCGTCCGTTCGGTAGGGATCCTCTGTCAGGTTGAATTTCGGCGCCTCGAGCGTAGCCTCGCCGACACCATGCACGTAACCATAGGCCTCCACCGACTCGCTGCGCATCAGCATCTCGAGGAGGTATGAACGGTCCTCGTCGACTTCCGGGTCGATGACGTGCGTAAACAGAAATGGTGAATGCCAGGTTGGCTTCACACCGATATCACGGCTGAGCTGCGCGACCCACACCTGGCTTCCGTCTAATGTGACGGGCGCCAGCCAGATGCGCATATGGTTTCGTTGCGGTATCGATCCGCGCGGTCGCTGCATGGCGAAGTCCTGATGTCGTCCCCGGAAATAGAGTGGGCTGATCGGAAAATTCCATTCGGGTGCGCCAAACAATGTCGATTTCGTCGTCTCCCAGGCTGCCTTGCCTGAGATTCGCTCAGTGAAAGCCCAGCCACTGCGCGTCAGCGCGCCCATAAGATAGTTCATGTCGCCAACGAATATGACGTTCAGAGGATCGCCATATTTATCTCCATGGGCATTGGTCGTGCAGCACGGCAGAAGTTCAGCCCAGGACTTCAAGGCCGGCATATCGAGGCTCTTGAGTTGCTCGCTGGCATAAACGGACCCGAAATCGATCTCCTCGAAATCGAAAGACCCATCGGGTAACGCGAACATGAAGTCGAATCGATGCAAGGTCTGGTCGCTCAATAATTCCACAACCAGGTAACGGCCGCCGCGATGCCGGTTCACCAGGACATAGCCAACAGTCTTTTCGCCTGCTGTCAGGTTTTTGCGTATCGCCAAGGCGTGAAAGTGCTCGGATAACTGCCGGTTCTGCTGGGGCTTGAAGGATGAATGAAAACGATAGGCGGCTTCGTTCTGCGAAAAATAGTCTATGTCCAGAGAAGAAGGCAGCAGGTGCAGCGTCTCGGCAGTATTGTTCTCGATCTCAAGCCAGATTGCGCGAATTTCTTTGTCGCCAAGATCAACACCATAGATTTTCTTTGCTTCTTCATCATCGAGTACGACAACCGATACCGTGACGTCGTTTTGCTGCGCCGTCTGCGCTCTCTCCAGGTGCGGATCGTGCCATTGCCGGTCAGGCGAAAAAGTGACGCAGCCGGCAACAAAGGGCTGGACCAACAACAAAATGCAGAGCAGAGCCTTGATGATAGAAATTCGCTTATGCGGGAGCCGATACCTTCTCATAAATGTGCACGTCGCGCTGTGGGAACGGAATCGACACGCCTTCCGCATCGAAGCGACGCTTAACTTCCCGGGTGATATCCCAGTACACGTTCCAGTAATCCTCGGGCTTGACCCATGGACGGCACACGAAGTTGACCGACGAATCGGCGAGTTCGTGCAGTTTGACGACCGACTTCGGCTCTTCCAGCACAAGCTCATGCCCGGTGACGATATCCTCGAGAATTGCCTGCGCCTTGTCGATATCGTCCTCGTAGCCAATCCCGAACACGAGATCGACGCGTCGCTGCGTGATGCCGGTTATGTTGGTGATCACATCGCCCCAGACCGAGTTGTTCGGGATGACCAGGAGCTGATTATCCGGCGTGCGAAGCTGCGTCGAGAGCAGGTTCATCGACTCGACCGTACCCGATACCCCCGCGACATTAACGAAGTCCTTGATGTCGAACGGGCGATAGACAAGCATCAGGATACCGCTCGCAAAATTGCTCAGTGAATTCTGCAGCGCAAAAGCAATGACGAAGCCGGCAGCACCGACAACCGCAAGCGCCGGGCCGATGTTGACCTCGAGCGCGGACAGGCCAATAAAAAGTCCGATGATGAGCACCAGTCGGCGCGCAGTAATAATCAGGAAGGACTGCAGCAAGGTCGAAAACCGCGAGGACTTTTCGAAGGCTCGCTTGGCCGCCTTGCCGGCGAGCGCCGAGAGCAAGAAGAAGATCAGCACGATGACAACGAATTGAACGAGGTTCATTGCCCAGCGCAGGCCGCCTTCAGGCGAACCGAGCCATCCCCTGAGTGTGGTCCACGTCGAGCTGGCGTCAGTAACGTCGACCCTGATGCCGGACACGGCCTTGATGTAGGCCTCGTATTCCTCGGTCGTACCACCCTTGGCCTTTAACTCATCGAGCACAATCTCGAAACGATCGATAATCGCGGTTCTCTCCGACATAAGATCCGTCGCACGCTCCAGCAATGCCGTTTTTACCTCCGCTTTTTCGTCCACTGTGCGGTCAGTATCGGCAACCGCCTCGCCTTTCTCCTGAGCGGCGGTTTTCGCCGCCTCGATAGCCGCGCGTACCGATTCGTCCTGGACCGACAGCTGTTCAGCCTCGCGCGCTTCCTGCACGGCCGCCTCAGCTTCCTCGGCCTGTTCGGCATCGGGCGTCTCCGCCTCCTCGACGCTCTGCAGCGCAGACTCTGCCTCCTTGGCCTTCTCCAACTCTATTCTCTTATACGCAGCAGCAACCTCTGCATCGCTGATTTCCGTGACTTTGCCCTGCAGCACGGACAACCAAAGACCCGCGGTAGCCTCTAGCTCGCACACGGTCATCGGCTTGACCCGGTGCTCGAGCACCTCGACCGGTACGCCCGGATCCGGTTCAGCCGTCAACCCGACGTCATCCGGACACTCCTGCGCGCCGGCGTAACCGGCAGCCAACAGCATCGCGATGGCTGGCAACAAACGGCAGTAAGAAATCGTATTTCGCATCATCATGGATGGCCTCTGTAGAAATCTGGTAGCAACTGATTCGCCATCGGGCGCAATCTTAACGGCCTGAGCAATGCGCTCAGGTTGCCGGGAGGCTGGACGGACGAATCGAGGTATAAATTGGGCTGGGAGTGTGCCGAATCTGGTCGCCTTACGCAACAGATCGGCGCGCTGCTGCCCCATTGACTCACCGTGGCGCTCAAAGCCATGCACGATTACGTCAATGCACAACGCCCGGCAAAAATCCCGGGAACGATTGGAGAACATGACTGAGCGTGAGCAGTTATAGAACTGCCGGTATAATCAAACGACTATGCACACTTTAAAAACCCTGTTTCTGGCCCTGCTCTGCCTCACTGCCTGTCAGCCTGAGGTCGGAACCGAGGCGCCAGGCACGACGACTGTCACCCTGCTCTTTACCAATGATGTCGAGAGTGCCTACGACCCGATTCCGGCCTTCTGGCTCGAAGACCAGGCGATGATTGGTGGCATTGCAGAAATGACCACGCTTATCAATGACATCAGGCAAGCCGAGCCCAATGTCTTCCTATTCGATTCCGGGGACATCTTCACCGGGGCGCTGGCGAAGCTCACCGAAGGACAACTGGCCTTCGAACTCATGATCACGATGGGTTACGACGCCATGGCAATCGGTAATCATGAGTTCGAGTACGGCCACGAGATCTTTTCCTGGCAGAAGAACCGTGCTCCGTTCCCTGTTCTGGGCGCGAATTTCTTTTACAAGGATACCAATCACCCCTACGCACAGGCGCATGCCATTATCGAGCGTGACGGTGTGCGTATTGGTGTCATCGGGATCATGGGGCAGGATGCCGTCAGTGCCATTATTCCGTCGTTCATCGCACCACTGGATGTCACTGCGCCAGCGGAGGCGGTACAACGCTCGATCGATGAGTTACGTGATCAGGTCGACCTCATTGTCTTGCTCACGCACCAGGGTAAGACGGCGCCCATGCAAACCGATGCCGAAAGCGACCCTCGCCTGCAACGTGACATTGATGCCGACATCAACCTGGCGGGTGCCGTGACGGGGATCGATGTGCTGTTCGCCGGCCATGCGGATGCCGGCACGCCCGAACCGCTCGTGCACGAGGAGACCGGCACCATCATCATGCAGACGTATGGCCAGGCAACGCACCTGGGTTACCTGCAGCTCACGCTGGATACAGATAGCCGCGAAATCACGGCACATAACGGTCGCCTGATTCCCGTCGATCCCGCCCGCTACACACCCGACCCCGCCATTTTGGCGAAGCTGGCGTCCTATCGCAGTGCCTATCCGGAAGTACAGAAAGTCGTCGGCAGGGCCGCTTCGCGTATGAACCGTCGCTACATCGAGGAATCCGATATTGGCAACCTGTTCACGGATGCTTTCATCGAAACTGCCGGTACGGATGTGGCATTCATCCACAGTGGAAGCCTGCGCAAGGATCTGCCGGGCGGCGATGTTCGCGTGGTCGACTTGCTCGACACCTACCCGTTTGTCGACGATATTATCGTTAAGGAAATGACAGGCGAGCAAATTGCTCGCGCATTGGAACAGTCCTTCACACTCGAGCGCGGCCTGCTGCAGGTATCGGGTCTCGAGATCACCTACGACCTGACGCGCCCGCAAGGACGACGGCTGGTGTCACTCGAACGCAATGGTGTTGCTGTCGCTGACGATGAGCACCTCAGCGTTGCCGCACCCGGATTCCTTGCCGAAGGCGGTGACTTGTACACGGTGTTTGCTGAAACGGATGCGTTGCGCAACGCCGGCAAGGTGTCAGATGCCGCCGTTGCTTACTTCGCCAGGCATCAGGTTGTAGCGGTCCCGTCACGGGGACGACAGGTCGACATCGGCCAGTAATCAGGAAAGGGCTGACCCAACTATCTGAGCTTCGCCAAATCTGAACCTGCCGGCTTTTGATACAGGCGCAGTCCGAATTCCGGCACGATGGCCAGCAGGTGATCGAAGATATCCGACTGGATGCCCTCGTAGACGGCCCAGACGGTTGTGTTCGTGAAGCAATAGATTTCCAGCGGCAGCCCCTCTGGCCCCGGGCCGAGCTGACGAACCATCAGCGTCGCACCTTTGTCGATCTTCGGATGATTCTTCAGGTAGTTGTAGGCGTACGCGCGAAAGGTGCCGACATTCGTCAGCCGTCGCCTGTTGACCTCGACATCCACCTCGTTCGCAAGGCCTGCGTTGTACTCGGCGAGTTCCTGTTCCTTGCTCCTGATGTAGTCCTTCAGCAGCGCAAAACGCGTGAAGTGCTCGATTTCGTCGTCTGTCTGCATGCGGATCGTGGAGACGTCAATATGAAGGCTGCGCTTGATACGCCGGGTACCCGACTGCGACATGCCGCGCCAGTTTTTGAACGAGTCTGTGATCAGGCGGTGCGTCGGGATCGTGGTGATGGTCTTGTCCCAGTTCTGCACCTTGACGGTGTGCAGCTGCACATCAACCACGTCACCGTCCGCACCAAACTGTGGCATCTCGATCCAGTCGCCCACGCGGACCATGTCCTGTGCGGTCAGCTGCACGCTGGCCACCAGCGACAGGATCGTGTCCTTGAACACGAGCAACAGGATCGCCGTCATCGCGCCAAAGCCGCTGAGGAGCAACCACGGCGAGCGATCCAGCACTGCCGAGATAATCATCACGCCGCCGAAAATCCAGATCACGATCTGCACGAGCTGCACGAACCCCTTCAGCGGACGCTCCTTTGCCAGCGGCGAGGTTTCGTAGATGGCATTTGCCGCGCTTAGCAGTGACGTCAGCGCCAGCGTCAGCATCAAGACCATGTAGCCCATCGCGACATTGCGAATAAGCTCGATACCGCGTTCCGGTAAATCGGGGATCAGCGGGGCGCCAATGAAGACGATGAGTGCCGGCACCACATGCACCAGGTGCCCGAATACATTATGGCTGACTAATGCATCATCCCAGGTCGTACTGGATCGCCTCGCAAACGCGATGACGATACGAATCACAACGCGCTTGGCGAGCAGATCAATGAGCGTCGCGCCTGCCAGCAGTGCAGCCAGGGCAACAGCGGGAGGCAGCAGGGGATGAATCGTGCCAATTTGTTCGAACATCTCTCAGGGATCCGGAGTTAGCGGCCGCGTGGCGTCTTCAAGTACCGAGCTTTGGCGGTTCGTCAATTTCACCCGCCTGTAAAATAGGGGCGACGTCCAGGTCGCTGGCATCCATCATCCTGGCAATCCTGAGGAGAGCGGAGCGCAGCATCTGTTGCTCCCAGTCCTCGAGCAGCCGGAATTTTCGATAAAACTCCGCCTGCAGTGGCTCGGGCGCGGCGGCCAGCGCGTCGCGGCCACGGTCGGTCAGGCTGACATTGACGACGCGCTTGTCCTTGCTTGATTTATCGCGCTTGACCATCCCGCCTCGCTCCAGGCGATCGATGATTCTCGTTACCGTAGCCTGTGAGACGACGATGTGCCGTGCCAGCGTACTGGTCGACGGATTGCCTTCTTTTTCGATTCCCTGCATCAGCAGCAACTGCGGCGCCGTCAGCCCCGACTCTTTGGCGAGTTTTTGTGAATAGAGGTCTGTCGCCCGCATAATTCTGCGCAGCGAAATCAATATGTCGTCCGAATCTTTCACTGCGTGTTGGACCTTGTCTCGGGAATAATCGCCGAGCCTAGCCTAATTGAAACCGATCTGCGATATCTTTGCCCAGCGCATCTTTTAATGGCAGCAGCCGCGGTGCAAAGTTGCGCCAAACTTCAAGGCCTCCCCGGTAAATCGGCTGCCGGACCTGTTCGGAGCTCGGCGTCCTGACGTCCCGTTCCGTTTGATGAAACTCAAGACATGCTTTTTCAAACGGCAGCCCGCAGAAGTCCAGCATGCGTCGTACCTGTCCTTCGAGATCATCCACAACGTCTTCATGCAGGACGCGCAGCACAAATCCCGGAAGTACCTCGTCCCAGTGGTCCATGAGGCGCACGTAGTCAGCGTAATACCTGCCGATATCGGTCAGGTCATAGCTGAACTCCTGGCCTTCGGCGAACAGCTGTTTCCAGGCGCTGAAGCAGCACGCCATCGGGTGGCGGCGTGCGTCAATGATTTTGGCATTTGGCAGCATCAGCTTGATCAGACCCAGGTGCCGGAAGTTGTTGGGCATCTTGTCAATAAACAGCGGAGCTTTTTGCCGGTGCACCCGCGTCTCATCGATGTAGGTACGACCAAATGTCGCCAGTTCGTCCGGCGTCAGATCCACCAGGTTGTCGGGATACGTCGTGCCCTGTTGGCGTGCGCGCCGGCGCAGGTTCTGCGACAGCGATAGAACATTAGGCAGCTCGAGCGTGCCGTCGATCTGGCTATGCGAAGAGAGAATCTGTTCCAGGAGCGTGGAGCCGGCGCGGGGCAAACCGACAATGAAAATCGGGTCCGGTGCGTCATAACCAACGCCCGCTCTTTCCTCAAAGAAAGCAGCCGTGCAGACGCGACGCTGTCCCTCCAGGTCCGCAGACATGTCATCGGCGCTGTAGCGGCTCTGGCCTTTCTTCAGAGCGTTGCCTCGCGCGTAATGATCGAAGGCCGCGTCATAGTCACGGCGATCCTCGTGCGCTTTGCCAAGGGCAAAGTTCAGATAGATGCGGTCCAGGTGCGACAGGTTCGGGTTCTCACCCTGCTGTCGCATTTGCTGCAACTCATCGTCGCCGAATGAGTAGACCTTGAGGTTGGCGAGCGAATAATAGGCTTCGCCATACTGGGGCTGACTGGCGATGGCCGCACGGTAACTTTCGACGGCCGCATCGTAACGGCCTCGCGTCTTCAGTGCATGACCCCTGGAGGTTAGCGTAACCGGGTCTCGCGGCACCTCCTCCAGAATTCCGTCAAAGGTCTGCAGTGCTTCCTCATAATTTCCGGTCTGCATACACTCGACGGCATAGATGGATCTCAGTTTGAGATTACCGGGGTCGCTGTCGCGTAGTGTTTTTGCCTGTGCCAACGCCTCATGAAACTTCTGGCGTTTGCGCAGAGCCTGGATGTAGTCGATGCGCGCCGGCATATTGTCGGGCTCGAAGCGCAGTGCAGCCTCCAGCAGGAACTCGGCGTCATCGAGGACGCCGAAACGCATGCCGATATCGGCCAACAGCCGCATTGCCGCGACGTGATGCGGAACCTTCTGCAGAAATTGGCGAACAATGTCCTCCGCTTTCAGCAGGCGCCCCTGCGCAATCAGGTCTATGACACCAAGGAGCGGTGCAGGCAATTCCTGCAGACGGGCAAGCTCCTGTTGCACCTGCGCGGCCTGCGGACCCATGCCCTTCGACAGCAGGATTTTGAGCTGCTCCCGCCAGGCCGCGACCAGCGCCGGATTAAAGTGAGTCGCACGGGTATACGCGAGCAGCGCCGCATCCGGCCGGCCGGCATCACGCTGCGTGTGCCCTTCTTCCTGGTGGGCCCGACCATGGTCGGGCGCCAGCGCTTTGAGTTGTTGCAGTAACTCAAGCGCTGCGTCGAACCGCCCGCTATAGCGATAGCAGACAGCGGACATATAGAGGGCCTCCAGGTTGGCCGGATCCTCTTGCAGAACGCGGTCAAGGTCGATCAGCGCTTCATCGAAGCGCTTCTCGACAATTTTTTGCCGTACGGCGGTAATTTTCCCGGTCAGAACTTGAACCCAAGCCGCACGCCGATCGTTCGCGGACGTGAATAGGTAACTCTCTGACGATCGAAAACAAAGTCGCGGGCCACTTCGGCGCGCTCATCGGTCACGTTGTCGGCAAACAGTTCTGCAGACCACCGATCGGCAGTGACGCCCGCCGTCACCCCGAGGATTGTCCAGCTGTCCATGTCATCACGGTTAATCGTAACGATGTCGCTGAAGGCCCCCGAGGAGAACGACAGCATCGGCATCACGTGTGCGATCAGGTTGGTGTTCGTCCAATCCCACTCATAGCGCGCTCGCAGCGTCCCTTGAAATTCCGGTGCATAGGCCAGTTCATCGCCACGCCGCACGTCATTGGTCGGCGTTATCACGTTGGTAATCTCGGTATCCAGAATCGAGAACGCACCCGACACCGTCAGCCCCTGGCTAAACTCGGGCAGCCAGACAAAGTCACCCTCGAGTCCGATGATTTCAGCGTCTGCCGCATTGTCCGAGAAGAACAGGTTGGTGATGCTCGGGTCGAAGATGGTCGTTTGCAGGTTCTCGACATCGATATAGAACACCGATGCATTCAACTGCAGTGTGGTGTCGAGCAAGCTCGACTTGAATCCCAGCTCCCAGTTGGTCACGTTATCCGTATCCAGAGCATACGGTACCGTGAAGTTATTCGGTCCCGCTGCACCGCCAGGCCGGTTCAGCAGCCCGGGGCGAAACCCTTCGGACCAGGTGAAGTAATACATTTTGTCGGCATTGGGCCGCCAGGCACTCGTGAACTTGAAGATCACACCGTCCGTTGCTGCCTTATCGGGCGCACCAACCGTGTTATCTGGCGCAAACTGCGCCGAGATGTTTGTGCCGAAGGCCTGGGCGTCCTCCGTCTGGCCGAGATTGAAGAACGATGAATTTGCGCTGCCTTCGAAGTCCACCTCGATGTCGTAGTAGCGGGCGCCAACGGTAAGCTCCAGCGTATCGGAAACATCGAATTTGGCTTCACCGAAGATGCCAAACTGTTCGTCGGTGCGCAGCACGTCGTTGCGGAAAATCACGCCTTCCGGAAACGGGCCGGCATCACTGAAATAGCCTGCTTGCGCGTTATTAATTTCGCCGGTGACGCTTATGTTGGTCAGCGGGTAGTTTGGCGCGAAGCCGGTCGAAACCCCGTCAAACCCAACGACATTCACGGAGCCCGGATACGTGAAATCGTTAAGTTCCGTCAGCTCCAGGTCCTGGTAGAACGCGCCCGCAGTGAGGCGGAAAGCCTTGGCCTGGTCCGTGGTAATGCGGAACTCATGGCTCGTCACTTTTGTTTGTGTCGCGCTGTCGACGAGCAAATTGGGCGCCTGACAGGTACCGGTCGGCGCGGCGGCCGGGTAGGTGACGCTGCCGTCGCAGATGTAATAAGGCAGGTACTGGCCGACGAACAAATAATCGGAGTAGTCAACGATCTGGTCCGTCTCGCGATCCGTGTAAGCTCCGGAGTAAACGACCTGCAGCTCGCGGACAAAGCCTTCGAGTGTCCACGCCGTATTGCTGAACTTGTCCTTTACGGAGTCCTGGCTGAAGCGCTGGATTTCGAGATCATTCAGCGTGGGGTCGGCAAAAAACACGCCATCCACGTCCAGGCTCTGTTCCATGTGCGCGACCAGCAGGCTCCAGTCCTCATCGATATCCCAGCGAGCGCTAAGGCGTCCGCCCGTGTAGGTTGCTTCATTGAAGTCTTTCTCAACGAACGCGCTGTTATCGGCGGAGATAAAGTTGACGGCGCTCAGGTCGGCCGTTGACTGGAAACCAGCGCGCTGAGCGGTGACCGGGACGCCGTTGGCACGGACCGTGCCTTCAGGCCGGAATCGGCCGCTTTCACTGGCATCCCGCGTGCCGGCAACATTGTCGATGTAACCGCCCTGGGTGTCAGTATAGAAAACGCCGCGTAATGCAACGGTTTCGCTGATGGGCAGATTCAGAACGGCCTCGAAGTTGCTGTTCATGTCACCATGAGCAACGCTCGCGGCACCAAGTTTGACGTTGCCGTATAGCTCGCCCATGTCTGGCTTGTTCGTTATCAGGCGCATGTTGCCAGCCTGCGAACTGGCACCAAACAGAGTGCCCTGTGGCCCGGCCAGCACCTCAATGCGCTTCAGGTCGGCCGCGTAAACATCGAGGTTGCGACCTGGTTGCGACAGCGGCTGATCATCGAGATAAAAAGCCACATTGGGCGCAAGGCCGGCAACGCCAGCCGTCGTCAGGTTGGGTGTCGTCGAGGCCACACCCCGAATGTAAACGGTATTCTGGCCGGGTCCGCTGCCACCGGCCGTGACGCCCGGGAGCTGCAGCACATAGTCTGCGAAGTTATCGATCCCCAGCGCCTCGATCGTATCGCCCATCAGGGCAGTCACCGCAATCGGGACATCCTGCAGCGATTCCTCGACCTTGGTCGCGGTAACGACCACCTCCTCTATGTGGCGTTTGGGCTTTTGCTTTTGCGCGTGTGCGCCTGGTGCGTGCAGGGCTAGTGCTACTGCGGCAGCGACAGCGCCGCGGCGTGCGGACGGTGTTGATATGTACATGGAACTCCCGGGAGGTGCTCAAATTAGTATCAGCGCGCAAGTGTAAATTACTTCGTGCAGCAAGTACATGGCCGGCCTGATGCGGCAGAGAAATGGGTGGTTTTCAAGCAAAACGCTTGGTATCGTGGCCTCGCCTCGGCAAAGTTAGCAGCAAAATAGGCCAATCATTCGATTAGTCTGCCAACTTATTGCCCTTTGTACGCTAACTAATTGAACGGTCGTCCATCGTCATGCCACGCTTCCCTTACGACACCGATCACACTGTCGGTGAAAAGAACATTCAGTTTTTCGGGCTGGACCTGCACAATCCCGTTTTCTTCACCAGCGCACTGCTGATTCTGTTTTTTGTGATCAGCACGCTGATTGCACCTGAATACGCCGCTGCCATCCTCGGCAACGCGCGTGAATGGACCCTCGAGCATGCACACGGGTTCTTCAGTCTGACGATCGCTGTGGTCTTTCTTTTTTGCATTTATCTTGCAGTTTCGCCGCTGGGGCGTATTCGCCTCGGCGGGCCAATGGCCACGCCCGATTTCGGCACGCCATCGTGGCTGGCTATGCTGTTTTCTGCGGGTGTCGGCATCGGCCTGATGTTCTGGGGAGCGGCAGAGCCGTTGGCCTACTACACCGGGTGGGGCGGAACCACCCCTCTGAACGCGATCCCGGAATCCGCGGAAGCGCGCCGCCTGGCAATGACCGCGACCATCTTTCACTGGGGCCTTCACCCGTGGAGCGTCTATGCGCTGCTGGGCCTCGCACTGGCATTTTTCACCTTCAACAAGGGCCTGCCACTCACGATTCGCGCCTGTTTTTATCCGCTGCTCGGCGACCGGATCTGGGGATGGCCGGGACACGTCATCGATACGCTGGCCGTCGTCGCAACCATCTTCGGGCTGGCTACGTCGCTGGGCTTCGGTGCCATACAGGCGGCATCAGGACTGCATTACCTGTTCGGCATCGACGCCGGGATTACCACCCAGGTGGGTGTCATCGTCGCGGTAACCTCGGTCGCCACGCTGTCGGTGGTCCGGGGCCTGGACAAGGGCGTTCGAGTGCTCAGCAACGTCAACAGTGTTTTTGCGCTGAGCCTGCTGGCATTCGTGCTGTTGGCCGGACCGACCGGCAAAATTTTGAGCGAAATTCCTGCCAATGCAGCACATTACCTGGGTGACATGCTGCCGCTCACGAACTGGTTCGACCGCGAAGACAAAGCGTGGTACCAGTCCTGGACGATCTTCTACTGGGCGTGGTGGATTTCCTGGTCACCGTTCGTCGGGATGTTCATCGCGCGCATCTCCAAAGGCAGGACAATCCGCGAATTCATGACAGCGGTGCTGCTCATGCCGGTGGCGGTCAGCATTATCTGGTTTACCGTTTTCGGAACGACGGCGATTGAGCAGGCAGCGAATGGCGTCGGCGAACTCGCCAATGGCTTCACGGAAGCGCCCCTGGTGCTATTTCAAATGCTCGATAATTTGCCCATGGCAACGATCGTGTCCGCCTTCGCTGTGATCCTGCTGCTGATCTTTTTTATTACGTCTTCGGACTCGGGGTCACTCGTCATCGACACCATCACCGCTGGCGGCAAACTGCATGCCCCCGTAGCGCAGCGCATCTTCTGGGCAACCATGGAAGGCCTGGTGGCTGCCGTTCTGCTGTTGGGTGGCGGCAGTACTGTTCTGAGCGCCTTGCAGGCCGGCGCGATTACCACAGCGCTGCCATTCACGGTGATCCTGCTGCTTTGCTGCGTCAGTCTGTATCGTGGACTGTCGCACGAACTTGGTTCGCTGCTAAACCGCGCCCCGTCGGAAAGCGGCGCCGACTAGATCAGCCAGGCCCGTAACCACAGCCCGAGCTGGGTGCTGTAACCGATATCGCGGCGCACAACCCTGTGTTCGCTGTTGAGCACGTAGTAGGAAGGGAAGGCCTGAATCTGCCACTGCCGGGCAACGTTTGCGTCGCCAAGCACGACGGTGATGTTGAGTTCATGGCGCTCAACGTAGTCACGAACCTCCGCCGCCGCGCGCCAGTCGAGGGCGACGGCGACGATCTCGATGTCATCCGTATCCCGCCAGCGACGCAGCCGGTTCAGGTTGCCGGAACTGGCTGCGCAAATAGCGCACCACGGCGCAAAGAAGTACACGAGCGCAGGCTTCGCGCTCGCATCTCCAAGATCGTAGGGCTGGCCGGTGAGGGTTGTGCCCCGCAGTGCGGGCGCAGCCTCCCCATCGGCCGCGAGCATGTTGCGCGACTGGAACGCCGTCACAGCAATGAAAACCACGGCTATTAGTCCCGCATTCAGCAGGAATGAGCGGATTTTTTCGGTACTCAGGCTAAGTCTCTTCATTGGCTTCTAAGTAGTAAACGTATGGATTCCGGTCCCCTTCTGTGGAACTCTATACACTACGATCGAGAAAGACACGGCGTCAGCCAACGTAACTACAGTGATATCGTCGGGGAAGTCTTCATGAAAACCCATACGCTTTTGATCACCTCAATAGCCCTCTGTCTGTCCGCCTGTGGCAAGCAGGAAACAGCGCAACCTCAAGCTCAAGCACCGGAGAGCGATCAGTCCGCCGTACCCGCCGAGGAAACGCAGGCGACGGATGCCGGATTTAATGAGGCGTTCGTCAATCATATGCACGACCACGCGGCAAAGCTCGACGAGCTGATGTTTGCGCTGGCCGATGATGATCTTCTGGGTGCAGCGACACCCGCCTACTGGCTATCCCAACATGAGGCTGTGGACGGGGTTCCGGAGGAATGGCAGATCTACCTTACCGGCATGCGCAATGCAGCCTACGAGGTTGAAACGGCAAACGATCTTGAAACCGCACGAGCGGCTGCAGAGCAGATTTCGGCACAGTGCCAGGGATGCCACGACGAAGCCAAAGTCAGCGCTTTCGAGTAGCGCTGGCCCGGGGCTGATAAGTCAGCTGTTAGTGCGCTGAGAAACCATACCACTGCGGCAGAAACACCAGGATGGACAGCACGATCATCTGCAGGATAATAAATGGCACAACGCCATAGTAGATATCCGTGGTTCGGACTTCGGGTGGCGCAACACCTTTGAGATAGAACAGGCTAAAGCCAAAGGGTGGTGTCAGGAATGATGTCTGCAGATTCATCGCGACGAGGATTGCATACCAGACCGGGTTGATGCCCAGGCTCGCGGCGATCGGCACCAGGATCGGCACCACGATGTAGGAAATCTCGACAAAATCGATAAAGAACCCCAGTGCCATGATGATCAGCATGGACAGGATCAGGAATCCCCATTCCTCGCCCGGCAAACTCAGCATGAAGTCCTCGACGACCGCGTCGCCGCCAGTGTAAGTAAAGACCATCGAGAATGCGGTAGCACCAATCAGGATCGCGAACACCATGGCCGTGATCTTGACGGTCTCCAGGGAACTCTCCCAGACCATGCGAATCGAGAACCGGCCATAGAATGCGGCCAGAACGATCGCGCCAACGCCGCCGACCGAGGATGACTCTGTCGGTGTTGCCACGCCGGTCAGGATCGAGCCGAGTACGAGGATGATCAACACCAGTGGCGGGACGACGGCCTTCAGCGCATGAAATACCTGTTGGCTTTTCGACCCGGTCATCTGTTCGAGCCGAATGGGTGGCGCCAGATCCTTTCTCATCAGTGTGATGATCACAATGTAGGCGATGTAAAAGACGACCAGTGACAGGCCCGGCCAGAGGGCTGCCTTGAACAGGTCGCCGACCGGCTCCTGGAAAACATCGCCGAGGATGATGAGAATAATGGATGGCGGAATAATCTGGCCGAGCGTACCTGCGGCACAAATGGTCCCGGTGGCCAGGCGTTTGTCATACTTGTACTTGAGCATGACCGGCAACGAGATAACGCCCATGGCCACTACGCTGGCACCGACCACACCGGTGGAAGCCGCCAACAGGGTTCCAACCAGGATCGTCGAAATGGCGATGCCGCCACGAACCTCGCCAAACAGAAAACCCATGGATTCGAGCAGGCGTTGGGCCAGGTTGGATTTCTGCAGCACGATGCCCATGAATATGAACAGCGGGATGGCCATCAGGATCGTGTTATTCATGATCGACCAGATGCGGTGCGGCATCAGCGAAAACATCTCCGGCCCTTCGGCCAGCAGGCCGAAGAACAACGCAACCCCACCAAAAGTAAACGCCACCGGAAAGCCGACGAGCAGCAACAACAGGGCAGCGGCGAACATGATGAGGCCGGTCATCTACAGAACCTCATTCTCGATGCGACGTTGCCGTGGATCTGCCTGGCCCCGGAAGACATTGATGTTGTGAATGATGAATCCCGTTGCCGAGACAATCAGGAATACAAAGGAAGCCGGGATAACCAGCTTGATCAGCCAGCGATAGGGCAGACCGCCCGGATCACCACTTACCTCACCTGAATTGAAGGCCTCCTGTACATACCAGACGGATCCCTCAACGATCATCACGCTCAGCGGGAGCAACAACAGGACGGTGCCACTGATATTCACAATGGCTTTCCAGCGGGGCGAGAAGCGCTCGTACAAGACATCGACCCGCACGTGGCCGTCTTCTTTCAGTGCGTAGGCAATGCCAAACAGAAAGACCATGGCAAACAGGTGCCACTCCATCTCCTGCAGGGCAATCGACCCGGTGCTGAAGAAATACCGCATGATCGCGTCGTAGAAGACGTTGAGCAGCATCACCAGGTTGAGAGCGCCGGCAATCCACCCCATCACGTCGGAGAAGCGATCGAAGACTTGCTCTAGCCTGAGGAGCATAGGTTGCCCTTACACGATGGTAAGAGACTCCCGGCCGGAGCCGGGAGTCCGGTCGGGACTATTCGAGATTGTCCTTGAGGTAGGCGTAGTCAGAAAGCTCGGTCCACTTGCGCGCCATCTTCATATAGGCATTTTGTGAGTCGAGGATTTCCCTGAAGGTCGGGTTGTTCGCCGCACTTTCCGCCAGCAGTTCCTGGTTGATTTTTTTCATTGCAGCAATGATTTCAGGAGAGAAGGTGCGAATCTTGACGTCCGGATACTCTTCCTCGATTGACGCCCAGTTGACCGCACTCTCATGGTACGAGCGGGCATACATGTCATAGGCCGCATACTGCATGGCAATGGTCAGGATCTCCTGCAAATGTGGCGGCAGGGAATCAAACGCGGCCTTGTTGACCATGAACTGCAGCTCTGTCGCAGGCTCATGCCAGCCGGTGTAGTAGTAGGGTGCGATTTTCTGGAATCCCATGTTGAGATCCAGGGACGGTCCGACCCACTCCAGGGCATCGATGGTGCCGCGATCAAGCGCCGTATAGAGTTCGCCAGGGGCGATGTTCGTCACCACCACGCCAAGCTTGGAAAGGATTTCACCAGCAAAGCCCGGGACGCGCATCTTGAGGCCGTCAAGGTCGTCAAGGGTGTTGATTTCCTTGCGGAACCAGCCGCCCATCTGGTTGCCGGTATTGCCACCAGGGAAAGAATAGACGCCGTGTTCGTCGTAGACCTTCTGCATCAACTCCATACCGCCACCGTAATAAAACCAGGCGTACTGTTCAGGCGCGATCATGCCGAACGGCATGGTGGAGAAGAACATGGTATTGGGGTCCTTACCCTTCCAGTAGTACGAGGCCGAGTGGCCCATTTCGTACTGGCCGGCCTTGACCATATCAAGGATGCCAAGTGCCGCCTTGTGCTTGTTCGCCGAGTCGATCCGAATTTCCAACTCGCCGCCGGACATTTCTTTGACCATGTCGGCCATCTTGATGACTGCATCGCCAAAGATTGGAAAACCCGTCCCCCAGGTCTGAGCCAGCTTCCAGGTTATGGTTTGCTTCTCAACCTTGCTTTCCTCCGGCGCTGCTGCCTGTTGTTCTTTTCCACAAGCGTTCAGGGCCAGGAGAGAGACAAGCACTACCAGGCTGGCAAGCAGCTTCAAAGCATGATTCAGCTGTTTCATTTCTTGTCTTCCTTTCAATTAGAAGGAGCGGAAATTCTACCGCGTTCGGGAGAGGAAAGGGTCGTGAAGGGGCACTCATTGCTCGCCGCCAGGCTGGAATCGGGCCAATTATCGACTTTTACCGTGTCCGGATGACCACAATTATGTCTCATATCGATGGTATCTCCCGCCTCGATGTGAAACGCTCCACTGGAAGATGAAAAAGGCACGGCGTCCGAAAGGGCGCTTCGCAAAACCACCGGTCTACGGTTCTTAACTAAGACAGCGGAGTTACCATCATGAGCTTTATGCTTGGCATCACCCCATGGCCAGCTGTATCGGCGTTACTTTGGATCGTCCTGATCAACGCCGCGCTCTATCTCATTCGCACTACTGTACACAAGGCTATTCAGGCCGCGGCACAAGGCTTGCACCGTAGCTTTCGCATGGCGTCCAAAGCCGTGTCGCGGTCTGAAACCAATCTCGCTGCTCGCAACCGTGACGTTTTGCTCGCGGCCGGGCGCGAAGCGAAAGAACGCATCATCGAGCGTGAGTTCGATCGCATCAACGAGACCGTCCGGAAGGACCTCGCCAACTACTCGGCGCTGCATCGCTCTTTGAGTGAATCCATCGGGCGGATCGAGAAGGACCACCAGGAAGCGGTCGACGTACCGCCCGACCCACCCGGCTGGGTCAAAGCGGTCGAGGCCGTTGCCGACATGGATGCCAAGGACGGGCGCGCCCATATCGGCAGCATCCTGAGTGATATTCACAAGTCACTGGTCAAAGCGCACAAGGAAGCGATGACCGCGTATCACGCGGCCAGCGCAAAGCGCCACAAGCTGCTGCGTCACATGCGGCCGGACTGGCGCAAGATCCAGCAGACGCTGGCCGCTGTCGGCAAGAACGTAGACAGTCTCCTGAGTCGCTCGGTTACGATCGACCGGCACATGCAGGAATACGAGGACATGATTCACGGTCACGACCGCGCCATGTCCGTGCTGTCTTCCTCATCGCTCGTTAACTTCTTTGTCTCGGCGTTCGTGCTCTGTATTGCGATCGGTGGTGCAACGATCAACTTCTCCCTGATCGCACGTCCGATGGCTGAAATGGTTGGCGGTACGAGTCTCATCGGCGACTTTCGCACCGCGGATATCGCAGCACTCGTCATCATCCTCGTGGAAATATCGATGGGCCTGTTCCTGATGGAATCGCTGCGCATCACGCGCCTGTTCCCGGTAATCGGCGCCCTGCCCGACAAGACCCGCGTACGCATGATCTACATCACATTCACTATCCTGTTCCTGCTCGCCAGCGTTGAGGCGGGACTCGCCTACATGCGCGAGGTTCTGTTACACGACGAGCTCGCGACCAGCGCACTGCTGCGTGGCGACGCGGGTGCAACGGCAACCGGCGAATACATGTGGATCACGACCGCCGCGCAGATGGGCATGGGCTTTATCCTGCCGTTTGCATTGACGTTCGTGGCCATTCCCATGGAGACGTTCGTGCATTCGCTAAGAACGGTGATTGGTCTCATGGCGATATCAGTGCTGCGAGCGTTGGCGCTGGCGCTGCGACTGCTCGGCAACATCTTTCTCTATCTCGGTACGCTAATGAAGCAGGTTTATGACTTGCCGTTGTTCGTGCCGCTTTGGATCGAGGAACGCATGGCCAAAGCAGAAGCCCGCTCCGTGAGTGACCAGGGTCTCAAGGGAGCAAGATTATGAAACGCAGCATTCTATTGACACTGTGTGTACTCCTCGCCGCCTGTAGCAGCGATACCGCGCCGAGAAACACGGGCGTCTACATGCTGCTCGATACCTCCGGCACCTACGCCGAGGAACTCATCAAGGCCGAGCAGATCATTCGTTTCACACTCTCGCGGCTGGACGCGTCGGACTCGTTCGCAGTAGCCCGCATCGACACAGGCAGCTTTAGCGAGAGAGACATTATCGCCAAGGCGTCTTTCGATGATCGGCCGAGCGCCATCAATCGGCAAAAACGACTGTTCGCGCAGCAGGTCAGTGAGTTTGTCGAAAACGCGAAGCCCGCACCGTATACCGACATCACGGGCGGCTTGTTGCAGGCCGTGGAGTTCCTGAACGAAAAAGGCACGGGCACCAAGACGATCCTGATCTTCTCGGACCTCAAGGAAGACCTCGAGAAGGGCTACGTGCGTGACATCGACGTAGAGCTCGAAGGGTTCAGTGTCATCGCGCTCAACGTGACCAAGCTTCGCTCGGACAACATCGACCCGCGTGAGTACCTTGATCGACTAAGCGCGTGGCAGGGCCGGGTTGAGAAAACCGGCGGGCAATGGCGCGTGATCAATGACCTCGATGGCCTGGAGGGCCTGCTCTAGCCAGCAGGCAACCCGCCTCGCATCGGCCCTTCCGGCCGCGAATTTTCGAAGACCTGGCGTCACATTCCAGCGTAAACTCCGCGAATATCTAGCGGAGTATCTCCATGAAAGATCAAAATCGGGGCTGGCTGGAAGACCTGCCGGAAGCATTCAAGGTCTATCGCGCTGGCCGTGATGTCGATGAGGTGGAATGTATCATTCCAGACCTGGCCGGCATGTCTCGCGGCAAAGCAATGCCGGCACGTAAGTTTCACCCACAGCACGAAACCTACCTGCCCGTTTCGATCTTCTACCAGACGATTACCGGCGACGATGTGGAGATGGACATTGTAAACCAGTGGGCCGAGTACGATCTGGTACTCAAGCCCGACATGTCCACGGCAAAAGCGGTGCCCTGGGCCAAAGAGCCTACCTTGCAGGTGATTCACGATCTGTACACGCGCGACGGCCAACCCGTCAGCATCGCGCCACGGCAGGTCCTGAAACAGGTCGTCGATCTCTACACGCAACAAGGCTGGAAGCCGGTTGTCGCTCCTGAGCTCGAGTTCTATCTCACTCGACCGAATCTCGACCCCAACGAGCCGATCCTGGCACCGGTCGGGCGCACCGGCCGGCCCGGGACAGGACGCCAGTCCTACTCCATGTCGGCCGTGGACGACTACGGTCCGGTTATCGATACCATTTACGATTTTGCACAGGATGCGGGTCTGGCCATTGAGACGGTTATCCAGGAAGACGGTGCTGGCCAGGTTGAGATCAACCTCACGCACGGTGATCCGGTTCTGCTCGCCGACCAGGTCTTCTACTTCAAGCGCATTATTCGCGAAGCCGCGCTGAACCATGAAATGTTCGCAACGTTCATGGCAAAGCCAATGCGCGACCAGCCCGGCTCCGCCATGCATGTTCACCAGAGTGTTGTAGACATCGAGAGCGGTGAAAACATTTTCAGCGATGCCAGCGGCGCAATCAGTGAACGCTTTCTGCATTTCATCGGTGGCTGCCAGAAGTACCTGCCACAGGCTCTCCCTTTGATGGCGCCCTACGTGAACAGTTACCGTCGCTTTGAGAGTGATGCCAACTCGAGCGCTCCTACCAATTTTGGATGGGGCCATGACAATCGAGCGACCGGTTTGCGAGTACCCAATGCAGCACCTCAGGATCGACGTCTCGAAAACCGCGTGGTCGGAGTGGACTGTAATCCATACCTTGCGATCGCCGCCGGACTTGCATGCGGTTATCTCGGCATGATGCAGCAAGTCAAACCAGGCGAACCCGCAGTCGGTGAATTGGAAGACGATGAATATGCCATTCCAACCACGATGGACGAAGCCCTGACCCTGTTTGAGGCCGCTGACGATCTGCACGCGGTTCTGGGTCGGGAGTTCTGTGACGTCTATGGTGAAGTGAAGCGCGAGGAGATGCGCTTGTTTCACCGTGAAATCAGCCCATGGGAGCGTGAGCACCTGTTGCTGAACGTGTAATAAACCCGAAGGACGGATCGGCTAGCAGCCAGAGATCAATGGCCGCGGCGTGTTTCGCGCGGTAGAGTTGCGCGATGCCTACTGCACCCAAATACATCGATCTTGAAACGACAGCGCTGTTCCTCGACGTGGATGGCACACTGCTTGATATAGAGGACCATCCGGGCGATGTGCGCGCGGACCCGGAACTGGTTGAATTGCTGCAACAGTTGCTGATGCACCTTAATGGGGCGTTGGCGCTGATCAGTGGCCGGTCAATCGCGGAGATTGATCGCATTTTTGACAATGTACACTTCCCGGCGGTCGGCGCTCACGGCGCCGAAATGCGAGAGGTGAACACGGTGCGGGCAGCCCCGCCGTCGCAGCCATTGCCGGCTCACGTGCTCGCCAGAATCACGCAACTGGTCGACGACCATGACGGTCTTTTGCTCGAGCAAAAAAAGGGCGGCGTATCGCTGCACTATCGTCGTGCACCCGAGCTCGCAGCAACGTGCAGAGCGCTGGTTTTAGAGGTGATGCCGGAGCTCGAGTCGGACTTTCGTTTGATAGACGGTAAGATGGTGTATGAAATTGCACCGCGGCAACACAACAAGGGCGAAGCAATCCGGCAGCTCCTGAAGTCGCACGAGTTCGAACAACGGCAGCCCGTATTTATCGGCGACGACATCACCGACGAAGATGGTTTCGAGGTCGTTAACGCCCTGCAGGGCATCTCGATCCGGGTCGGCGGTGGCAGCGCTACCGTGGCACGTTATGCACTCGACAGTGTTGCTGATGTTAGAGCATGGTTGCGCTCAGTTGTGGCGGCGAACCACAGCAACACCAAATCTCGGAGGACAAACGTTGACGAATCTTAACCTGGGCCTGATTGGCAATTGCCAGGTGGCGTGTTTGATCGATGAGCGCGCGACGATGGTCTGGTCGTGCCTGCCACAGCTAGATTCCGATCCGGTATTTTGCCGGCTCTTGCGCGACGAAAATGAAGCTGAGTTGCCCGGCTTTTTTGATATCGAGCTCGCCGGCTACACGCACAGCGAGCAGAGCTATCAAACCAACACGGCTATTCTGACCACGATTCTGTACGACGGTAATGGCGGGGCCGTCACGATCACGGACTTCGCGCCGCGTTACAACTACCTGGGTCGCAGCTTCACACCGATGATGCTCTTCCGGCGTGTCCAGCCGTTGTCCGGCAGTCCCAGGATTCGCATTCGACTGCGGCCCGCCGCGAACTACGGCGCGGCCGCCTGCGAAACGACACATGGCAGCAATCACATTCGCTATCTCGGTAGTGACACCGATTTTCGACTGACCACCAATGCGTCGATCACGCACGTCATCGAGCAAAATACTTTCGTGCTGGACGAGCCGCTGTACCTGCTGATCGGGCCGGACGAATCGATCCGCGAATCCTGCGAAGACGCATTTCATACTCATTACCGTTCAACCCGCGATTACTGGCACACCTGGTCGCGCGGGCTGTCGATTCCATTCGAATGGCAAGACGCTGTCATTCGTGCCGCGATCACGCTCAAGCTGTGTACGTTCGAGGATACCGGGGCGGTGGTTGCGGCGCTCACTACCTCAGTTCCCGAGGCCGCCGACAGTGGCCGAAACTGGGATTATCGTTTCTGCTGGCTGCGGGACAGCTATTTTGTTGTGCAGGCGCTTAACCGTCTGGGCGCGACACGCACGATGGAGCAATACCTCGCTTATATCATCAATATTGCGGCGGCCGCCGGCGGCGAGGAACTTAAGCCCCTGTATGGCATCAGCGGGCGCTCGCTGACCGACGAGGCCATCGTGGAATCGCTGTCCGGCTACAATGGCATGGGTCCGGTACGGCGCGGCAACCAGGCATTCGAACAGGTGCAGCATGACGTTTACGGCGCCGTCGTTCTGTCGTCCATGCAGGTGTTTTTTGACCGCCGCCTGATCAAAAGCGGAACCGTCGCTGACTTCAAGCGACTCGAAGCCCTGGGCCGGTGGGCCGAACGCAAATTTGATCAACCCGATGCCGGCCTCTGGGAGTATCGCGGCCGGCAGCGCGTGCATACGTTCTCGAGCATCATGTGCTGGGCAGCCTGCGACCGGCTGGCAAAAATCGGGGCGAAAGTCGGTGAGACCGAACGCGCCAATCACTGGCGTAAAGCCGCTGATCGGATACACGCCATCATTTCAGAAAAGGCCTGGGATGAGGAACAGCAGTCATACACAGAAAGCTTTGGCAGACCGGAAATGGATGCCAGCTTGCTGACGATGCACGACCTGGGTTTCATCGCTGCGGATGACCCCCGGTTCATTGCAACAGTCGACTGTATCGGACGTCATTTGCGTCGCGACAAACACCTGTTTCGCTATATTGCGGCGGATGATTTCGGCGAGCCAGAGAACGCGTTCAACATATGCACGTTTTGGTATATCGACGCGCTTGCCAGCATCGGCCGAATGGACGAAGCACGCGACCTGTTTGAGAACATGTTGTCACTGCGCAATCCACTCGGCCTGCTTTCGGAAGACATCGATCCACAGTCGGGTGACCTGTGGGGCAACTTTCCGCAGACCTACAGCATGGCGGGCATTATCAATGCCGCCGTACGCTTGAGTCGATCCTGGGAGGAGGCGCTTTAGCATGATGACCTCTAACCAAACCAAACGCCTTGTCATTGTTTCAAACCGCGTCGCAACGCCCAAGAAGAAAAGCGCATCTGCCGGCGGCCTTGCCGTTGGTATTCTTGCGGCACTCGAAGAGCACGGTGGTGTCTGGTTTGGCTGGAACGGCAATCTAACCTCGAGTAGCGAACCGGGTGCGCCGCAAGTCGTCAAGAAAGGCAACATCGAATACGCAACCATTTCGCTCAACGAAGATGATTATGAACATTATTACAACGGCTACAGCAACCGGGTGCTGTGGCCGGTATGTCATTATCTACTCGATTTCATCCAGTACGATTCGGCAAATTTCGACGGCTACCGGCGAGTCAACGCACAGTTCGCCCGCAAACTCGCCTCACTGCTGAAACCCGACGATATTATCTGGGTGCATGACTACCACCTCATTCCGCTGGCCGCTGAGCTGCGCGACGCCGGCATCGAAAACCCAATAGGTTTCTTCCTGCACGTGCCGTTTCCGTGCTACGAGGCCTTTCGGGCGGTGCCCGGACACGAGTATCTGTTGCGCGCGCTTTGTGCGTATGACGTCATTGGCTTCCATACCCACCGCGACCTGGCGGCGTTCGAATCCTGCATACGAGAACCGATCGTTGGTGCCGAGATTGACGACGACCACGTAATCAGGATGCCGGGCGGCAGCCTCGTCGCTGACGTTTTCCCGATCGGCGTTGACGTCGAGGGTATCGCTGCCCTCTCCCGCGAGGCCGCGGAACTGAAGCGCGTTAAGAAAATGGTGAAGAGTCTTGGGGGACGCAATCTCATCATCGGCGTCGACCGACTGGATTACAGCAAGGGATTGATGCAACGATTCCTGTCCTTTGAACGCTTGCTGCAGCGATATCCGAACGCCCAAAAGAACGTGACATTGATGCAAATTGCACCGCCGACCCGCACCGGCGTGCGCACTTACGACGAAATTCGCGCGGAGCTCGAGCAGGTCTCGGGCCGAATCAACGGACGCTTCTCCACCACAGACTGGGTACCGATTCGCTACCTTAATAAAGGCGTCGCTCGGCAACCGCTGATGGGGATGTTCAGAAACGCAAAGGTCGGCCTGGTCACGCCCATACGCGACGGCATGAATCTTGTTGCCAAGGAATATGTCGCCGCGCAGGATCCCGACGATCCTGGTGTCCTGGTGTTATCGAGTCTCGCCGGGGCGGCGTGCGAACTCACTGAGGCCATCATTGTAAATCCTCATGACCGCGATAACGTCGCGGACGGTATCGCGGCGGCACTGAATATGCCGCTTGAGGAGCGTAAAGAGCGAAACGCGGCGCTGGTTAAGACACTGAGGAAGAACGACATCACAGCATGGCGCACCCGTTTCGTCGATGCGTTGCTGCGCAAATCCTGACCGGCCCTTCGAAGATCATCAAACCAACGTATACTTCGGATCAGGGGCTGATCCGGGCCGAATTCAGGAAGTACGGTAGATGTTCAAAAAACTTTTCGACGACATTATGGGTCGAATCTCAGCCGAAGATGCGGCGGCGGATGAGCGGGACGCGGCAATTCGCATGGCAACGGCGGTGCTTATGGTCGACGTGGCGCTGGTCGACTCCAGCTTTGAGGAGGTCGAATTCGAGCGCATGCTGCGCCTGGTCAAGAACCACTTCGGGTTGAGCACGCAGGCGGCTGCAGAACTCATCAATGCAGCCAATGCAGAGGTCGACGAGCTGGTCTCGGTACATGAATTCACCGAACTGCTGCACAAACATCTGAACGATGATGAGAAAGCGCGCGTCGTGGAATTGCTCTGGTCCACTGCCTACGCCGACGGCGACCTCGACAAGTACGAGAACTCGCTGGTCCTCAAAGTCAGCGATCTGTTGAACGTGAGTGAAGACGTCGTTATGCGCCTGAAACGCGAGGCTCGGTAGACCAGACCGAAAACGATGGGATAGGAGTAGTGTCATGCGACTGAAACTCATACTCGCCTTGCTGCTGTCGTTCGGCGTCGCTACCGCGCAGGACTATCACAAGTGGGACGAAGAGAAGCTGCGCGAAGAACTCGGCGAGCTTGCTGATGCGACGCGGAAGGTCAACGTACCCATGCGCGATGGCGTGCATCTGTCGACCGATATTTACCTGCCCAAAGAATCGCCGGATCCCCTGCCTGCGGTATTTTGGCGTACTCCCTACAACTACAACACGCTGTCCGGTGGCCGCCTCGTGCAGGCGGTCGAAGCGGTCAGTCGTGGATATGCTTTCGTGATCCAAAACGAACGCGGCCGTTATTTTTCTGAGGGTGAGTTCGAGATTCTCGGTAATCCCCGTACCGACGGTTATGACACGCTCACGTGGATCGCCGAGCAGGACTGGTCGAATGGCCATGTCGGCACCATGGGTTGCTCGTCATCAGCAGAATGGCAGCTCGCACTAGCGGCGATGGATCATCCGGCACATGCGGCAATGATCCCAATGGCGTCCGGCGCCGGCATCGGGCGGGTCGGTGAATTTCATGAACAGGGCAACTGGTACCGTGGCGGTGCTCAGCGCACGCTGTTCTATCCGTGGCTGTACTGGGTCGACAATCCGCTGCGTGCGCAGATTCCCGCCGGCCTCGACCGCGAAACGCGCGAACGCATCTCCGGTTACAACGATCTCGATACTGACAAACCTGAGGTTGACTGGAAGAAACACCTCGCCTTCCTGCCGGTCCAGGACATGTTACTCGAACTGGGGGAACCGCCCGGCACTTTTGAAGAACTGATCGCCCGCAAACCCGGTGACAAGCGCTGGTATGAAAGCGGTCTCTATCACGACAGTGAGGGCTGGGGTGTACCGGCCCTGTGGTTCAACTCCTGGTACGACGTGTCGATTGGACCGAACATGGCTTTGTACAGCCACGCACGCGAAAACGGCAATGATGCGGAAGTACGCAACAACCAGTTCGCGGTCATCGCTCCGGTCGAGCACTGCAGGTTCTGGGGCCTCAAGGAAAAGACGATCGTGGGCGAGCGCGACATGGGTGATACGCGTCTCGACGTTACGGGAGAGATCTACACGTTTTTCAATCGTTTCCTGCCCGGGGGCAGCGGCGCCGTAGCAGGCACTACGCCGAAGGTTCGCTACTTCACAATGGGCGCCAATCGCTGGAGCGAGGCGAATGACTGGCCGCCTGAGAAGGCAGAAGAGACGCGTCTCTATCTCGTCAGCGATGGCAATGCCAACAGTCTGTATGGCGATGGTCGGCTATCCTTTGAGCCACCGCCTGCGGCGAACACGGACAGTTTCGTTTACGACCCTATGAACCCGGTCCAGACGATCGGCGGCGGCGACTGTTGCAACGGTGGCACAGTCATTCCCGGAGCCTTTGACCAGCGCGTAATAGAAGCACGCGCCGACGTGCTGGTCTATACAAGTGAGCCGCTCGAAGAACCGCTTGAAATCAGCGGCTTCGTAGACGCCGTTCTCTCTGTGTCATCCGATGCGCGCGACACCGATTTCACGATCAAGCTTGTCGATGTCTTGCCAGATGGAACGGCATTCATTGTCGACGACACGATCCTGAGGGCTCGATACCGTGACGGCTATGACAAGCAGGTGTTTATGGAAGACGGCGAAGTGTATGAGCTCGATTTCACGCCGATGACCACGTCGATTGAGTTCCAGGCGGGCCATCGCATACGCGTCGAAGTATCTTCATCCAGCTTTCCGAAGTACGTGCGTAACCTGAATACGGGCGGCAACAACGTGGATGAGTCGGAAGGAGTGGCGGCGACGAATACAGTGCACCATGCACCGGATCGCCTTTCTTACCTGGTACTGCCGGTCATTCCGCGTTAGCGCGTCCAATATCGCGAAAAACTCCTATAATCCCTATATGGATCCGAAACCGGGATGGAGATAATCACAATGAAACGTCTTTTCCTTCTTACGCTTACTCTCGCTTTTTTGCCGATGCTGTCCGCGGCCGAGGTCGAAGTCGACATCCCGTACGACCGGTTTGTTCTCGAAAATGGACTCCGGGTGATCGTGCATGAAGATCGCAAGGCGCCGGTTGTGGCCGTCAGCATCTGGTTCCATGTTGGCTCCAAGGACGAGAAACCTGGCAAGACCGGCTTCGCGCACCTGTTCGAGCACCTGATGTTCAACGGCAGCGAAAACTACGATGACGAGTTCTTCGGGCCTTTTGAACAGGTCGGTGCTACCGGCATGAACGGCACAACCTGGTTCGACCGGACCAACTATTTTGAGACCGTGCCGACACCCGCTCTGGACATGGCACTATGGATGGAGTCCGATCGCATGGGGCACCTGCTCGGTGCCGTCACACAAGAGAAGCTCGATAACCAGCGTGGAGTTGTGCAGAACGAGAAACGTCAGGGTGATAACCAGCCCTACGGCAAGGTCGAGTACAATGAACTGGCCGGGCTGTTTCCCGAAGGTCACCCGTATCGCTGGAGCACAATTGGCTCGATGGAGGACCTCGATGCCGCATCGCTCGAAGACGTGCACGAGTGGTTCAAGGAACGCTATGGATCGGCCAATACGGTCCTCGTGCTGGCCGGCGACATTAACGCCGCAGAAGCGCGGCCGCTGGTTGAGAAGTACTTCGGCAGCATCGATGCGGGCCCACCATTGTCTCGACTTAAGGAGTTCATTCCCGAGCGAGCCAGCAACACGCGCGAACAAATGCGTGAAGATGTACCGCAAGCGCGTATTTATCGTTCCTGGGTCGTGCCTGGACGCACGCATCAGGCCCGCACCAACCTGGATCTTGCCGCGTCAGTACTGGGAACTGGCAAGAACTCCCGCCTTTACCAGGCGCTGGTTTACAAGAATCAGCTCGCTGTCAGTGTTTCTGCCGAGGTCGAGGAGCACGAACTCGCGAGTATTTTCCGCATTACCGCAACGATCAAAGAAGGCGTCGATGTTAAGGCCGTAAACGACATCATCGACAGCGAAGTGAACAAGTTCCTGACGGACGGCCCAAGCAAGGAAGAGCTACAGCGCGCAAAGACTGGAATCAATGCGGCATTCATACGTGGCGTCGAACAGGTGGGCGGCTTCAGCGGCAAAGCCACTGCCCTCGCACAGGGCGAACTGTATGCGGGTGACCCGGGCTTTTTCCGCACGCGCCTCGCCTGGGTCGACTCGGCAACGCCAGCCGACATTCTCAAGACCTCGAAATCCTGGCTGACAAAGGGCTATCACCAGATTGATGTCCTTCCCGTTCCCTCCTATACGGCGTCCAAGATCGACGCCGACCGCAGCGCTTTGCCGGTTGTAGGCTCGACCCCGGACCTGACGTTCCCCAAGGTTGAACGCGACCAGCTGTCGAATGGCTTGAAGATAGTCCTGGCCGAGCGCAGCACGGTGCCCGTCGTTAATGTCGCGATGCAATTCGACGCCGGGTATGCAGCCGATTCGGGCCGCAATCTGGGATCCGCAGCGTTCACGCTCGCGATGATGGATGAAGGTACCAAGAAGCGCAGCGCGCTCGAAATCAGCGCCGAGGCTGAAGCGCTGGGTGCAAACATTAACGCAGGGTCAGACCTCGATATGTCCACCGTCACCCTGTCTGCGCTCAAGAAGCAGCTTGGTCCATCGCTTGGACTGTTCGCCGACATCATTCGCAACCCGGCGTTTGACCAGGCCGAGATCGATCGACTGCGGCCCAGAGTGCTCGCAGGAATTGAACAGGAGAGGAATCAGCCTGTTGGCATCGCTCTGCGGACACTGCCGCCGCTGCTGTATGGTGAAGATCATGCCTACGGGATACCGTTTACCGGGTCGGGTACGACTGAGTCGGTAGCGAATTTGAGCCGTGATGACCTGGTGCAGTTTCAGCGTGACTGGCTGCGCCCGGATAACGCAACGATCTTCGTCGTCGGCGATATCACGATGGCCGAGATCAAGCCGATGTTGGAAAAGCAGTTCGGTAACTGGTCGGCTCCGAGTACGCCGCTGCACAGGAAGAACATCAGTGATGTTGACCTGCCCTTCGAAGCGGCGGTTTACCTGATCAACAAACCCGATGCCCCGCAGTCGCTGATATTAGCTGGGCATATCGCACCGCCGCAGGGCGTCGAGAACAACATCGCTATTGATACGATGAACAACGCGCTTGGCGGCCAGTTCACTGCTCGAGTCAACATGAACTTGCGCGAGGATAAAGGCTGGGCCTATGGCGCATATACATTCCTTTGGGATGCTCGTGGGCAACGGCCGTGGATGGCATACGCACCGGTGCAAACGGATCGCACTGTTGATTCGATCAACGAATTGACTCGCGAGTTCGGCGACTTTCTTGGCGACCGTCCAGCCACACAGGATGAACTGGATCGCAACGTGAAGAACTCAGTACGCAGCCTGCCCGGTCAGTATGAAACAGCAACCGCCGTCCTAAACACATTGCTGGAGAACAATCGCTTTGGCCGACCCGACGATTACGCGATGAACTTGAAAGGCAAATACGAGAGTCTGACGACTGGTAAGTTGCACGAAGCCGCGACGGAGGTAATGAAACCCGACAAGCTGACCTGGCTGATCGTCGGTGACCTCGACAAGATCGAGAAACCGATTCGTGACATGGGGCTGGGTGAGGTCGTGGTTATAGAGGCGCAGTAATCGCCTTTCTGACTTGGTGCTGCCGGTCGTTCCTCGTTACCGGTCGCCTAGTCGCACTCAAATTCGCTGGCGCTGGTTGGTCGGCACATGTCCGGCCAACCATACAGATCCCAGTACGCCGGTAGTTCCAGCCCTGTCACCAGGGCCTTGAAGCCAGAGCTTTGTCGGTACACTGACGCTTGCGCGATCCAAAGTATCTCCAGTTCGTTTCTGTTCGGTATGTTCAGGAGTTCCTGTTCACGATTACTGAAGTAGGCGAAGCTTAGTTCGGGTCGGATTTCCATCATACCGAACTGCGTCTCGAAATCCGCGGCAAGAAAAACGTCTCTGATCGACGCATCCGACACCGATGCATTTGGGCGGAAGGCATAATTGATCGTATCAATGATTCGCCCTAACTCCCCGACAGCCGTGACTTTCTGTCCGTCAATTTCCTCGGCTGTCGTCTCCAGCCAGGACACTAACTGGTCAACAGTGATCTCACCCAAGTGCAATGCGGCAAACTGCTGCGACCAGACGGTGTCTTCCATCTGCAGCGCAGATGGTTGGCTTTTTTCCTCCCAAATCGTACCCCAGTCACCCTTGTGCGTAAGCAGCCTGGCACGCCAGCGGATGAGATTGGGTGCCGTCGGACTCAGTTCCAGCCCGGCATTGAGTCTCGCAAGTGCGCCATCGACGTCGCCTGTCAGGGACTCCAGGATGCCGAGCCACAGAAACGCATAGTCGCTGGGTTTGTCCACGGCGAGAGACCTTTCGAAGAAGACGCGCGCCTCAATCCAGCGCTTCTGGTTCATACGAATCAGTCCCTGCACGGCCAGGCCGAGCGGATGACCCGGCTGGATCTCGGTCGCGCGTCGCGCAGCCAACCACGCCTCATCATAGGTTGCATAGGCCTGGTCAATGGTTTCATCCATAACCCCGAGCCTGTACGCCTTCAGTGCAAGTGCCGTCGCTTGCTCCGCCCACGCATCGGCAAACTCGGGCTCGAGCCTGATAGCGGCATTGGTTAACTCCACGACTTCGTCATAGTCACGCCGCGCCACCACCAGCTGTCGGGCCTTAAGATAGAGCTCATAGGCGCCGATATTCCAGTCGCGTGTTTCACGCGCCACGGTCGGTAGCGCCAGCTTCAGGTTGGTCGAGAGCGCTGCCGATATCTGCGCTGCAATTTCGTCCTGCAGGCGGAAAATATCATCCAGGTTGGAGTCGTACGTCTCTGACCAGAGATGACTGTCGTCGGCAACATCAATGAGCTGCGCGGTGATACGAACCCGGTCGTTTTGTTTGCGGATACTGCCCTCGACGACGTGGCTCACGCCGAGAATGGTGGCGATCTCCGGAATGGCGCGGCTCTGTTCCTTGAAAGCAAACGCGGATGTACGCGAGGTAACTTTGAGCCCTTCGACGCCCGCCAGAACATTAAGTATTTCTTCAGCGACTCCATCGCCGAGATACTCCTGATCACCGTTCGGTGACAGGTCGGCGAAGGGCAGTACTGCAATGGCGATAGCTTCGGCTTTCGGTACCGCTTCCGAGAACGGGGATATCCTGCTCAGCGCCGGTGCGAATTGCTGGAACAGCACAACGGCGGCGAGTGCCGTAATAATGACGTAGTTGATCTTCTGCCCGGTCGTCGATGTGATGGATTCGCCGACCTCCACTTCCGCCGTCTTCTTGATGCCTTCGGGCGTCATTTCGAAAGCCCACGAGAACAGCATCGCGATCGGGAAGCCAATTAGCACCAGCAGGATAACGAAGCCGGGCACCCACTCGGGCATGCCCATGCGGGGCGCAAGCGTGTCGATAACCTCGATCGCCAGCCAGCCGACAACGGCGTAGGCCGCGGCTACGCGGAATACGTTGCGCCGTTTCAGCTCATCAAAGTAACTACTCAATCTGGTCGCCAAGCTTCATCTTGCGCAGGAAGGCCTGGAAGCGGGGGTCTTCCCGGATCGGATCGAACAGAGTATAGGTGCCCAAGTACGCCAGGCCGGGGTCACGGATGACGTAGCCGCGCTCCAGCCAGTTCATGGCGTTGTCGGCATCTCCCCACTGCGCGTACACAACGGCAATCTGGAAGGAAGCCGATTCACCCATGACGCTGATTAACGTCTGTAAGGCAGCCTTCGCCTCGTCTGGTTTTTGCAGGTGATGGTAAGCGATGGCCTCGCCCGTCAGCTGCAGGAACTCGAATGTCTCGTTGGCGAATTCCTGCAATGCGCGCTCGTAGTCGCCCTGCATCATCCACAGGTTACCGCGACTCCAATACAGCGACGTGCGGCTTGCATCGGCTTCCTCTAATCGATCAAATATGCGCAGCGCCTCGTCGAAACGTCCGCGTCTGGCAAGGGACACGGCCAGACCCCTTTGAGCGCTCCAGTTCAGAGGATCCTGCTCGACGACCTGCTGTATGTCGGCAAACGCTTCATCACGCCTGCCGCGCACGTTCTTGAGGTGTGCCAGTTCCAACCGGGTCGTGGTATCACCTGGCCGCAGCGCAAGCGCTCGATCTAACGAGGCCTCGGCGGCGGCCCAATCCCAGTCGTAAGATTGCTGGATGCCAGCGAGCGCCACATACCCCTCCGGCAAATCCGGGTTCAACTCGAGCGCACGCAGCGCACTGTTCCGGGCTTCTTCAAAGCCCGCCACGAAGTCCGTGTCAATAAAGCCGGTGACATAGGCCAGCGACTGCGATTGCCCGGCCCAGGCCAGCGCCAGGTTGGGGTCCTGTTGCAGGGCGCGCTCAAAATAACTAAGCGCACGCTCATGGCCCTGCAGATTGCCGAGATTAGCCTCGTGATGACCCTTCAGGTAATCGTTGTAGGCACTTCCTGTGTTTTGCGAGACAGGCGGCTGAACGTCGGCACCATGGCCGAGCAAAGCAACACGCATCGCTTTTGCGACTTCGCTTGCGATTTCGTCCTGCACCGCAAAGATATCTTCCAGCGTCCGATCATAGGTCTGTGACCACAGGTGGTAACCGTCTTCGGCGTTAATCAGCTGTGCGGTGATGCGAATCTGCACGCCGCTTTTCTGCACGCTGCCCTCGAGCACGTGCGCCACTCGCAGTTGCTCGGCAATGCTGCGCAGGTCTTCGTTGCGGTTCTTGAACGCGAATGAAGAAGTACGCCCGGCCACCTTCAACTCGCTCACCTGGGCTAATGCGTTAAGCAGGTTCTCCGTAAGGCCGTCCGTGAAATACTCCTGGTCCTTGCCTGGACTCATATCCACGAAAGGCAGCACCGCAATCGACTTTTGCGGGTCGGCGCTGACTTGAGTCGCTGCCGCTTCGGGCTGCGCTTCCGGCGCATTGCCAATGACGAACTTGTCGAAAGCGAAATAGGCGATAGCCAGGGCCATGACAATAAAAGTGAGCCTATTAAGCTTCTGTCCGGTTTGCGGTGTTATCGACTGGCTGCGATCGACATCTTTCTCACGCTTGACGCCTTCAGGCGTGAGCTCGAATGCCCACGCGAAGAACAAGACAAGCGGCAGCCCAAGCAGCAGCATCACAACAAAGGTCTTGAGCACCCACTCCGGTGCCCCGAAGTTCTCGAACGCGAACTCGGCCACCTGCGCAAGCAGCCAGCTTATGACGATGTAGGCAAGGCCCACACGTACCACGTTACGTCGCTTCAGTTCCGCGAAAAATGACATTGTCTTTGTTGAGTCCCATACGGCGCACTTGCGGGTGGCGCCTTCGCAACCATTATGACCCGGGGAGCGGCTCCACGCATACCCAATACCGGAAACAGCCTGCGACAGCGGGCGTCACGGAACCTGCCTCCGGGATTATGGAATGGACAGCGCCGGCTTCACCAGGAATAGGCGACCGGCGCCTCACCGCCCGGGCCGGGAAAAATGGCGTCGAGCTTACCAAGGGTCTCCGCATCGAGCTCGATCGCTGCCGCGCGAACGGCGCTTTCGAGTTGCTCGATTGTGCGCGGACCAACGATGGGAGCCGTTACGATCGGGTTGTGGAGCAACCACGCCAGCGCGACCTCTCCAGGCGGGTGGCCTATCTGCCGACAGAGCTCCTCGTACTGCTCGAGCTGTTCCCGCTTCTTTTCGATCTGTTCTGCGAACGACGCGTCGGCACGCCGACCATTTTTTTCCTTCTCGAGCGCGCCGCCAAGCAGGCCGCCGGCCAGGGGACTCCAGGGAATCAGTCCCAGTCCATAGTGGCGGCAGGCGGGAATCACCTCCAGCTCAATCATCCGATTATCGAGGTTGTAGACGCTCTGCTCGCTCACCAGCCCGCTTAGCCCCCGCTGAGCGGCTTCCTGACACGCCGTTGCGATATCCCATCCGGCAAAATTGCTGGACCCGGTATAAACGATTTTCCCCTGCTTCGTCAGGACGTCGAAACTCTGCCATATCTCGGCCCAGGGGCAGGCGCGATCAATATGATGCATTTGATACAGATCGATATGATCAGTCTGCAACCGCTCGAGGCTGCCCTCGCAGTGCTTACGAATTTTGTAGGCACTCAGGCTGCGGCCGTCGCTGTTCACTTCCGGCAAATTAGCCTTGCGGTCCACCGGGTTGTAAACCTTGGTCGCCAGGATGATCGCATCTCGGCGACCTCCGCCTTGTGCAAGCCAACGTCCAACAATCTCCTCGGTAAATCCGTGCTCCACCGTCCACCCGTAAACGTCAGCGGTGTCGAAGAAATTGATGCCGAGCTCCAGCGCCCGATCCATGATCCTGAAGCTGTCCTCCTCGGAGGTGTGCCAGCCGAAGTTCATGGTTCCGAGGCAGATGTTACTTACCTGCACGCCATACTTGCCTAGCGGCCTGTGTGTAATGGAAATGGTCTTACCCTCTTCTGTATGCAGCCCACCGTGAGAGTGTGGCAATGAATTCGATGGCAACTAGACGGTCGCTGTTCAAAGACTCCAGCAGCGAGCCCGCGTCCTCGGTACAACCCCCGCGCAAGAACGGTATGAGGATGTCGTTCGGGCAGCGCGCCGCCGCCACCCAGTCCTCGAGGCGGAAGACGAGCGTTGTGCCAGCCGTTTGCAGTGTCAGGTTTTTTTCAGCGTCGAGTGAAATTGTCGACTCGTGACCCAACGCAGTTTGCACAGCAATTTCTATGTCGCCCCACGGCGGTGGACACATCATTCCCGTCGACACCATGGCCTCGATCAGGAAGAATCCATCACGCAGTACCGCCTGGCCATTGACCTGATTGCACCCCGTGTTTCCCGAGACCAGCATCTGCTCCCCAAAGTCGAGTTCCGGGATCTTGCCCTTGTTCTCCGTCGCTGGCAGCGCCTCGCCATTGATCGTCTCGAGCACCCAGCGATGGTGCTGTAGATCCGTCGCCGTCACTGTTGATTGAGCAAAAGCCGACGACGCGGCAAGGTTGCAGATCAGTGCAATCAGAATAGCGCGCGTTCGCATCCCTATTAGTGCTCCCTGTCGGTGCGTTTCATGGTCACTGTTCCTTCGAACGCTTCGCAGCTCATCATGTCGCCAAAAACCTGGCTGCGCATCTCGACGATCGTATCGTAGATTCCGATAGCCAAAGCGATCGAATGGGTTTTCAGTGCTTGAGCAAACTAGTTCCTGTCTTGAATTGACTCGATAAATCTACCAAAAGCGGCATCAAACTCTGCCTCGAACTCTGGCGTCATCGCGTCACAGCCTCCTGGAACATTGCGCATGTAGACAATGTTGGCTTCGCCAGTTCCGTCGTCAGTCGTAACATTAAGCTGAACCGCTCTTACGGCCGGCACTATCTGCACATTGTAGGCCTCAACGTATTCGAGTAGCGGAGCATCATCCGCATTCAACTCCTCCTGGCTGATATCAATACAGAAGGTGCGGGCTCGAAAATCCCTGTCGCCAATTTTATACGTCGGAAGATTCTCATTTGTCAGCGTTCCTGCCGGTGCGTTGGTCGTCTCGACCTGAACCATGACGAATTGATCGTCCGCAAAATATCCGGCCTTCGACACTTTGAGCGTTTCGGACAGGAACCTCTCCGTTGTGTGCTCCGGCTCACCAATTCGTGCATCCTTCGGTATCGGTATCACGGCGTTAAACGGACCAGCGACAACCATGTGGCCAGCCTTGGAAAAGTCGATGTATTGGTGTTCAGCTGCTACTGACGTTGAAGACAGGGAAGCGATGGCGATGGCCGTCAAAATTGTCGTTGTCTTTCTCATGGGAAGTCACCTTATCAGTTAAGTTTGTATGACTAATTTGGGTGAACTATCTTACTGAAGCTTTTAGTTCTTTAGTAGCCTGTCTATGGCCAATTGCAGTTCAAGCGGCCATTGGAAGTTCGTACAGGCGGGCCAGTTTGCGACAGCTGTTGCCGGACTTTGATTGAGACGTTGCGCCGCCTGACGAATGGTGGACGCGGGCGGAGAACAGCAAGCGATATTTGCGCTTGACCTCGGCCAGCACTTGCCGCTGGCGAGCGTCCGCTAAGCACCCGAAAGCAGACGTGTGACCCAAAGCCGCCGCCGCTGAAGCCTCGTAATAAGTTAGTAAGATTTGCAGGGAGCTAGAATTGCAATCTAACCCTCTGCCAACACCTCTAGTAGCTTGCGATCACGCATTAGTTGGTGGCGAACATCGTTAAGCGCTGCGTTGATCCGTTCGTTTTTACAGTCAGCGAATCGCATTCACTGGGCTGAATATGCTGCCGAAACGCACGAAGAAGCGACGCTGCCCGTCTTCACCAATGCCGGCACCGATGTACGCCGGCCCAATGGGTGATCGGTAGGCGAGAAACAGACTGCCGTGAAACTCGCCGTCCCGGAAAAGATCGCGCTCCCTATCTGCGACTCCGCCATACTCGAGGGACATGCCGATACGTGACGGCATAAACTGGCCCTCTCCGAGGCGATACTGATAGCTGCCGGTCACCACGCCAGCGTTCTGGCCGCCGAGCTGGTTGTCGTAGTTTCCGGTAAGTCTGAACAGACCTCCTGTACGTGGCGCTGCGTAGATGGGTGAGACACCGGCGACCGTGGCCGAGACGTCGATGAAACCGAAAACCGTGTGGTCGCCGAAGGTGCGCGCGGACAGGCCGCGGAAGAGCAGCTGTTGGTAGTCGCTGTCGGCGCCAAAACTCTGGTCGGAATAGATGTAGTCGAGGCGCGCGAAAGAGCCGTCGCTCGGGAAGTAGAGATTATCGAGCCGGTCGAACGTGGCGCCGACGAAACCTTCAACCGCGTCGAAGCTGCTGCTGGAAGCATCGGCCGGACCGATGCGCGGATCTACCTGGC
>JAHEGH010000126.1 GCA_024639825.1 Gammaproteobacteria bacterium
CTGGCCGATGTAGCCCTCGTTGCCGCGAAGCGTGAGAAGCGGCGGGCTGATGAAGCTAACAGACTGGGTGTCATACCCGAGATCGACTTCGAGAAGGCCGGTGACGACCTGCGCAATGCGGAGCTTGCATTCAAACATGCCGTCGCCGATGCGGATCTGTTCGATGAGCGACTCGCGTTTGAGTTACGCGCTTCCGAATTTGACGTTGGTCGCCAGGAGCTCCTGGTCGCTGATTTACGTCGGCAGGTTGACGATCTTTTTATCAAGTCGCCTGTGAATGGCATCGTTGGTGATCTCCTTGTTGACCAAAAAGCAGCGGTGAACAGAGATACGCCCGTCATGGCCGTCGTTGATCTTTCCCGATTCGAAGTCGACGCTCAGATTCCGGAAAGTTATGCCGATGATCTGGCGATCGGGATGACGGCTGAGGTGCAGGTCGGCGGAGAGCGCTTCACAGGCGAGCTCGCAGCCGTGTCGCCCGAGATTGTGAACAACCAGGTAGCGAGTCGCATCCGCTTCAAGGATGCAACGCCGGGCAATCTTCGCCAGAACCAGCGCCTTACCGTGCGCGTCCTTCTCGCCGAGTATAACGACGTAACAATGGTGCAGAGAGGGCAGTTTCTCGACAGTGGCGGCGGCCGTATCGCCTACCTGGTTACCGAAGAAGGTGTGGCGCAGAAACGCCAGATCGAAACGGGTGCGCGCAGTCTCGGCGCCGTCGAAATTGTAGCCGGCCTGCAGCCGGGCGACACGATCGTAATTTCCAACCTGGACGCGTTTCGCAGTGCCGAAACGGTCCTGCTGACTGATTAGCCATTCAGGAGAACCGGCTATGCTGAACATGAAAAACGTTTCCAAGGTCTACCGTACCGACACGGTCGAAACGCATGCCCTGCGTGAGTTCTCGCTAATCGTAGAAGAGGGTGAGTTCGTTTCGGTCACAGGGCCCTCGGGATCAGGCAAAACAACATTTCTGAATATCGCCGGTTTGCTGGAAGACCTGACCGATGGTGCCTACGAGTTGGACGGTCGTGATATTTCGAAGTTGAATGACAAGGAACGTTCACGCGTACGTAACGAAAAGATCGGTTTCATCTTCCAGAGTTTCAATCTGATACCCGAGCTGAACATCTTCGACAATGTTGACGTCCCACTGCGCTACCGCGGCTTCAATGCCGACGAACGCAAGCGGCGTATCGAACAATCGATCGAGATGGTTGGATTGGGTTCGCGTATGCAGCACTTGCCGGCGCAGCTTTCGGGTGGGCAGCAGCAGCGAGTCGCGATCGCTCGCGCACTGGCCGGTGAGCCACGCTTTCTGCTGGCGGACGAACCGACCGGCAACCTCGACTCGCAAATGGCCGACAGCGTTCTGGACCTGCTTGCCGAAATCAATGCGGCGGGCACAACCATCATCATGGTGACCCACGAGCTTGGGCTGGCAGACAGGGCAAGACGGAACATCTTCGTACGCGATGGTCAGGTCAGCGACAACGCGCCGGAACTGCATCTTGCCAGCATGGCGGCTGGCTGAATCGGGAGATCGAGATGTTTCGTTACTACCTGAAGCTCGGCACCCTCAGCATACGAGCGAATCCCATGCTGAGCGCTCTCATGGTCGCCGCCATCGCGGTCGGCATCGGTGCCTGTATGACCATCTTTACGGTTCGGCACGTCATGAGCGGCAATCCGATTGAGAGTAAAAATGACCAGCTCTATCACGTGCAGGTCGACAACTGGAATCCCGATGATCCCTATGAAGAGCCGGATGGGGCGCCGGTACAGGTGACGTACCTCGACGCCAAGGCACTCTTCGATGCCGGCCGGGCTTTTCGCCAGACGACCAGTTTCAAAACCTCACGCGTCGTCCAGCCTGACGGTGACGATGCGCGGCCGTATCAGGAAGACGCTCGTGCGACGACGGCTGACTTCTTCCCCATGTTCGACGTGCCTTTTCTATACGGCGCCGGCTGGGATAGAGCATCGGACGAGACGCAGGATCACGTCGTTGTACTGTCCAGGGAGCTGAACGAAAAGCTGTTTGGCGGCGAGGATTCGGTGGGACGAACGTTGATGCTCAACGATGAGGCATACCGCGTGAGCGGCGTGCTCGATACGTGGAACCCGGTACCCAAGTACTACGACGTCAACAACAATCCCTTCGAGGCGCCGGCCCGGTTGTTCCTGCCGTTCTCTCTCGCTATTGCAGGAAGTTTCGACAACAACGGCAATACGAGCTGCTGGAAACCGGTCGAAGAGGGAAGTGGCCGGGAGGGCTTCCTCGCATCCGAGTGCATCTGGATCCAGATGTGGGTGGAACTGCAGAACGCATCGGCCAGACAGGACTACATGAATTTCCTGAATGCCTACGTAGAAGAACAGAAACTACTCGGCCGCTTTCCGCGGCCACTCAACAACCACCTGAGAACACCGTCGGAGTGGATGAAGTACAACGAGGTCGTCGATGAAGATGTCGACGTGCTACTGGGTCTCGCCATTCTGTTCCTGGTGGTTTGCCTCCTCAACACAATCGGCTTGTTGTTGGCGAAGGCGATGCGTCGTGCGAAAGATACGAGTCTGCGCCGAGCGCTTGGCGCGAGCAGGGCGGAGCTCTTCAAACAGCACGTCATCGAAGCCGGCATGATCGGCGTTGCTGGCGGTGCACTGGGCGTGGTCATGACGTGGTTCGGGCTGCGCGGCATTGAGAGCATCTTTATCGAGTATGAGTTCATGCAGCACCTGGTCCGGATGGACTGGTCGATGGTAACGCTCGCGGTCGTCCTTGCCATCGTATCGGCGCTCGGGGCTGCCCTGTATCCAACCTGGCGGACCTGCAATATCACGCCCGCAAGCTACCTTCGTCTGCAGTAGGAGAACACCATGGAATTCGGACCAATCTGGCGGGCGATGATGCGTAACAAGGGTGGCTATCTGCTCATCGCGCTGCAAATCGCTGTGACGATGGCGGTCATGGTCAATGCCTTCGCAATCATGCAGGAGCGCTCCATTAAGATGAGCCGTCCAAGCGGTATTGACGATGCGAACACCTTCAGCCTGGTGAGTGTCGGCTTCAAACCCGACATGGATGCGAAGACCCTGGTGCAGGAAGACCTGGACCTGCTGCGCGGTCTCCCCGGCGTTGTTAATGCGGTTGAGACGAACTCCTTCCCGCTGCGTCAGGGTGGCTGGTCAGAGGGTCTGCATCGTGAGCCGGGTGTCGGTAAGAGCGTTTCCAGTTCTGCCATCTACTTTGTCGACGAGCACGGCCTCGATACGTTTGCCCTCAACCTGGTCGATGGCCAGAATTTCACGCCGGACCAGGTGTCCTGGGACTCTGACAGTCCCGACTTCTGGCCGGCAACCGTGATCGTGACCCAGGCATTGGCCGAGGATCTGTTCCCGGACCATGAAGGGTCGTACGTCGGCAAGACTTTCTGGTTCAATGACGAAAATCCGGCGAATATCGTCGGCGTAGTAGAGCGCATGCAGGCTCCCTGGCCAACATGGACAGGAGTGGAGCGCTCCATGCTGGTGCCCTTGCGACGTGAATCCGAATTCGCCCGTTACGTGATTCGTACCGAGCCGGGTTATCGTGACGAACTCATGGTCCAGGTGGAGGAGCTTCTGTCCGGGAGTAACAAGGACCGCATTATTCGTGGTCTCGGATCCGCAGAGGAGGCGCGCAAGCTGTCCTATCTCGGCGATGCGGCGATGATCAAGATACTGTCATTCATCGTTGTGTTGTTAACAGCGATTACGGGTCTCGGCATTGTCGGGCTCGCGAGCTTCAGTGTCGCGCGACGCACGCGTCAGATCGGAATTCGACGCGCGCTCGGTGCGACGAAGCCGGCAATCATCCGTTATTTCATGCTGGAGAATTTCCTGGTGAGCAGCGTTGGCGTCGTTGCTGGAGGCGTTCTCGCAATTGGCCTGAATATCGTTATGGTGCAGGCTTTCGCGCTGACGCCGCTGGCATGGTACGTGATACCCGTTGCGATGATCGTTCTCTGGGTCGTCGGACAGGCTGCTGTGGCGGGTCCTGCACGTCGGGCAAGCGCCATATCCCCGGCAATCGCGACACGGTCGATCTAGGAAACGGCGCCCAAAAAGAGGAGAATCCCGTGCATGGGATTCTTCGAACGTTACCTGACCGTCTGGGTCGGGCTATGCATCGTCGCCGGGATCGCGCTCGGCAAGGTGGCACCCGAAGTCGCGCAGGCCCTCGATGCAATGGCGATTTCGGTCAACGGCGCGCCGGTTGTATCGATACCGATCGCGATTTGCCTGTTCTTCATGATGTACCCGATCATGGTGAAGATCGACTTCGGTGAAGTGGTCAAAGCCGGCAAAGCGGTGAAGCCGGTCGGGCTCACGCTTTTTATCAACTGGGCCGTCAAGCCGTTCACGATGTATCTCATCGCCAGTTTCTTCCTCGGCTCGTTGTTCCTCGGCTTTATCGGACCCGAGGCGACAGATCTCGTGAAAATGCCGCTGGGCAAGGATCTTGTTGTCGGTGGCAGCTACGGATCAGGGACGGTTGTGCTCGTCGAGGGCGTGAAGATGCTCGAGGTGCCCTTGTGGCGCAGCTACCTGGCCGGCTGCATCCTGCTCGGCATTGCGCCATGTACCGCTATGGTGCTGGTGTGGGGATATCTCTCGAAAGGTAACGATAGCCATACGCTGGTCATGGTCGCCATCAACTCGTTGACGATGCTGCTGTTGTTCGGGTTCCTGGGCGGCTTCCTGCTTGGTGTCGGCAAACTCCCGGTCCCCTGGCAGGCGTTGCTGTTATCGATCAGTATTTACGTAGCGCTACCGCTGATCGCAGGTTACCTGTCGCGCAAGTGGATCATTGCGGCCAAAGGCGAAGCCTGGTTCAAGGAGAAGTTCCTGCACTTCCTGACGCCGGTCACGATTACCGCGTTGCTCATCACGCTTGTCCTCCTGTTCTCGTTCAAGGGCGACACGATCGTACAAAACCCGCTGACCATCCTGTGGATTGCCATACCGCTGTTCATCCAGACCGTGGTTATCTTCGCCCTGGGCTATGCTCTCGCCAAGTTCCTTGGGCTCAGTTATGAGAACGCGGCACCCACCGCGATGATCGGTGCATCGAATCACTTCGAAGTGGCGATTGCGACGTCCGCGATGCTCTACGGGCTGTCATCCGGCGCAGCGCTGGCAACGGTGGTTGGCGTGCTGATTGAAGTACCGCT
>JAHEGH010000057.1 GCA_024639825.1 Gammaproteobacteria bacterium
ACCACGGTTGAGCCATCGATAACGTGGTCGCCGGTGAAGACCCAGTCACTCGCCTCATGATGAAAGCAAACGTGGTTCGATGCGTGCCCGGGCGTATGAATCGCACGTAGCGTAAATTCATCGCTTATCAACCGCTCACCATCAGCAAGCACCCGGTCCGGCTGAAACGATTCGTCCTGATGGGCACCCACCGGTGCCGGTATACCGATCAGTTCGGCGCCCGTTTCCTGCGCAAGCACTGAGGCCGCGGGGGAGTGATCAGGATGTGTATGCGTCACCACGATCCAGAGTATCGGTGCACCGGCGGTACGCTGAATGGCTTCCAGATGCCTGTTGATGATCGGACCCGGGTCGAGAACTGCGATCTCCTCAATGCCAAACAGGTAGGTGTTGGTCCCCGGCCCCGTCATCATCGACGGATTGGGCGCAACGAGCCTGCGAATACCCGGTCGCAATTCTGTGAACGGCTCCATTTTGGGGCCGAAACCACTCACGAATCGATACCCGGATAGTCCTTGTCTCCCGGCAGCACGATTTCCTGGCGTCCGTCGCGCTCAATGATCACCGGTACCATACTCGTAACGCCCCATTCGACACACGACGACGCCCAGTCCACCAGGGCCTCCAGCGTTTTCTGCTTCTCGATGGTTTCGAGCGTCTTGATGGTTGGAAAATGCAGTTTGATCGCCCCCTCCCTGCCGGCAGCGAGTGCATCGTGCGCCGTCATCCAGCAGGAGTCCGTCAGCTCGCCACCGCAGTGACTGGCTAGCTGGGATTGCGGCATCACAGCGAAAAAGAACCGTGTTGAGTAGCGCTTGGGTTGCTGTGGTGGCGTGACCCAGTGACCGATGTAGTGCAGCTGGTCGCAGTGCAGTTCGAGCTCGTTACGGCTGACGAAGTCAGCCCAGTTGTCGCTATTGTCATTCAACGCGTCGCGAGCAGCTTCGAGGCCTTCAGCTACGTCATCAGGATTTGCCAGCAATACGCCGGACTCTTCGAACAGCTCACGCATGGCGGCACTGTAGTAATCGAGGCCGTCACCTTTAACGCCGAGATTCGCGTCGGCCGCCCTCGTGCTCAGACCTTTGCAGTAGTCATGTACGGCGCCGTCTTCCGGGTCAACAACCCCGCCCGGAAACGCATAAGCGGCACCAAACGATGACGCCTCGTGACGTTGCACGAGAAAGATCTCAGGCTCGCGGTCCGTCGCCCTGGCAAGCACGACGGTCGACGAGGGTCGAGCATGCGCGATATCAGTCAACGGGCGCTGGCTCCGGGCTGCCGGTTTCAACATAGGCCTTGAGACGACCCAGTGCTTCGCCGATTACGAAATCTACTGCGGGAGCAATCTTGTCCAGCCCGTCCTTGCTGTAACCCCCGACGGCGTAGGTGAAACTCACGCGGGTACCTCCCTCTACGTCTTCAAACTCCCAGGTCATATTGCCGTCCACTCCCATCAAGCCCAACGGGCCGAGCCCACCGGTCATGCGCAACAAGTGTGTCGGGTTAATCATGGTAACCACGAGATGCACTACGCCCGCCGTGTTACCCAGCGTCTCGCAAAAACACCCCTGCATCTCCGGCCTGATGCTGAGCCGCGACGCATCACCGGAAATGGTGTGATCTGAACTCCACCACCGGTCGATCTGCCCAACCGCGGCCACCCAGGTTTCAGCCCGGCTTTCCGCAATAATCACCTCGTTAGCTGTGGTGAAGCCGTTCATGGCGGAGTCGGTCACTTCCGCGTTGGCGAATGTCGCTGCCAACCCCAAAAGAACGACAATTATTGTATTTCTCATAGCCACCCCCAGAATCTGGACCTTAGCTTACCGCAATCTTGTTACCCTGAATCTATGGAAGACCTGCGTGTCGTATTTGAGAGCACCAACCGACGGAGTAGTTCCGATCGGGCGCTCGTACTCGCGGCCGTACATATCCCCTTTCAGCTTATCGACGATGGGCTGAGTTGCGCATTGGTCGTACCAGCTGAGTATTCGGCCCGGGCGGCGGAGGAATTGAGGCTTTACGAGGAGGAAAACCCACCGGTAAGGCCCAAGGTGCGCAAACGTATTGTCTACCAGGACGCCCTTCCCGGCGTGATCGGCTACGTTCTGGTCGTGTGCGCTGTGGCCGGGTTGGCCGGCTACTCGATGTTTGGCAGTAACTGGTTCGCTGCCGGGCGCGTCGATGGCACCCTGATTCGCGATGGCGAGTGGTGGCGCACGATCACAGCTTTGACGCTACATTCCGGCGTGCGTCACCTGCTGGGCAACCTGGTGTTCGGCGTATTCTTCGGCATATTCGCCGGGCGCCTGCTCGGTTCCGGTGTGGCCTGGCTCGCGATTGTGATTTCTGCTGCGCTAGGTAACACGGCAAACACCTTGCTGCTCGACTCAACCCACAAGTCACTGGGCGCTTCCACCGCAGTCTTTGCGGCGCTCGGTTTGCTGGCCGGCTACGTGTGGCGCGGCCAGTTGATGGCGCAGGACAGGTGGTCAACCCGTTTTGGCCCGGTCATCGGTGGCCTGGCGTTGCTCATGTTTACGGGAACCGGCGATGAGAACACCGACATTGGTGCGCACCTGCTTGGCTTCGTCTGCGGTTTTGGGACCGGCATGCTGCTGACGATGATCGGCAAGATGCCCGCACCACCCCGGACGCAACTTGTAGCCGGCGCCATGGCGCTCGGGTTGGTCGCTGTGGCCTGGCTGGTCGCGTTACAGGGCTGAAAGTGCCCCGAATTCATGTAGAATTTCCGCCGGGGAAATCTACAGGTTCCAGCAGCCACAATAATGAAGAATATTCTGCTGTTTCTTTTTGCGCTCGCACTGATCGCGACTATGGTTTTATGGGTCCGGCATGGTGGTGGCACGCCATACCCGGACCTGTCGACGGCCCCGGCCCTCAATTCGTCGGAGCTCGAGCTGGTCATCGAGTATCCGGAACCCATTGGCAACGTAGCAGTCAATCGCGACGGCCGGGTTTTCTTTACCGTACATCCTGAATCCCGACCGACGGGAAACAAGTTGCTCGAGTACGTTCGGGGTGCGGCTGTGCCATACCCTTCGGGCGCCGAGCAGGCGGAGTTGTTCGACACGGTTCTCGGTGTGTCCATCGATCGGTTCAATCGCCTGTGGACGATCGACCACGGCAACCACGGCATGCGGACCGCACGTATCGTAGCGATCGACCTCAATACCAACACGGTCATCCGCGAACAGTCACTGTCACCGGATATCGCACCGGCCGGATCCTTCCTGCAGGATCTGCAGATTTCTGCCGACGGCAATACGATCGTCATCGCGGATGCGAGCTTCTGGCGCAAGTCGCCTGCGATCATCCTCTACGATGTCACAACAGGCGAGGCGCGACGTGTGCTGGAATCGCACGAATCCGTCGCGGCTGAGGACTACATGATTCGCAATGGCGATCGCGAAATGGAATTCATTGGCGGGATTGTCGCGTTGCGCGGCGGCATAGACGGCATCGCGTTGGGGCCAGACTGGCTTTACTACGGTGCGCTCAGTGGATCGGGGCTGTATCGTGTGCGACTCAGGGACCTGCGAGACCGTGAGCTGCCGCCGGGACAGCTCGCAAAACGCGTGGAGCGATACAGCGACAAGCCCCTCAGCGACGGTATGAGCCTCGACGTTGATGGCAATGTTTATATTACGGACATCGAACACAGCTCGGTATTCGTGGTTAACCCCGAACGCGAACTCAAGACGCTCATACAGTCCGATAGGGTGCGCTGGGCCGATGCATTATCATTTGGGCCCGAGGGCTACCTGTACCTCGCTGACAGCGCGCTCTCTGAACTCATTCTGCAATCACGTGAACACATCGATGCGCATGGCCCGTACCGGATTTTCCGGTTCAAGCCCGGCGTGGAAGGTGTTCCTGGGCAATAAATAAGGACTAAAGCAATGGATACAAGCACTCTTCCCGACCTTGGCTTCGACTGGAACCAACTACTTGAAGTCATACAATCCAGGGGCGTAGATTTCTCTATCAACGTCGCAATCGCCCTTGCGATTTTTTACGTCGGGAAGATGGCCATCAGCCTGGTCGTCCGCGGCCTGCGCAAAGTCATGCGGCGCCAGGAAGTGGATAAGACGCTCGAAACCTTCGTCTGCAACCTCGTGCGCACGGTGCTGCTCGTTGTCGTCATCATCGCCGCAATTGGCCAGCTCGGTATCGAGACGACCTCATTCATCGCGATCTTCGGCGCCGCCGGCCTCGCCGTCGGTCTGGCCCTCCAGGGGTCGTTATCCAATTTCGCAGCGGGCGTCCTGATCGTGTTGTTTCGCCCCTATCGCGTCGGCGATTTCATCGAGGCAGCAGGCATCAGCGGCTCTGTTGAACAGGTCCAGATCCTGACGACGGTGCTGAAAACGGGCGACAATAAGCAAATTATCGTCCCCAACGGCCAGATAATGGACAGCATCATCACCAACTACTCGGCGAATGACACGCGTCGGGTCGACATGGTGATCGGAGTGAGCTACGCGGACGATCTCGACAAGGTCCGCGACACGATCAAGGAACTCGTTGCTGCCGAGGACCGCATTCTCGACGAGCCGGCCTGCACCATTGCCGTATCGGCGCTCGCGGACAGCAGCGTCAATTTCGTGGTCCGCCCCTGGGTGAAGACGTCCGATTACTGGGGCGTCATGTTCGACCTGACGGAAGCGATCAAGAAGCGTTTCGACAAGGAAGGCATATCGTTCCCGTTCCCGCAGCAGGACATCCACCTCCACACCGTCAAGGACTAATGTGTTCAAGCCCAAGCAAGGAGACTCCAGACCGGTCAGCGTCGCCGTGGTACTTGAGTTTGCCTCCATCGTTATTGGCGTTCTGCTTGCGCTGGGCCTCAGTGAGTGGGCAGAGGACCGAGAGAACCGGGAACTTGCCGAAACCGCGCTGGCCAACATTCATCGCGAGATTGGCGCCAATCAGCAGCTATTGCAGCTGATCCATGAGAATAACGTCACGACGATCGAGATGATCGCCAATGGCGACGTGGACACAGTGGATCGCAACATCATTCCCGGAATGCAGCTCCAGGAGACGGCGTGGGAAGCATTTCTCGCGACAGGGCTGTCAGCGTACGTCGACTACGGCGAACTGCTGGCTTTGTCCGAGCTTTACGGCATGCAGCGAATCTACAAGCAGACGGGGCAACAACTAAGCCAATCGGTCATGAATACCACTGCCTATTCGGTGGCGTTAGGCACTCAGATCGACGAGACCCATTTCCGAAATCAGTTTGTTGTGTACTTCAAGCTGTTGACGACGGTCGAGGAGCAGCTTCTCGACGCGTACGCAAGTGCATCCAGGGAGACCTAGCTCGCATCTCCAATAGTGTAAGACACAATATTTTCGTAGGAGACCAGTATGGAAAGTGGAATCTTCGGCCTCGCTGCCTTTGGATTCTGGATGTTCATCGCAGCCGTATCGGTCGGTGGTATCTGGGATGGCGTCCGCAAGCGTGAAGCTGAGCACGAAACGCTGCGACGCATGATCGAAAGTGGCAAAACGCCTGATCAGGATCTCGTGGACAAGCTGTTGGGGCACAAGAAAGACCCTGCACGTGACCTCAAGGTAGCCGGACTCATCGTCATATTTGTCGCGCCTGGACTGGCGTTGATGGGGTGGGTCATCGGTCTTGCTCAGCCCGAGGCCCTGATGCCGTTGTTCGGAGTTGCGGGCCTGGTCGGGTTTGTCGGCATCGGCCTGTTGACGGCGGCGAGGTTCCTGCAACGCGCTACTCGTGATGATTCTGCCGAGAACAGGAACATATTCAGGTAAAGGCGGTGCGCTACTCAAAGGACCTTCTCGCCAAGAGTCCGGAGTCGGTACTTGTCGGGCTGTCCCGCACCGGGAACAGCAGTGCTTTCGCCGAACTGGTGACACGGCGCCAGACGTGGATCCGCAATCTCATGCGGCGTTGCTGCGGAGATTCGACCCTTGCTGACGACCTGTCACAGCAGGTGTTCATGCAGGCATGGCGATCAATCCGCCAGCTGCACGATAACGAACGCTTTGCTCCCTGGCTTAAGCGACTGGCGATCAACATGTGGCTGCAGCATAAGCGACGTAACGATCCCCTGCGGGCTGCGGACGAACACACCGACACCAGCACCAGTCATAAGGACCAGACCAGCGTGGGGATGGACCTCGATCGTGCTTTGGCAACGCTGGCGGATGAAGCGCGCCTTTGCGTCGTGCTGAGCTACCACGAACGCATGACCCATGCCGAAATCGAATCACTCACCGGGTTGCCGCTCGGGACGATCAAGTCGCACATTCGGCGCGGCACGAAGAAACTTCAGGAAGCGCTGTCTGCCTACGCAGAGACTGCTGAGGAAATGCAATGAATACTGGCCATGACCCAAAATTGATGGCGTTGTTCGAAGAAGCCGAGGCCGAATTCGACGATGCCGCGTTTGCAGAGGACATTATGCGGGTTATCGACGGTCAGCGTCGCAGGACGATACTGATGTGGTCAACCGCCATGCTCGCAGCGATCGCCTGCCTTGCTCTTGTTGCTAGCCCGGTGGTCACTGCCCTCAGCATGGCAACGGAGTTGCTACCTGCCTCTCTGGTCAGCATCGAATCCGACTGGCTGCAGAAACTCCTGGCACCGATCAACAGCATTGCAGCCGCGCTCGCGCTCAGCATTCTGGCAATTCGCAAGTTTATTCGATGGATATTTAACTAGTCGGTTACATCCGGCTCAATGAAACACCATTTCAACTTCGGGATGCGCTCCTTGAGATTGCGCTCCAGAGCGTTGATGTGTTCGACGGCCTCATTGATCGTAAGACTCGAATTCATCTTGATCTTCACTGCGAGCATCGTGTCAGGCCCAAACTGGATGGTAATCGTTTTGAAGACTCTCTCGATGTCGGGGTTTTCCAGGAGGATCGCCTCGATCGCATCCTGTATTTCGGGATCAGCCGAACGCCCTACAAGCAGTGAGCGCACTCGCCAACCAACAAACGCCGAAATCACGAGCAAGACGACACCAATGCAGATCGAACCCATCGCATCATAGACCGGGTTACCCGTATAGAGCGCGAGGCCGAGGAAGGCCAACGCAAGCATCAGGCCAAGTTGTGCACCAACATCTTCGCCCAGCACAACAACGAGTTCCGAGTTTCGTGTGTGCTTCAACCACTCACGGAATGGCCTGTCGCCCTTCACTTTGCGGATCTCGCGAATTGCGCCAAACAGCGAACCGCCCTCTAACAGGAGGGCGAACAGGAGAACCATGATTGCGACCCAGACATGCACCAGCGGCTCGGGGTGGAGCAACTTATGGTAGCCCTCGTAGATTGAGAACAGTCCGCCCATGCTGAACAGCAGGATTGCGACAATGAAACTCCAAAAGTAGCTGAGCTTCCCGTAGCCGAGTGGATGCTCTTCGTCCGGGGGGCGTAGTGACTGCTTCAGCCCCAGGTAAAGCAGCACCTGGTTCCCCGTATCGGCATAAGAGTGGATCGCCTCGGCGAGCATGCTGCCCGACCCGGTTAGCCAGGCGGCCCAGGTCTTGGCGATAGCGATTCCGAAGTTGGCAATAAAAGCGTAGAGAATTGCGCGGACCGTGGAGTCGTGTGACGTTCCAACCATTGCAGGGCCTTGTAAACCGATTTCGCTCTGGTGCGTGACCACCATAATGCTCAAGCGCAAACTCACTTGTCTACTGCTGGTGCCCGCGCTGGCAGGATGTGCGGCGCATCCTGACCCCAATGTCGACACCAAGGGTGTTGATCCTGAGAGGCTCACGCAGGATTGAAAGGAATGTGAGGCCTACACCGAACAGATTCAGATAGATCAGGGCATTGCCTGCGCGGCCGCGGGTACCGGGTTCTCAATTAATCTGATACTGTACGCATATACAGTATGCGGAGAACCCATGACAGTGCGTGCCCACAAAGGCCGCGGCGCGACTTCGGCGCCGGACGGCCGCTTCGAACAACGTCCCGTAGAATTCGATGCGGACGTCGCACATGAGAAGGCCCAACAGGTGCCAGAAACCATCGTGCGAGCGATGCCCGCCAGTCGCATCATCAGCACCAACAATTCTCCCGATATCCCCTTCGACCAGTCGATCAACCCTTACCAGGGCTGTGAGCACGGCTGCGTGTATTGTTACGCGCGACCGAGCCACAGTTACCTCGACCTGTCGCCGGGACTCGACTTCGAAACCAGGGTTTTCTACAAGCCAAATGCTGCCGCCTTGCTGCTGAGCGAATGGGAAAAGAAGAATTACGAATGCAAGCCGATTACGATTGGCGCAAACACCGATCCATACCAGCCAGCCGAGAAAACACTCGAGATTACGCGCCAGTTGCTCGAGCATTTTCTGGAGTACCGGCACCCGGTAAACATTATTACGAAGAGCAACCTGATCACCCGCGACATCGACCTGCTGGCTGAGCTGGCTACGCACAATCTTTGCTCTGTCGCCATTAGTGTACCGACCATGGACGATAACCTTAAGCGAGTCATGGAACCGCGGGTGCCATCGGCGGGCGCGAGGCTGAAGGCGATATCACGGCTGGTCGAATACGATATTCCAACCAGCGTGCTTATCGCGCCGGTTATTCCAGCCATCAACGACCACGAAATCGAGTCGATACTGGAAGCTGTCGCCGGCGCTGGCGCCGACCAGGCCAGCTATATTTTCCTGCGCCTGCCACATGAATTGCTTGACATATTTACAGCGTGGCTCGAGACGCACTTTCCTGATCGCAAGGAGCGGGTCCTGAGCCTGGTAAGGCAGGCCAGCGGCGGCCGCGCTTACGACGCGCGATTCGGCGTACGACAAACCGGCCGTGGAGCCTATGCAGATATGCTCGCAAGCCGCTTCCAGGCGGCCAGCCGCAAGCTTGGCCTGGCGGCAAGTTCCTACCAACATTCACTCGATCGCACGCAATTTTTCAAGCCAGGTGTCCAGCAGATGGGGCTCGATTTCTGAGGTCAGCCGGCGGCTACCTTCGGACTGTGGCAGCCGGTATAGTGGACTTCGAGCCACTGCGAGAGAGAACTAATCAAACAGCAGCATGTCTCAAGTACACTCAGACGGCGCCGCAGAACGCTGCCAGGAGACCCGACCCAGCGAATGAGAAACATCACCGACCCAAGCCTGGCTGTTTTGCTGGTTTTGCTATCGATGGCCGCCAACGGCCAGGAGCAGCAGAGTGCAGATGATCCTGCGAGCCCGCTTGACCAGACCGTACCGGTTGCGCAAGAAGAGATAGACGCCGAGGCCATAGACGCGGTCGAGCAGCCGATTACCGAAAATGAAATGCTGCGTGAATTTGCCCGATTCAGGGAGCTGCTGGAAGAGCGCAATTTCGACGAAGCTGATATTTCGGCCAAACGCGTGGTCGAGATGACCATCAAATTCTATGGACCGCGGTCGCACGAAGCAGCCAAGGCACTCAACAACCTCGCGATCGTGCAACACAACAATGGACAGTATGCGGCAGCCATCCAGAATTTCACGTCGGCTATCGATATTCTCGAGATCGTCAGCGATCGCCTCAATGAGGAACTCGTCAATCCGCTGAGAGGACTTGGCGCCGCGCAACTCGGCAATGGCCGACCGGACCTTGCCGCCGCCTCATTTGGTCGCGCAACTCATATCACCCATGTCAACGAAGGGCCGCACAACATTGAGCAGGTCGAGATCCTCGAATCACTCGCTGAAGCCCGCGTTCGCCTTGGCGACCTTGAGGGGGCACGCGACGCCCTTGACAGAATTTACGCTCTGAATGTCCGTCACTTCGAAGACAATGTTTTGGGACTGCTTCCCTCCCTGATGCGGCGTGCCCAATGGCAGCACCGTGCCGGGTACTATAACGATGAACGCGCCACCTACCGGCGGGCGATTCGCATAATCGAAACGGCGGCAGACAAGAACGACCCACGACTCATAGAGCCGCTCATCGCGCTGGGGCGTTCCTATTATTACTTTGAGCCGGTCATTGATGGCACGCGGGGCTCATTTGCTTCAACCGGTGAAATGTATTTCAAACGCGCAGCGCGCGTCGCTGAGTCCGCCGAAGACTATCCATGGCTCGATCTTGCCAAAGCCAGGCTTGCGCTGGCTGACTTTTATGTTTCCAACGAAACACACAACAGGGCACGAACGATCTACCGGGAAGTCTGGAACGAACTGTCGCTTGACGAGGACCGCATGAACATACGTCGAGTGCTTCTTGAACGACCAGTTCCAATTCGCGAGGAAGCTCTCCCCCGCTACACGAGCGGCAGCGCTGAAGGTGAGCCGGCAGGTGGCTTCCAAACCGGTACGATCCAGGTAGATTACACCGTCTCTGCGCGCGGGCGCGTTAAGAACATCCGCACTGAAGCTAACCCGATCGAGTTCACTGACATGCAGCGCATCGTTCACCGCGAAATACGCCAGCGCCTGTTCAGACCAGCACTCGTGGAAGGCGAGCCAGTGGATTCCGACAAACGGGTCTTCACGCATGAGTTTTTCTACAAAGACTCGGAACTCGAAGAGATTAGAAGCAAGAAAGCCGCTCTCGAACAATAAAAGGCCGGATCACCATGAAACATTTTGTCAATGGCAAGACCCTGAAGCAGCCGTTTCCCGATCATATGCAGCAAGCCGTATTCGGTCTCGGATGTTTCTGGGGCGCCGAGCGTCTCTTTTGGGAAACCGATGGCGTGTACACCACCGCGGTCGGCTATGCCGGCGGCACAACACCGGATCCGACCTATCAGGCGGTCTGCACCGGAAATACCGGCCACGCTGAAGTCGTGCTCGTAGTCTTCGATCCCGAGATCGTCAGCTTCGAGGACCTCCTCAAGCTCTTCTGGGAGAGCCATGACCCCACACAGGGCATGCGCCAGGGTAACGACATCGGCACGCAATATCGCTCAACAATCTGCACGCTGGACGACAGGCAACAGACCGCAGCGCGCCTGTCACGCGATACCTACCAGGCCGAACTCAGCGCAGCAAAACTCGGCGCTATCACCACGGAAATTGTGCCGCTCGATACCTTCTACTACGCCGAGGACTATCACCAGCAGTACCTTGCCAAGAACCCGGGAGGCTACTGCGGCATCGGGGGTACGGGCGTGACTTGCCCGGTCGGCCTCGACCTCGATCAGAAGTCTGCGTAGGATACTCCCGAACCCAAACAGGACCCGTTCCGTGGCCGCCAAAACGAAGAAACAACCCAAGCCTCGCAAACCCAGTCGCAAGCAGGCCGAGGATGCTATACGCACATTGTTGCTTTGGGCCGGCGAAGACACGCGCCGCGAGGGTCTCATCGATACGCCCAAGCGAGTTGCACGCGCTTACGAAGACTGGTTTAGCGGTTACGCGGTCAATCCCTACGAGTTCCTGGAGCGCACGTTCGAGGAAGTGGAAGGCTATGACGAGATGATCGTTCTGCGGGACATAACGTTTGAGTCACACTGCGAACATCACATGGCACCGATTATTGGCAAGGCTCACGTTGGCTACCTGCCGAGAAACAAGGTGGTTGGCATCAGTAAGCTGGCGCGCGTCGTGGAAGCCTATGCCCGTCGCTTCCAGGTGCAGGAAAAAATGACGGCGCAGATCGCAAACTGTATTCAGGAAGTCCTGCAACCGAAAGGTGTTGCCGTAGTCGTCGAGGCAAAGCATCAATGCATGACGACGCGAGGGGTCCACAAGCCTGGTGTTTCCATGGTCACCAGCCAGATGGTCGGCGGCTTCCGCACGGACGCCCGTACTCGCGCCGAGTTTCTGCAAATGATCGACGCGAGTCGCTAACCTGGGATCCGGATGAAGACGCTCCTGAAGATCGGCGGAGCAATCCTCCTCCTCGCGCTTCTTTATCTCTTCTTCTGGCCCGTCCCGATTGATCCGGTCGCGTGGCATGCGCCTGAGGACCGGGGGCTAGTCGATCCGTATGCGCCAAACGACTTGCTGCAGGCAGCGACTGCCATCGGCCTGGGGCAATTCGAGGGTCCGGAAGACGCAACGCTCGGCTACGACAACTCTGTATTCCTGACGACGTCCGGCGGTCGCGTGCTGCGTGTTCGCAATCGGAAGGTCGAGGAGTTTGCCGTTACGGATGGTCGCCCGCTCGGAATCGAGGCGGCAAGTGACGGGAGCCTCGTTGTCGCCAACGCTTATTCAGGACTGCAACGCATTGATGCAGACGGCAGCGTCAGCAACTTGCTTGAGAGTGTGGATGGCTCAACGCCGGTCTACCCGAACAACCTGGCATTAGCTGACGACGGCAAGATTTACTTCACCGAGGCAAGCAGCAAGTTCGGTGCCGATGAATATCGGGGCACATACAACGCATCATTGCTCGACATCATGGAACATGGAGGCCATGGCGGCGTCTTCGAATTCGACCCCGAGAAGGGCACTGCAAGAATACTGCTCGATGACCTGAACTATGCGAATGGCATTGCGATCAGCGATGACAACCAGTTCCTCGTCATCGCCGAAACCAGTAACTACCGGGTACTTCGTTACTGGCTTGCAGGCCCGCGGCAGGGTGAAACAGACGTTCTGCTCGATAACCTGCCCGGCTTCCCGGATAACATCAAGACAGGACGCAGTGGCCGCTTCTGGCTGGGGCTCGCGGCACCTCGCAACGCGCTGCTGGACCGTCTCGCCGATAAACCCTGGTTACGCAAGGTCGTGCAGCGGCTTCCCGCAGCCGTCAGGCCACGGGCCGCCCCGTCGTCTCATGTGATCGCGTTTAATGGCGACGGTGAGATCCTGATGAACCTGCAGGATCCGGACGCACGTTTCCCGACGCTAACTGGCGTGCTCGAAACGCAGCGATCGCTCTATCTGACCACCCTGTTCGGCCACGAACTACCGGTTATCGCAAAGAGCGATCTCTGAATTTATTCGAGGCCAAGCTCCGCGACACCCTGCTGAAAGACGATATCGACGGGAATCGATGCATTTGTCAGGCGATCCAGATCCGCCTGCAACTGCGGCGTGATGATGCCCTTCGTTTCGGTGAGCTTCGTCGCACCTTCGTAGTCCCCATCGCCCTGCAGGGTCAGCAGCAGCCGTGACAGGCTCGCGATCGCGCCTTGCATACCCTCAAAATCAACGCGGTAGCGGCCCGTCTCGGCATCACGAACAAAAGCGCCCTCGTCGAGGAAGAAATTGAAGCGCACCATGTTGGCTTTGCCATGTGCGCTGGCGGCGCCGAAGCGAATCGAGCGGAAGATGCCGGCCATGAACGTGACGTAGAAATCGCGCAGATCAGAATCCCCGAGCTCGCCCGCTTTGTGCAATTCGGTGATCATGTACAGGCCGAGGATGTCCGCCTTACCCTCCTCCATGCTGGAGGCGAGATCGAGCATGGCTTTCTGCACCGTGTTCGTGCCGTCGATTGTGTTCTTGATACCTAGTCCATGCGCCACTTCGTGGAACATGGTGTTCGAGAAGAACGCGTCGAACGTAATGTGTTCGCGCTGCGCCTCATCGATCAGTACATCAGCAATCGGCTCCAGGATCTTCTCGTACTTTGCCCGCATCGCGTTCTTGAGCTGCAGGCGTCGTGACCCCTTCTCGAGCTGCACCTGTTCATCGTTCGGCAGGTTAATAGCGATCGTCTTGCCACCGGAATTGCTGTGGCCCGCGTAGTACACAACATCGTAGGCATTCAGATCCGCATCCGTGCCCGGCGATTCCTGCTTATAGGCGTCCGGCACGGGGAGCCCATCCTGGAGCTGCGGCAGGAATGCGGCGAAGCGGCTCAGCCGCTCGCTCCATTCCAGATCTTTGATCAGCACATAGGCCTCGTAGGCTGCGCGGTAGCCGTACAGGCGATCAAGATAGGTCTCGATGGGTCCGATCACGACATCGATCTCGTTATCCTTGACGTCCATCCAGTAGCTGTCACTTAGCTGGAAATCGTCGCTGATCAACGCGGCAGCGCGCAGCTTCAGGTAGTTAGCGAAATCGGGACTCTCTGCAAGGTTTGCGGCCTCGCGCAGCAAGGTCGCTGCTGCCTTGAGTTCCTCTGCGTACTCGACGTGGTATGGCACCAGTACCAAACCGCCCTCACGATCGCGCCGCACGAATGTGTAGAGACCCGCCTTGCCTGGCAGGTACGCGGTCTCAAACTCCTCTTTGCTCATATCCTCCGGATAGAACTGCGCGCCCAGTGGCTTGGGGCCGTAGCCCTTCATAAAGGGCTTGTCGTCGTCGAGGGCGTCCCAGGGTCCGTAATTCAGCTCGGCGAAACGTCGCGTCTTGTCGTCGGCGATCGAGTCCAACCAGGCTTCGTAGTCGTCGCCGAAAGACTGCCGCCAGAACAAATCGTCCATAATCTGAGCCGCATCGATCAGCAACGCGACCATTTGTTTCTGCTCGTCGCTCAGGTGGCTGAGATCTGCGGTCAATGTGAAGTCGGCGTAAATTTCCGGACGCGGCTCAACCGTCTCCAGCGCAGATACGGTGACCTCGGGTGGTGCTTCTTTGCCACAGGAAACTGCAAGGAAAGACAGGACCAAGATGCCCAGTGGGCGGATGTAGAGACGAGTATTCACGGGGTTCCCCTGGAACAGGATTGATCGGGAGATTGTCTCACACCTGCCGCTCAGAGATCGACGAGCTCCACGTCGTTGTAGCTGAGGTCCCGGCCAAGAAACTGGCCCCCGACACGAGCGAAGCGCGTAGCCCCATCCGTCGCCAGCAGGCGCAATATGGCGGGCTGATCACTGTCACGCATCAGCCCATTCTCGATAAGTGCGTCACGCACCGCCTCGGCCGCAGTGCTCGCGGAGTCCACAATCGTAACTCCCGAATCCGCGACACTCTGGATCGTGTCCTTGAGCAAGGGAAAGTGAGTGCAGCCAAGGATGATAGTGTCAGGATCGTGGCCATCGGCTTCATCCAGGTAACGCCGCACGATCGCCCGCGAAATATCGCCGTCGCTCCACCCCTCCTCAGCCAGCGACACGAGCATCTCACAGGCATGTTCGCGGACGACCGCTTGCGGGTCGCGAGCTGCGATCGCCTTGCTGTAGGCGCCCAGACGCACGGTGGCCTCGGTCGCCAGCACCAGGTGCCTGCCGCCCGGATGCGCTGCAGCGGCGGCCGTCGCACCCGGCTCAACCACGCCGACGACAGGAAGAGGGGCCATCGCTTCGCGCAGGGCGTCGAGTGCCACGGCCGATGCTGTGTTGCAGGCTACAACGAGCAGCTTGATGCCCTGTTCCTGCAGCTTGGCCGTCGCCTGGGTCGCGTATCGCTCGATCGACGCCGGGCTCTTGGTGCCATAAGGCAGGCGCGCCGTGTCACCCAGGTAGATCAGGTTTTCGTTGGGAAGCGCTTCCTGGATAGCCTTGAGGACGGTCAACCCACCCACGCCGGAATCAAATACGCCAATTGGCAAATTGTTTTGTTTGTCATCCTTCATACCCGCATTGTGCCGAAGGATGCTCAACTGTGGAATAATTCAGCTCGAATCTTTGGACGATCAGGAATTGAAGTGCAAAAAATCCTCTATGGCGTAGTCGGATCAGTCATCCTTCTGGTGCTTATCGGGTTTGCGCTGCCGCGCGTTCATAGCGTGGAGGTAACCACCGAGATTGATGCACAGCAAGCGACCGTTTTTGCACTCGTCAACGATTTCCGCCGTTTCACCTTGTGGGCCCCTTGGACTGACACCGATCCCAATGCCCGCTTCATATATTCAGGCAATAGCCGGGGTGCGGGCGCAACCGTAACTTGGGACGGGACCATTCTCGGGAGCGGCACCCAGACCATCATGGAAAGCCGGCCATTCGAGTACGTCGGCATCGTCATGAGTCCGGGCGAACCGAGCGAAGCAAAATCCTGGTTCCGGCTTGAACCTGGGGTGGGTACGACTCTCGTCCATTGGGGCTTCCAGGCCGACTACGGCTTGAATATTGTCGGGCGTTACTTCGCCTCGATGCTGGGTGGCGTGGTCGCTCGCGACTACGAAGCAGGCCTCGCCAACCTCAAGCAACTTGCCGAAAGCCTCCCGAGTGCCGATTTCAGCGATCTCGAGATTGAACACCTGGTGGTCGAGCCCATGGATATCGCGTACCTGCCGACTACCTCGCGGCCCGAACCTGCCGCGATCTCGGAAGCAATGGGCAAGGCATATTTCCAGATCCTGAACTTTATCGACGAACACGACCTGCAGGATGCTGGCGCGCCCCTGTCTATCACGCGCACATTTAGCGGCTCGGCACTCGTATTTGATGCGGCGATACCGGTCCGCGGTGTAACTGACGAGACCCCGAAGGAAGACGGCGGGGTGAAATTGGGCTCAACTTATGGCGGACTGGTTATTCGGATACGGCACACGGGATCCTACAGGGACCTGGCCAGCACGCACCGCAAAATTACGGCCTACCTGGCCGCACTGGGAATCAAGAGGAATGGTGATCCGTGGGAATCGTACGTGAGTGATCCGGGCAAGACGCCGGAAAAGGACCTGCTAACCTACGTTTACTACCCGATCAGACAGACTTGACGAGAAATGGCGGGACGCGTGTTTCGTCGGCTTCGGTAAGCGGCAAACTGGTCTGGAGATCATCGCGCCGGCGAGCAATCTCGCCATAAAGGCTCACAATGCGACCCGCTATCTCGCTGGCCTCATCGAGCGACATCTTTCTGACTGACGCACAGATCGGGCCTTCGCCATTGAGCGGCATGACCCGATGCATGTCATGCCTCAGGTCGGCAAATAACTGCTTCATCGCTATCGGTAACTCGTCTTCATGGATGTCGACGAGATTATCCTCAAAGGCCTTGATAAGTCTTTGTTTAATATGACCATGCCCAGCGAGCACGGTGAGTGCCGCGTGAAAGCGATCGAGGTGGTCTGTCATTGCCACTCCAGCGTTTAATTATATTTTTGTCTACGCTTTTTTCTTGTTTGGAGTCGACTACATCCTTTAGTCCGGGGCCCCCTGCAGAGCCTCGCAAGTCCTTCTTGTGCTCCTGATCTATCAGAATCTTGCGTATGGTTCTTATAGCAGAGTTTCTAAAGTACGCGCAAGTGTCACCCTGTTGCGACTAGAATAAAGCTCCAGGAGACCGTACATGCGGCATCGCTGCCAGACAATTTGCCTCCTTCTCATAGGGGCCCTTGCCGGCCTGACCAACGCGGACGAGACTAACGAAAATCTGCCCGATCTGGCCGAGCTCGAGGCGCGAAATGCCGTCATTGGTAAAGTGACCCTCGTGCGGTCCGACGTGTTCGACCTCTCCAGCCCTGACGAAAACAAATGGCTCTATCGCTGGGCTAATCGGCTGCATGTCGTCACCCGCGAGAAGACGGTTTCCGAGCAATTGTTGTTTCGGACGGGCGATCTCTATAAGAAGCGGGAGCTGGAAGAGTCTGAACGAATACTGCGGCGCAACAAGTACCTGTACGACGCCCATATCGCGCCATCCCATTTTGAAAACGGTATCGTCGACCTGACGGTCAACACGCGGGACGTCTGGTCCATATCCCCTGAACTATCGATCTCACGCAGCGGCGGCGAGAACCGCACACGCTACGGCATCGACGAGCACAACCTGTTCGGGCGCGGGCAGAGATTGCTCTTTATTCGGGACAATGACATCGACAGAAGCGAAAGCACGGTCCAATACGCGGATCGCTACATCGGTTCCCACCATATTTCGGGGCTGGCCAGATATTCAGATAATTCGGATGGCGACGCTTACCTTCTAAGCATCGAGCGCCCGTTCTATGCCCTCGATACGCGCTGGTCGGCGGGCGGAAGCATTCTGGGCGACGACCGTCGTACTGCGATGTATGCATTTGGTGAAGAAGCTGCCGAGTATCGCCACCAGCGCGACGCGTTCCATCTGTACAAGGGATGGTCGAAGGGTCTGCGCGACGGACGAGCCCAACGCTGGACGGTGGGCGTTGCCCTCGATGACAACCGGTTTTCAGAAGT
>JAHEGH010000127.1 GCA_024639825.1 Gammaproteobacteria bacterium
GCGAAATATCGCCGATGCAGGCGCATATCGAGTCGAGGCTCTGGATCTGGCAGGTACGCACAGGCATGGTCATCCTCGTGCTGGGCAGTTTTCACGTCGTCCTGCTCGGTCTCGATGTCCTCACGCCGCTGTTCGGCGAGCATCCGGGCATCGAGGCGCTCACCAGCGTGGCACGGGTTAAAGCCGGCCTCTGGTTGCCGTACGCAATATTGCTGCTTTGCGTCGAATTTCACGCCGGCGTCGGTCTCTACCGGCTGGCTATCAAGTGGGGTGCAGGGAGGCTGCTGTCACGCAATGTGCTTCACGCGATCGAGCGGGTTCTCCTGTGGTTTTTCCTCGGACTGGGCGTCGTTGTGCTGCTCGTGCTTGCCGACGTCCTTCCACCGCCACTTGCCTTTCTTCTGACGGAGCCCGCGATATGAGTTCCGACCTGATCAGTACCGACGTACTCGTAATTGGTGGCGGCCTGGCAGGCGAACGCTGCGCGATAGAAGCTGCCGCTGCCGGACACAAAGTCCTGATTCTCTCGCTCGTACCGCCGCGGCGAAGTCACAGTTGCGCGGCCCAGGGAGGCATGCAGGCGGCTCTCGGAAACTGCGTCAAGGCTGACGGTGATAATCCGACAGTGCATTTTCTTGACACGGTGCGTGGCTCGGACTGGGGCGCCGACCAGGAAGTTGCACGCATCTTTACGGAAGAGGCGCCGGTTGCCGTTCGCGAACTGGCGCACCTTGGTGTGCCGTGGACCCGGGTTCGTGGCGGAAAGAACAGCTACGTGATCAAGGGCGAGCGGGTCGAAATCGAGGAAAGCATCGAAAATGACGGCCTGATCATGCATCGGGACTTCGGTGGCACGGCGAAATGGCGGGCGTGTTATGCAGCCGCGGCGACGGGTCATGCGGCGCTTTATGCTATCGACAGCGAAGTAGTCAGGCTGGGCATAACGGTGCGCGATCGTACCGAAGCTGTCGAACTGATTCACGAGGGCGGCCGCTGCCAGGGCGCCGTTGCGCGGTGTCTCCGCACCGGCAAACATTTTGCGGTCGTCGCCAAGGCCACGGTCATTGCGACCGGCGGCTATGGACGCATCTATGGCCAGTACACGACCAACGCGACGATTAACGAGGGCATGGGCGCGGTCATCGCGCTGAATACGGGTGCCGTGCCCCTGGGCAACATGGAAGCGGTTCAATTTCACCCGACCGCACTCGCGCCAAGCAACATCCTGGTCACCGAGGGCTGCCGTGGTGACGGAGCGTATTTGCTCGACAAGGACCTGAATCGCTTCATGGTCGATGCGGAACCCGAAAAGCAGGAACTGGCCAGCAGGGACGTCGTATCCAGGCATATGAAACAGCGTATGCGCGATGGCAAGGGCGTCGATACTCCCTATGGTCCTCATCTCTGGCTCGATCTGCGCCATCTCGGGGAGCAGCATCTGACGACCAAGCTTCGCGAAGTCTGGGAGATCTGTCGTGACTTCGTCGGCCTGGACCCGGCTCGTGACCTGATTCCGGTGCAGCCGACGCAGCATTATTCGATGGGCGGTGTCCGCGTCAACAAGGACGGCCAGGCCTACAATATGAGCGGCCTCTTTGCTGCAGGTGAAGCAGCCTGCTGGGATATGCACGGATTCAATCGCCTTGGCGGTAACAGCCTCGCAGAGACGGTGGTCGCCGGGCGAATCGTTGGGCGTCGCGTTGCAGAGTTTGTTGCCGATAAGGATTTCGAGATCCAGACCAGCGTGGCTTTCGCAGCTATGAAAAAAGCGGAACGACGAGCCGCGGAATGGCTGAATCGTACGGGCAGCGGACCGAGCGTCTATGCGATTCGCAACGCGATGGGTGAGACGATGATGGGCAAGGTCGGCATCTTTCGCAACGGCGAGGAGCTCGAAGAGGCCGTTGCAGAAATCACTCATTTGCTCGCGGAGTGCGATAAAGCGGTACTGCGTTCCAGGGTGCCCGGGATGAATCCCGAGCTCACTTTTGCGCTGCGGCTAAAGGGGATGCTGCGGCTCGCCCTGGTAACGGCGAAGGGCGCACTCCTGCGAACGGAAAGTCGCGGTGCACACTATCGGTCCGACTATCCCCTGCGCAACGATGCGGAATGGTTGAGTCGAACGCTGGTGCGATGGGCGGACGACGAGGGCGAGCCGACATTTTCTTACGAACCCGTTGGTGAAATCGATCTGCCGCCGGGCCACCGCGGTTACGGCAGCGATGAGCGCATCGAGATGCGCGAGTCGCTGGAGCAATATAATGATGGTGTTTATGAGCGGCAGGCCGTGCATGGCCGGCTTGCTACGGTTGAAGCAGCGGGCAGCAGGTTGCGCCGTGGCGAATGGAAAGGACTGGTATGACGAGTAACGAGGGCGGGGCACCCCGTCGGCTGCGATTCGAGATTTTCCGTTATAACCCGGAGGATCCCGGGTCAAATCCGCAAATGCAGACTTATGAGCTCGACGAAGCACCGTACATGTCGCTCTTTATCGCGCTGAACCAGATTCGTGAAACGCTGGATCCCAGCCTGCAGTTCGACTTCGCCTGCCGATCCGCTATTTGCGGATCCTGCGGGATGATGGTCAACGGACGCCCTGCGCTGGGATGCCGCACACTGACCTCTGACCTGCCGGACGTTATACGGCTGCATCCTTTGCCGGTGTTCAAGCTGATCGGTGATCTGTCGGTCGATACCGGAACCTGGTTCCGCGAGATGGTGGAGAAATCGGAAGCCTGGATACATGCTGAAGAGGCATTTGATCCCGAGGCGCAGGAAGCGCGGATGGATGATGAGCTGGCTCAGGCGATATACGAGGGTGAGCGCTGTATCGAATGCGGCTGCTGTGTTGCGTCCTGTGGCGTTGCAAACGTCAATGAAGACTTCACGGGGCCGGCCGGACTCAATCGCATTGCGCGTTTCATGATGGATCCGCGCGATAAGCGCAGTGACGCTGACTGGTTCGAGGTCGTATCGAACGCCGATGGTGTATTCGGTTGTCTTGGCATGATGGCCTGTCACGATGTCTGTCCAAAAGAGCTGCCGCTCCTCGAGGTATATGCCTACCTGCGCAGGAAAACACTTGCCGCCGCGTTCGCGGGCAAGGAAGAGTAAGTAACTAACCAGCGAGTCACGGTCGGGAAAGCTGCCTGGCCCCCGACCGGTCCGGAGCGGGCGTCCGCTTCGGGTTCTACGTATTGTACGAATTCCCCATGCTACGTCTCATAGGCACTGACAAAAATAATTGTGCAATCAATATCCAAATATTGATGTGACGATCCGCAGATATTGTTAGCACGTCGGTCTTTCGCGTTCTCATTGCAGAGCAGGAGCGACGAAAATGAAGTGGCATGTACTGCGCCCACTATGGGTGGCGATCGGATTGGTCGGATCTATTCTGGTCGCCAGGGTGTTCCTGGTACCGGATGACTTCGGCATTAACGGACGGAATTTCACCTACGGCTTTCATCGTCTGAGCAATATCCAGGAGTGGAAAGACTTCCCGGTCAAGTATCGAGGCAGAGAGTACTGCGTCGAATGCCACGAGGAAAAAGTCGATTCGCTCAATGCGTCACCCCATCAGCCGGTTGAATGCGAGAACTGCCATGGCGCCGCAGTCAACCATCCTGACGACCCGGAGTTGTTACCGATCGACAGGTCGCGTGAACACTGCCTGCGATGTCACGCACAGCTCAACTACCCGCACAGCGCCAGGGACCAGGTGCCTGGCATCAATAACAGAATGCACATGCGTCGTCGCGATTGTGCCGAGTGCCACAACCCCCACAGCCCCGCGGAGGAGAAACAATGACCTGTTCCCGGAGAAGTTTCCTGAAAGACGCTGTGGGTGGGACGCTGGTTTCGTCGCTGCCACTCAGTGCGTTCGTATTCCTTAGCAACGAAGAGGCGATCGCCGCGGTGGACGAAGCCAAGGTCAGGTGGGCGTTCCTCGTCGATACGACCACGTGCACGGGCTGTGGCCTGTGCGTTAAGGCATGCAAGACCGAAAACGAAATTCCCTATGACGCGCCGGTAACTCGTACCTGGGTCGAGCGCTACGTAGTGACCAAGGATGGGCAGACTCATATCGACTCTCCCCTCGGAGGTCGCGATGGTTTCATCGACGACAAGATTCGTGACGAGGAAATCGATCCTGACAATATCGACAAGGCGTTCTTCGTGCCGAAACTCTGCAACCAGTGCGACAACCCGGCATGCGTCCAGGTGTGTCCCGTCGGCGCAACGTATCAAACCCATGACGGCGTTGTCCTGATTGACCGGAACTGGTGCATCGGATGTGGCTACTGCATCATGGCCTGCCCCTACGGCGTTCGGTTTTTCCACCCGACCGCGAAGGTCGCCGACAAGTGCAATTTCTGCTACCACCGGATCAGCCAGGGTATGCAACCGGCCTGTGTCGAATGTTGTTCTTTTGGCGCTCGCCGGCTCGCGAATCTCAACGACCCGGATGATCCGGTTACAAAAATTATCAAGACAGAAAGAGTCGCCGTATTGAAAGATGAATATGGGACGAAACCGCATGTCTTTTATATCGGTCTCGACGAGGCTGTGAGGTGATCTCATGAATGAAGACATCATCGTGCACGGAGTGGAGTGGACCGTAAAGGAGCTGTTTGTCTATCCGAACGAGTTCATCTACTGGAGTATCCAGATCGTCATGTATCCGTACATGACGGGTCTCGTTGCAGGCGCATTTGTGCTGTCGTCTCTCTATCACGTGTTCGGGCAAAAGGACTTGAAAGAGATCGCGCAATTCTCCCTGGTATTTTCGCTGGCATTATTGCCGGTTGCCGCCTTGCCCCTGTTGCTGCATCTGCAGCAACCGACGAGAGCAATGGAGCCGCTGCTTACGCCACACTTTACGTCAGCGATCGCAGCATTCGGCATTGTCTTTACCACTTATGGCCTGATCGTTCTGAGCGAAATCTGGTTTGTCTATCGAAAATATTTTGTCGAGCAGGTTTATGCGCTTAAGGACAAGCCCGGTCTGTCGAGCATGCTGCGCAGAAGTGTTTATCGTGTCCTGACAATCGGCGCCTACGA
>JAHEGH010000058.1 GCA_024639825.1 Gammaproteobacteria bacterium
AACGCTTTTTCATACTGCTGCACCTGTTCCTGAAACGTCACTACGACAAGACAGAGGTCGTGTTCATTCGTCATCATACGAAAGCCGATGAGGTCGACGAGGAGGAATTCTTTTACTCGCGTGAGACAGGCGGCACGGTTGTATCCAGCGCGCTTGAATTAATGAAGACACTGATCCGGGAGCGGTATCCAGTCGATAGCTGGAACATTTATGCTGCGCAGGCATCCGATGGTGAAAACTGGCAGGACGATTCGCCCAAGTGCCACGAACTGCTCGTAAAGAGCCTGATGCCCCTCGTGCAATACTTCGCTTACGTCGAAATCTCGTCCAGGAAAGACAGTGACCTCTGGCAGGCATATGGTTCGATTCCGGAGCGCTTCCCCGAGCAATTCGCGATGAGGCGCGTAGCGGACGCCGTCGATATCTACCCGGTGTTTCGAGACCTGTTCGAGAGAAAACCGGCATGAAGGATCGGAAACCAATCGCAGAGGGTTCGGAATGGACCTTTGAGGCGCTCGCGGACTTCGAACGCGAAATCGCCCGGATCGCCACCGAAAAATACCGCCTGGACACCTATCCCAACCAGATCGAGATCATCTCCGCGAATCAGATGATGGACGCCTATTCATCCGTCGGGATGCCGGTCGGTTACCACCACTGGTCGTTTGGAAAGCAGTTCCTGAGTACAGAACAACGCTATCGCAAAGGCCATATCGGCCTCGCCTATGAGCTGGTGATCAACTCGAATCCCTGTATCGCCTACCTGATGGAGGAGAACACGATGACGATGCAGGCTCTCGTCATTGCACATGCGTGTTTCGGCCACAACTCCTTCTTCAAGGGAAATTACCTGTTTCGCGAGTGGACCGATAGCAGCGCGATCATTAACTATGTGTTGTTTGCAAGGAACTTCATCAGTGAATGCGAGGAACGCCACGGCGTCGATACGGTGGAGTCGTTGCTCGATTCCTGTCATTCACTGATGTATCACGGTGTGGACCGCTTCCGTCGGCCGCCACGGATCTCCGCGGAAATGGAGGCAAAGCGCAAGCAGGAACGAGAGGAGTATCTGCAGAAACAAGTCGATGATCTATGGCGGACAATCCCCAAAAAGGAGGAGAAAGAAGCGGAAGAATGGCCGCGATTCCCGGCAGAACCGCAGGAAAACCTGCTGTACTTCATCGAAAAGAATGCGCCGCTGCTCGAACCCTGGGAGCGGGAGATCGTACGTATCGTCCGCAAGATTGCCGTCTACTACTATCCACAGCGCCAGACCAAAGTCATGAACGAGGGCTGGGCGACGTTTTGGCATTACAACCTGATGTACGACCTGTACGACGAAGGCTTGATAACCGAAGGTGCCATCCTCGAGTTCCTGCAGTCGCACACCGGAGTCATCTTGCAGCCCGGCTTCGACTCACCGTACTTTACGGGCATCAATCCATACACCCTTGGGTTCGCGATTTTTTCTGATATCCGCCGTGTCTGCGAAAGCCCAACCGATGAAGACCGCCTTTTCTGTCCCGAATACGCGGGTGGCGACTGGCTCGAGACGGTTCACCACGCCATGGCGAATTTCAAGGATGAGAGTTTCATTTTGCAGTTTCTGACACCGAAAGTGATTCGTGACCTGAAGCTATTCAATATTCTTGATGACGACACCGATTCGGAGATTCGCGTGACGGCGATACACGACGACACGGGCTACCAACGAATCCGTGAGGAACTTGCAGACCTATACGACCTCAGCAAGCAGGAGCCCAACATCCAGATTCACGAGGTGGCACTCCGCGGTGACCGCTCGATACGTCTCGAGCATGCCCAACGCGACAACATACCGCTGCACGAAGACGACGCCAGGGAGGTAGTCAAGCATCTGCACAACTTGTGGCGTTTCGATGTGCACCTCGATTCCCTTCGTGACCACAAGGTGCACCGTGCGTTCCATTGCAACGACAAAAAAGTGTGGGTCGATTCCGGAAATGCTTCCGAACTCGCGGAGGCCAATTAGCCTGTTCCAATATCGGTCGCCATCGACGCGGTGGCCAACCGGAATAATCGGGAACCCATATCTACGGAATGATCCCTCTGAGACCGGTCACGCGGCGCAGAGCGGTTAGCGACAAATCGCGCTATAGTTCTGCTCATGGTCGCCGTCTCGTCTCCCGGGAATTCTTCGCCGCCTTTGTCCGGGCTGCACCTGTTGCTGACCTATCAGTGCACCTTCGAGTGCGATCACTGCTTCGTCTGGAGCGGGCCATTCCAGACCGGGACGATGACGCTCGACACTGTCGACCATATCCTCGCGGAGGCCGAGCGATTAGGCACCATCGAGTGGATCTACTTCGAGGGCGGCGAGGCGTTTCTTTATTACGCGATCCTGCGGAGTGGCGTTCTTCGAGCAAAGGCGCAAGGCTTCAAGGCTGGCATCGTCACGAACGCGTACTGGGCCAACTCGGAAGACGATGCCCTGGAGTGGCTGCAGCCGATGGCTGGATCGATCGACGATCTCTCCATCAGCAGCGACAGCTACCACGGCGGAATCGACGGCGACAGCAATCCGGAAATTGCCCGCGCGGCCGCCCGACAGCTCGATATCCCGGTGGACTTCATCAGCGTTGCCGAACCCGAGACAACAGGCACGTTACCGCCCGGCGAGTCCCCGGTACTCTTCCGGGGCCGTGCGGCTGAATTGCTGGCATCGAAAGTGCCGCCCACACCCTGGCAGCAATTTACGACCTGTCCCTGGGAGGACCTGCGGAATCCGCAACGCGTGCACGTAGACCCGTTTGGACACCTGCACATCTGCCAGGGAATTTCCATTGGGAATCTGCTCGAGCGTCCGCTGGCCGAGATCCTGGCCGACTTCCGGCCGGACGAGCATCCGATTGTCGGTCCCTTGCTGGATGGTGGCCCCGCGGAGATAGTCCGCCGATACGAGCTCGCACATGAAGACGGTTATGCGGATCACTGCCACCTGTGCTACTTGTCCCGGCGCAGCTTGCGGTCGCGGTTTCCGGACGTACTCGCACCGGACCAGATGTACGGCCGCGCTTGAGCCTGTATCACCGTTGCACGCCGAGCCCGTTGTACTGACATGCGCAGCACCATCCTCGTCCTGATGCTCGCCGCCGCGAGTACCGCGGCAGACACCGAGATCCACCGGTGCTTGCTGGAAGATGGCACGATCGCGTTCCAGGAAATGCCGTGCCCGGAGCAGGCTCCAGAGGCAGACGACGGCAGTGAATCCGGCGAGAGTCCTGGCGCTGGAGAAAACCCCGCTGCTGACGACGACGCGTTCGACTTCGTTAACCCCTTTGACCAACCTGCAAGCCCGCCGGCGACCGCCGAACCGACCAGGCCCGAACCGGTGTCACAGGACCGCGCCGAATGCGAGAAGACGACGCGAGATGCGATCGACGCGATTGATCTCGAGATGCGAGAGACCGAGTACACAAAGGAGCAAGGCCAGGAATACCTCGCAGAACTGCTTGAACTAACCCGGCAGTTGCGTCGCTGCAAGCAGCTGTAGGCCTGTTCCGGTTGTTCAGCTTTGAAAGCCGCTGTCCCGGGCTTTGATGATCGCCTGGCTGCGGTTACTGACGCCGAGTTTCTCGAAAATATTGGTGATGTGATTCTTGACCGTCTTCTCGCTGATGAACAGGCGCGTGGAAATCTCGGAATTATTCAACCCCGCCGTGATTTGCGCGAGTACTTCCCGTTCGCGTTTCGACAGTGTCGCAAACAAAGCGTCTTTGATAGCAGCCTCCGCGCCCGTAAACTCGAGCACGACGGACTTGAATGTGTCCCAGGCGGGTTCGTCGGGCAGCAGGATGTGATTACGCGATTCGAGCTGCACGAATTCGGCATTTCGGATGCTCGCGGCGATCATGGCACCCTGTGAAGATGGAATGACCCCGTCATCGACACAATGCATAACCAGCGTCGGTACTTCGACGTGCGCGGGGATGTTCGTGAAGTCCGCGCTGCCCTGCTCGCCCATCAGTCGCGCAGCCATCTTCGGTGACGTCGATTTGGCACAGGCCTCATCGAACCAGGAGAGCTGATCCTCGGTGCCATCAGGCAGGAACATAGATGTGTACAGGCGCCTGAAAATCGGGTCGGGCTGGCCCCAGCCCAGTTCGACGAGTTCGCGAATCGCTTCGCGGCGGCGCTGTTCCAACGGATCGCGCAGCGCCCAGCCCTGTATATAGCCACCGTAGATGACGAGGTGAGACACGTCTTCCGGGTACTTCGCTGCGTAGCTCAGCGCCGCCCCGGTCCCCTGGGAGATGCCGAGAAGGATAAATGGCTTGTCGGGTTTCGAGGTTTCAGTCACGGTCTCGAGATCCGGAAACCAGGTCGACGGGGACAGGTCCTCGACCTGGCGCTGGGACATGCCGATGCCACGTTCGTCGTAGCGGTAATAGCGGAAATGATCTTCCAGGAACTGTTGCCAGTGCGACCAGACCAGGCTCTCGCGATCGTACTCCAGGTGCGTTAGCCAGTTGGCTGCCTTGACCAGGGCCGGGCCCTGGCCGGAGACCGTCCACGCGAGGCGCACGTTGTCCCGTGTGTGCACGAAGCGGATCCGGTTTGCTGCCCTTTTCATGAACGGATTCTAACATTCAGGACCACCGTCCCATGTCCCTGCAAGCCCAGGCGGCAATTCGGGACCGCGGTCCCATGTCCTGCGAATGCCGTACCTGTGACGATGTCGTGACTGAAGTTCGGGGGTACGACATGGAATACCGACATCTTCTCAGCCTGGCTGTACTGGGACTGCTCTGGGGTGCGTCCTTCCTGTTCACGAGAATCGCAGTGCCCGAGTTCGGGGCCATTGCGCTGATGACGGTACGGATTGCGCTGGCCGCCGCCGTACTCTTGCCGCTGTTGCTGCACCGCAGGCAATTCGGGCAGGTCTTGCAGCACTGGCCGTCGATCGCCCTGATGGGCGTGCTCCACTATGCGGTGCCGTTTTCACTAATCGCATATGCCCTGCTGACCTTGTCGTCCGGTTACGCCAGCGTCATCAACGCCAGTGCGCCTCTGGTTGCGGGGCTGGCCGGCTGGCTCTGGATGCGCGAGCGCCTCGATGCCAGCCGCGTTACCGGCCTCGTCGTCGGCCTCGCCGGCGTGATTCTCCTGGTCTGGGAAAAACTGGCGGTGGGCTCCGGATCCGTTGTGCTCGCCGCGCTTGCGGCACTGGTCGCTGCCGTTTGCTACGGGCTGGCCGCCGTGTTTGCCAGGAAGAAACTGGCGGGCGTCGATCCGACCACCATTGCCGGCGGCAGCATGATGGCTGCGGCACTCGTTCTGCTACCGTTGTCTTGTGTGCTGTGGCCGACCGAGATGCCGTCCGTCGCTGCATGGAGCATGGCTGCCGTGCTCGGCATCGCCTGCACTGCAGGCGCTTTCGTCCTCTACTTCCGGCTGATCGCGGAAGTAGGCGCTACACGCGCGATTACCGCGACCTTTCTCATCCCGGTCTTTGCCGTACTTTTCGGCGCCGTGTTTCTCGGCGAGCCAATCACGGTTTCGATCATCGGCGGTGGCCTCGTCGTCGTGCTGGGAACGGCGTTGTCGACGGGGCTTGTAGAACTCGGGTCGCTGATGCGCAAGACGGCGGCTGCCGGCACTCGAGTCCCTGTCGCCATCACAATCGCGCTGCTCGGCGTTGCAGCGCCCGACACGCACGCACAACAGTGGCACGCCAGCACGCCGGTCTATCTCGCAGCCAATTCATTCGCCATGAGGACGGAGCAGGGCTGGGAGTCGTTTGCGACGCTGGCCGCAAGTGCCGAGCTGGAACTCGTCAAGGTCGATAGCCCATGGGCGATCAGCCTGTTTTCCGAGTATCACGCGGCCGATGCGCCGCATGTCGACGGCACCTTGTTTGCCGGCATCCAGGCCAGCCACCGGCACAAGCTGTGGGACCTGTCCGGGTTCTGGTTTATGTCCCGCTACCCTGACAGCGCCAGTCAACAGACATTCATGACGCGTCTGCGTTATCGCCTCAGAGCGGGCCACAAGATCGGTGCCGAATACCTCGCTTACACCGCCGCGCCGCGGGCCGGCGAACTCAAGCTGGGTTACTACGCCAGTGTAGGCGAATCGCTATCACTGAAAATGCTTGTCGGAGCCGTACCGCGGGACTCGTGGCGGCCTCTCGCCCGGCTTGAACTCAGCTGGCGCATGAACTGACGCAGCCGGAAACGTCTCTTGATCGTTGCGCGTAAACGGTCGGACGATCATTGCAACCGGCGAAAATATCTTCAGAAAGAGTCCCGGTGGTTTGGGAGTCGTATCGTGCCGAGTATCGCAGGTGCGACAACTGACGCCGAGACATCGCTCGTTCTAATCCGTCGCTTTGCGTGGCACACTTGGCCAATAAAAAGGCCGGGGGGAATCGTCGTGAGAAAATCGATCGTTGCCATGGCAACGCTGGGCATCCTTGTATCTGCCTGCGAGAGTGCGAAGAAAGACGCAGGGCCGGAGCCGTTTGCCAGCCGCTACCAGCCACTCGAGAGCGCGCCGACGCTGCTGCGCGGCGCCACGGTTCTCACGGGAACCGGCGAACGGCTTGATGGCGCCGACGTGCTGATGAAAGACGGCAGGATCGTCGCAGTCGATGCAGGCCTGAGTGACGACGGTGCGACGGTCGTCGATGCGAGTGACCGCTGGATCACGCCGGGCATCATCGATAACCACTCGCATCTCGGCGTGTATGCGTCGCCAGGTGTACAGTCGCACTCCGACGGCAACGAAGTCACGGGTGCGGTCACGGCGGAAGTCTGGGCCGAGCACGGCGTGTGGCCCCACGACCCGGGATTCATAACGGCACTGGCCGGCGGCGTGACGTCGATGCAGATCCTGCCGGGCTCGGCCAACCTGATCGGCGGCCGCAGCGTCACTGTGAAGAATGTCCCGGGCCGCAATGTGCAGGAGATGAAGTTTCCGGGCGCGCCGTACGGCCTGAAGATGGCCTGCGGCGAGAACCCGAAACGCGTCTACGGTTCCCGTTTCCTGTCGCCATACACGCGTATGGGCAACGTCGCCGGCTATCGCAGCGCCTGGATCAAGGCCGCCGACTACCGCGACAAGATGGCGGCCGCGGCGGATGGCAATGGCGAGCCGCCGATGCGGGATCTGCAACTCGAGACGCTGGTTGGCGTGCTGGATGGCGAGATTCTTGTACACAATCACTGCTATCGAGGCGACGAGATGTCCGTCATGATCGATATCGCGGAAGAGTTCGGCTATGAGATCAGTTCGTTTCACCACGCCGTCGAGGCCTACAAGGTCGCCGACCTGCTGGGCGAGCACGACATCTGCGCGTCGGTGTGGGCCGACTGGTGGGGTTTCAAGATGGAGGCTTACGACGGCATCCGCGAGAACGCCGCGCTCGTGGACCGCGCGGGCGCCTGCGCGGTCATTCACTCGGACTCGGAGCTCGGCATACAGCGTCTGAACCAGGAAACTGCCAAAGTCATGGGGGCCGCCGCGCGGGTCGGCATCGACATCCCGCCCGAGCGGGCGATCCGCTGGATAACGAAGAACCCGGCCAAGTCGATGGGCATCCTCGATCAGACCGGCACGCTCGAGCCCGGCAAGATGGCCGATGTGGTCGTCTGGAGCGGCAATCCATTCAGCGTCTACACGAAGGCCGACCTTGTGTACATCGACGGCGCGCTCGCCTGGAACCGCAGCAGTCCCGATACCAACCCGGTCACCGATTTCAGTCTCGGCACGGCTGTACAGACGGGAGGTGCGCAATGAAACAACTCATCTCGTCAGTTGCCGTGCTTGCGCTCTTGTGCGCCGGCAATGCACGAGCGGATACGATGGCGATCGTCGGCGGCAAGGTTCATACCGTGGGGCCGCAGGGCACGCTGGAGCGTGCGACGATCCTGATCGAGGATGGCCGCGTCCTTGCCGTGGGCAGCGACGTCGAGGTGCCCGACGGCGTCCAGACAATCGATGCGAGTGGCAAGGTCATCACGCCGGGCCTGTATGCCGCGATGGGACATCTCGGCCTGGGCGAGGTCGGATTATCGGGCGATCCGGGCGACTCCGAACAGACCGGCGAGCAATTCACGGCCAGTTTCGACGTGGCCGATGCATTCAACCCGCGCGCGACGCACATCGCGGTGAATCGCATCGAGGGCGTCACGAGAGCAACCATCGTGCCGAGGCCGCGCAATGGTTTCATGGAGACATCGACCAGCCACGTTATCTCGGGCCTGGGCGCCGTCATCCACCTCGGCAATGGCAACAACGTACAGCGCCGCAAAGCGGCGCTTGTCGTGTCGCTCGGCGCCGGCGGCAGCGCCTATGCGGGCGGCTCACGGACGGCTGCACTGCTGACGCTGCGGCAGGCGCTCGACGAAGCGCGTGCTTACGCCGACGCCAGGGACGACTACGAGCGTGACGAGTTCGTGCACAGCGCGAGAGACCTCGAGGCACTCGGTGGCGTGCTCGCGGGGGAGACTCGGCTCGTGGTCCGGGTGAACCGTGCCAGCGACATCGAGGTACTGCTGGGACTGGTCCGCGAGTATGGCCTGCGGGCGATCATCGCCGGCGGCTCCGAAGCCTGGATGGTAGCCGACGAGCTGGCAGCGGCAAACATTCCGGTCGTGCTCGATCCGACCGAGAACCTGCCGCACGACTTCGACCGCATCAACGAGCGCCGCGAGAATGCCACGATCCTGAACAGGGCCGGCGTTCGCGTAAGCTTCGTGGACTCGAGCAGCCCGACACACAACGCGCGCAACATCACGCAACTCGCCGGCAACGCAGTAGCCGACGGCATGCCATGGGACGATGCCCTGCGTTCGATCACGCTGACACCGGCCGAGATGTTCGGCGTCGCCGATTCGGTAGGCAGCATCGAGTCCGGCAAACTGGCCGATATCGTCATCTGGCCGGGCGATCCGCTCGAGTTGACGAACTACCCCGACGCCGTCTTTATCAACGGCGAGTCGATCCCGATGATCAGCCGCCAGAGCCTGTTGCGTGACCGCTACCTGCAGGAAGACGCAAGCAAACCGCCGGCATTCAGGGCACGGTGATCGGGAGCCGGGCAGGCTCGTATCACGCATTCCGCCTTTCGATCAGACCGGGTGCCCGGATCCCACCTTGATTGGATTGGTGGCCAGGGGCGGAGCGGTTTGCGAAGCAAACCACGACGCCGAAGGCGCCCGAAGGATGAGAAACGGCGGCAGCCGATTCGAATCAATCGAACCACCGACATGCTGATTTTCAGCCTGAACTGAAAGGCGGTTTTAATTTTTATTTCAACAGGTTACCAGGACGTTCATTGCGTGATTTTCAGTACTTTTCACAACTATGCATAGCGGGTCCACGCAACATTCGCGCAAGGACGTTGCGCATGGGACGACAGAAGCACCACATTCGGAGAATCCGAACTCCGAATATCGCCTTATGTACTTGACCTCTATTACGACGGTCACCCCTTCCCTTCGGATAGTCCTGATTGCCTTGTCGAAGCGGTGACACTACGCTTTTCGAGTAACAACGACTCGTTCAGCGAACGGAATCGATGTCATTGTCATCGGATCGGGCATGGGCGGTATGACGACGGCAGCCGGACTTTCGCGGCTTGACCACAAAGTACTGCTTTTCGAGCAGGCGCAGCATAAGGTATTTCCGAGCTATGATCAGGACCGTCGCTGGAAGCATTCTGATTCTGATTTGCGGCATTAGCATCGCTCAGCAACCCGTCAATCTACCCAAACCGACATCCACCGGTGTCGTCGTGCCGGGCCGGACCGTCACGTTGGCTGCCAAAATCGTCGGACGCGTCGTTGCAGTCAACGTTGAAGAAGGCGATCGGGTCGAGGCGAATGACGTCCTGGTCGCTATCGCTGATGCGGAACTCCGTGCCAACTTGTCCGCAGCCGAGGCACGCTTGCGGATGGAGGAAATTAGCTGGGCACACCAGGAAAAATTGGCAGAGCGTGTACGCAGTCTGCGGGAGCAGGCCACCGTGTCGGCCGAAAATCTGGACGACGCAAATTTTCGGGTTGCGGCGGCCGAGCAGGCGACGGCAACGGCACGAGCTGAAGTCGCCCGAGCAAGGGCAATGCTGGACGAGACCAGGATCCATGCACCGTTTGACGGCGTGATCATACGCAAAGACATCGAAACTGGTGATGTCACCTCTCCGGGCGAGCCGTTGCTGGTCCTCGAGGATCACGCGAATTTACGGTTTCGGACGAGCGTCAAGGAGCAGGATATCCCGAGTATCGAGCAAGGTCAGACCGTCACTGTAACGATTGACGCTCTGGATGACCTGGCATTGGAGGCCACGATCACCAAGATCATACCCTCCGGTGACCTCTCGACGCATGAATTCGTGGTGGAGGCCACGCTTCCGGCGCAGGACAAACTATACCCCGGCATGTTCGGCAAAGCGGAGTTCACACGTTAGCTCTGGATGACAATGAAGAGTGCTATCCGTTTCTTCGCGAATCAGCCAACGCTGGCCTACGTGCTCACGTTCCTTATTGTCTTCATGGGTATCACCTCGCTGACCGTCATACAGCGTGACAACTTCCCAAGCGTCGACATGCTCGAGATGACAGTCACGACACGTTATCCCGGTGCCTCTCCCGAGGACGTTGAGCTCAACGTAACGAATGAAATCGAAGAGGAACTCAAGGAAGTCGACGGCATCGAGAGGTACACCTCGTTTTCGATGGAGAATATCTCTATCGTGCACATCTGGATCGATCGTGAGACTCGGGACACAAACAAGGTCAAGACGGATATTCGCGATGCAGTCTCGCGAGTTTCTAGCCTGCCGATCGAAGTCGATGAGGATCCCGTGGTCGAGGAAATCACGACGTCCGCTTCCATACCCGTTATCGAGGTCGGACTTACCGGGGACGTTCCATACTCGCTACTGCGCACCGTCGCACGGCGCGCGGAGAAGGCGCTACTCGGCTTGCCGGGCGTACGTAGCGTCAACAAATACGGCTACCTTGACCGAGAGATAAAGGTCGAGATTTCGAACGATTCGCTCGAACGGTACGGCGTCTCACCACACGAGATCGTCAATGCGATTCACAATCGCAACATCCGGGCGACCGGGGGTTCCTTCGAGTCCTACACCAGCGAGAAAAATATCGTGACGCTCGCCGAGTTCTCGGACCCAATGGAAGCCGCGGATGTCATAGTGCGCTTCACCGAGGGCGGGTCGACGGTTCGTGTCAAGGACCTGGCGATGCTGCGGGATGCCTTCGAGCCCGCCAAAGTCCGATCGCGCATTAACGGCACCGCGGCGATTTCATTCGAGGTCTTCAAGAAAGAGTCCTCGGACATCATTCGCACTGTAAACGCCGTCAAGCAACTCGTCGCGGAAAGCCAGAGCCAGATGCCGGACGGAATCAGTATCGAGTATTCCAACGACAAATCGCGGCTGGTCAAAAATCGTCTCAATGTCGTGGTCTCGAACGGCCTCATTGGTCTGGGACTGGTAATGCTGATGCTGTCAATTTTCCTTAACTGGCATTCTGCATTCTGGGTGGCCCTGAGCATTCCGGTCGTGCTGCTTGGCACCTTGTTCCTGCTGCCGATATTCGGTGCGTTTCTGGACACCATCGCGATGGGCGCGATGATCCTGGTGATCGGTATTGTCGTCGACGACGGTATCGTCGTCGCCGAAAATGTCTGGCGATGCCGCGAAAAAGGCATGGCACCTCTTGATGCGGCGGTCGAGGGCACTTACTCCGTTGCGAAACCCGTCATTACGACAGTCGTAACGACGGCACTCGCATTCACCCCGATGTTCTTCATGACGGGAATGCTGGGCGACTTTATCTACGTAATACCACTCGTCGTTGTCCTCGCACTAACCGTCTCGCTGCTGGACACGCTTTTCATCATACCCGCCCACCTGATCTCGGGTACGCACGGCGGCAAAACGGTAGAGAAGCCCGCAGAGGACCGTTGGTTCGTGCGATTTCGCGAGCACTTCCGTGTGCTTCTGCAGAAGCTCCTGCCGGCGCGTTATGCTGTTGTCGCCGCTTTTCTGGCGTTCATGATCGCGGCGTTCCTGTATGCGGCGAAGTTCATGGATTTTGTGCTGTTCCCGACACAGTCCGCCGACGAGTTTTACATACTGGCCGAGCTGCCGAGTGGTTCTTCGCTGGAGCACACCGAGGCAAAGATCCAGGAAGTAGAAGCCCTCATCGCGGCATTGCCCGAAGACGAACTGGCCTCGTACATCACACGAATCGGCACGCATGGCTGGTATAACCTGGGCGAAAACGAGAACTGGGCGCTGATGGGTGTCTATCTCACGGCATTCGCGAAGCGCGACCGTAATGCCGACGACATTGTCGACTCGCTCCGCGAGCAGTCCAGCGCACTCGAGGGCTTCGAAAACTTCACCTACATCATCGACAGTGGTGGACCTCCGATCGGCCGGCCCGTACAGCTGCGGATCGTGGGCAGCGATGACACACAGCGCCGATCCCTCGCAGACGCGGTCGTTGCGGAGCTTGGCAAGGTCGACGGCGTAAGCGACATCGAACGCGACGACAAGTCCGGTAAGGAACAGATCGTGGTCGATCTCGATTATATCCGGCTCGCAGAACACAAGCTGAGTGTCGCGGACGTGGCGAAGAATTTGCGCCTGGCCTATGACGGCGAGGTTGTAACATCCGTGCGCTATGGTGATGAAGACGTGGACTTCCGCGTCATCCTGGAGGAGGAGGCACGCGGCTCGCCCGAAGTTCTCGGCAATCTTGTCATCCCCAATCGTGATGGTCGATTCGTGAAATTGCAGGAAATTGCCGATTTTCACGTCGACGCGGGCCCATCAAATTTCTACCACTACGACAACGAGCGCACGATCACCGTCTCGGCGAATATCGACAAGGAAAGGACAACATCACTGCTCGCCACGGCCGCAGTCCTCGATGCGATTGACATCCAGTCAGGCTGGCCCGGCATGCGCATCATTACCGGGGGAGAAGCGGAGGAAACGCAGAAGTCGATGGGCAGCCTGGTCGTCGCGTTCGCCATCGCGGCCGTCGGCATCTACCTCGTGCTGTTGCTGTTGTTCAATTCTCTCACCCAGCCGCTGGTCGTGATGTTCGCTGTTCCGTTCGGGCTCATCGGGGTAATCTTTGCATTCGCCGTTCACGGCGAGGCAATCGGGTTTCTCGCCATGCTGGGTGTCATCGGTCTGGTTGGAATCGTCGTCAACGACTCGCTGATACTGGTAAGTCTCGTGAACCGGATCCGCGAAACAGAGCCCGACGAGTCAGCGAAGACAGCCATCGTCAACGCGACGAAGTACCGCCTGAGGCCGATTCTGCTGACGTCCTTAACAACTGTCGCCGGGTTACTGCCCATGGCTTACGGCATTGGAGGTTCGGACCCATTTTCCGCACCGATGGCGCTCGCGATGGGCTACGGCATCCTGTTCGCAACGCCTCTCACACTGATCCTGATACCGTGCCTGCTGCTCGTGCAGGACGATGCCGTGGCACTCGTCCGCCGGACGATTCGCAGACCGTCAATCAAACAGGATCGCTAGATCTTGTGATCCTTTGTGGCAAGAGCATCGAATGATTTGGTGGCAATGGGCGGAGCGGTTCGCGACAGATCGGCTATGCCGATTTGGACGCCGGGGGAACCCCGCAGGGGGTGAAGCGCGAAGTGGGCAATTCAATTCATATCTATTATCCGGTTACCGAGTCGCTCGTTGCATGAATTGCAGTACTTTGCATGACGACGCACAGCTGTTCCGCGCAGGATTCATGCATAGTGTGGCTCTCTATTGACCGTCGGCTCGTTGCAGATAAATTCATCCTTGTCTTTCTGCAAGCCGGTCAACAGGTGATTCATCAGCGCCTTGACGCGCGCGGTCCCCCCTGAGGTCAGGATGAATGAGCAACCACATTGTCCTCTCGACTTCCCTGACTGGAAGATCGATTCGCTCCAATCCTTCTGCGCGGCTGCCAGCGATATCGGCTAACGACACCAATCCCAGGCCACGTCGTGCTGCTTCGATGTCCGTGTCTTTAGAATCGCTCATGAAAGCGACATTGATCTGGTCTTTCTCGCCTGCCCAAAACGGCTTCGGATGCTGGCGATTTGTAATCCAGCGATATTCGTGTGGCTTGAGATGGCCATATTTTTCTATGTACTCCGGCGAGCCGTAGTTACCGAAACTGACCGTGCAAATTTCGCGCGCGATGTAGTTCTCTGGTGGTCGTTTCGCAATACGCACAGCGAGGTCTGCCTCATTTCGCTCGAGGAGTAACCGGCGCCTCGGGTAGCGCCACCCGCGAGGAGGCGGATTTGGAAACCAGGAGCGGTTCCGCCGAGGCGGTGCAGGAGCTCGTCGCGAGCAGCAGGACGTCCAGGGCACGTGGCGATTATGCGCATGCGCTTGCGGACATCGAGCGCGCCATACGTATCGAGCCGCGCAATCCTTACCTTTGGCTGGAACTCGGTGAGATCCACCTTTCCCGGGACGATCCGCAGCAGGCCGCCGCCATGGCGAGGAAGGCTATGAGTGTCTCAGGAGCGGATGGTGCAGCGAAGGCGGCAGCGGAAGAATTGTTGCAACGGGCGTCCCGGCATTGATGCCGGCAGGACGATTTTCCGGGATCGCTGGCAAGGGAAGGACGGATTCGCGCCCGGCGTCAGTCCCGGTGTGTTGTCTTTCTGATCACCGACTCGACGGGCTCCAGCAGCGTCTCCCGGTCTTCTTCATTCTGGAACGGCAGCTCTTCCACGAAGCTGACGGGATCGAATTCGGGAAACTCATCACGCAGCTGCAGGGCCGTTTTGTCCGCGGCATCTGATTCTCCCGATTGCCGGAGGGCCGCGATTTTGTAAGTCAGATCGTCCCTGCGCTGCTTGTCGATACTGTCCAGAACGTCCAGGGATTCCTCGAATCGGCCCTGGTGAAACAGGGCCCGCACGAGGTGCGTCCGGTACCGAACCGGATGATAGGGGTTCAGGCGCATCGACTTGCGAACCCACTGTTCGGCTTCCTCCGGGCGCCCGGCAAACACCAACACCTCGCCCATCGCATTGATTATGCGATCGTCATTGGGATTCAGGAACAGCGCACGCTCCTGGTGCTGTAACGCGCGCTTCAGGTTGCCACGCTCGAGGCTCACCTGCGCAAGAATGCGGTGACACTCGCTGTCGTTCTCGTCGAGAGACAGGCCTTTTTCCACGGCGGACTGGGAGCGGTCGATCAAGGCTGGAATGTCATCCAGCTCGAAGACCATGGCCTGGCCGAGACCGCAGCCGAGCCATGCGTAGGCCACCGCATAATCCGGGTCCTGTTCGATGGCGCGTTCGAACAGGTCGATGCACTTCTCGCAGTCTTCCGGCGTGAAGCGATGATGATGGTCCTTACCACGCAACAACAGGTCATGCGCGGCCAGGCGCTCGGGCGGAGCCTTGCGCGCCCAGGCCAGCCGGGCTGCTTCGACCCGGCCCGCCAGTGTCGAGACCAGGGTCGAGGTAATCTCGTCCTGCAGCAGGAAGACATCCTGCATTTCCCGGTCGTATCGGTGTCCCCACACCTGCAGCCCGGCTTCCGCGTCCAGCAGCTGAACGTTGATCCTCACCCGCTTTCCCTCCCGCTGCACGCTGCCGCGCACCAGGTATTGCGCCCCCAGTTTGCGCGCTATTGCCTGGTCCGTAAGCTCGCTGTTGCGAAAGGCGTATGACGAGCCGCGGGCAATGACGACCAGGGAGTGGAAACAGGACAATGCGGTGATCAGGTCTTCTGTCATGCCGTCCGCGAAATACGCCTGCTCGGACGAGGACAGGTTTTCGAACGGCAGCACGGCGATTGCGGGTGGCGAGGCAACCTGGGTGACCGCCGAGTCGGAAACCGGACGCGGGGCGTCAGCGGCGGCGTCCTGCCGCTCCTTACAAAGGCCTTCGTAGACCTCCCTGGTCCGGGCGCCGGGTGCCACCCCGAGTTCGCGCTGGAGTGCTTCCCCGCAGGCCTGGAACTGGCGCAGAGCTTCCGAGCGCCGTCCGGCCTTTGCATACAGCGACATCAGGGCGCGATGCGCCGGTTCGTGTGCCGAATCGATGGCCAGCAGGTCACGAAATGCGTCGATCGCATCGTCGACCCGGCCCGATTCGGCCAGTGCACGTCCCAGACGATCAGCCACCCTGCACGCCGTGTCCCTCAGCCGCGTGCGGGCCACCATCAACCAGTCGGCGTACTCGGGCTCCCGGGGATTCAGCCCTTCCAACAGCTCGCCGCGGTACAGGTCCAGGCATTCGCGAAGTTCAGCAGGGTCATCACTCCCGGCCAGCTCCTCGAATCTCGCCACGTCGGAATCACAGCTACTGTCCAGTGCCAGGTCATCGCCGACCGCGACAATCAGCGCATCACAGCAGTGGCGGATTTTCGAAAGCGCCTGCCGGAGATTGTGGCGAGCCCGATCATCGCCGGTGTCCCCCCATAGCAGGTTGGCCAGTACCTCGCGCGACTGGGGCCCGCGTTCCACGGCCAGGTAGGTCAACAGTGCCAGCGCCTTCTTGCTCGGGATGTCGACTGCCTCTCCGTCATCCCATTGCGCCTGAAAACGACCCAAGACATTGATTTTTAAAGACCTGAACATAGCGGGGAATTATAGATGAAAAATAGACGCTCGATTGACGGCCGGGCAGCGGGTGAAAAGACGCGC
>JAHEGH010000128.1 GCA_024639825.1 Gammaproteobacteria bacterium
TAAGGTTCGGGGTGTAGGTCAGGTTGGGCGCAACACCGCTCAACGTGCCATTACTCGGCTGCGTCACCACGGCGAGCGTCAGGGGATCCGACTCCGGGTCAGTACCACTCAGCGTAATCGGCAGCGCCGTATCTTCGGCGGTGGAGACCGACTGCGCCGTGGCGGTCGGGGCGTCGTTAGCAGCCGTCACCGTGATGCTGATCGTCGCCGCTGCGCTGGTAAGCGCGGCGTCACTGGCCGTAAACGTGAAGCTGTCCGCACCGTTGAAGTTCAGGTTCGGGGTGTACGTGAGGTTGGGCGCAACACCGCTCAACGTGCCATTACTCGGCTGCGTCACCACCGTGAACGTCAGGGGATCGGACTCCGCGTCGGTGCCGCTCAGCGTAATCGGCAGCGCCGTATCTTCGGCGGTGGAGACCGACTGCGCCGTCGCGCTTGGCGCAGTGTTACTTGAATCGATAATTGTGATTGGCTGACTATGTACAGTTTCGTCGCTAGCGAACAAAACAACGACATAACTTCCGGGCACCGTCGGAGGCAACCACACAGGTTCATTAACCAGGGTGGACGCCGGAGGGAATGCATTGCATCCATCCGGTGTGACGTCATCTAAGGCAGTACCGCCAGTCGATGGCAGAACACAGGCTAGGGCAGGGTCTGAATTCGTATTTCCGGCAGTCGTTCCGCTTACACATACCGTTTCAGTATCGTTGAAACTCGTGGTAGAGGCCGCGCAGTTCCCGACAACCAGGCTCTGGGCCGAAGCTTCCTTCGGCAAGGCCAACGACAACAAGGCGATCGCCAAGACCGGAATGATTTTCAGAGAACTTTCAGCTACCCATCGCGGCAAGTTCATAAACACCTCTGCCAATTATCTCTTTACAGTTCTCTACTATATGTTGGATCGATGATCGGCCTTCATCTGAAACGAGGGATTGGGTGTATATCGGCGTTGATTTGGGTGAAAACCCGTAGTGAATGGATGCGGCCTTACAACGGTCGGATCGAGATCGTGAAGAGCGAGGGCTTGAATGTGAAATGTACTCGATCGAATGCCTCGAGGTTTACGGCAAGATCCACGCTGCTTCGTCTGTGACAACCTGTCCGTTCTTTATCGGCAAGACGTAGCCGCCTTTGTTCATAAAGCGCTGCTGTGGCCCCAGCGTCGGTCGCGGATAGAAAGGTAGATAGGCAACAAGCGACTGCGCGTGATCGAGCGTGTCAAGGGCGTATTCCCGAATGAAAAAACGCCCCATGTGAGCGACCACGTCCTTCAGAGCCAGGCAGGCGAAGAATGCCTCGGATTGGCGTCGCGGCGCGCTGAGCTCGATGCCGCGAGTCTTCGCCCAGGCCGAAAATCGTGCCAGCGCTGGGTCGGACTGGCCGGGCAGTCGGTATGGGTGTGCCACGAACACCGGACCTGGCATCGAAAGAACCGGTTCGTTGAATTCACCGGCCAACAAAGTAGACGAAAGATAGACACTGCTCGACGGCAATGTATTGGCAATGCCGGCGACGTGTCCCGGCGCCAACCACAAGACCAGCGCCGTATCCGGGGCAGATGCCAGTCGTTCAGCAAAGTCAGCCGGAGGAGTATCGCGACAATCAAACTCAACGTCTTCAACCGAAACCTGTTTGCTATCAAGCAGCCCCCGTAATCCCGCGGCAGCTTGAGCCGGTCCCGCTCCACAAAAGACCTGAATTACATTCGATACCGACTGCTCATCCAGATGATGTGCGATCAGACCGGCTTCAAGGTTCAATCCACGCGAATAGTAAAGCGTGTAAAAATCATCCTCTCCCGCTTCGGCCAGATCAGTACCTGGAAACAGGCACGGAATTTCATTGCGCTCACAGAAGTTACTGATCGGCCCCCATGGACTATTGCTCAGGCCGCCGAGCATGCCGAACACCGGTGCGTCTCGATAACGTTGCTCAAGCTGTTCATTCCACGTCTCACTCGGTCCAGTCAGCGCCCATTCTTCAATCACCCAGTCGCGGTGAACGGTTGGCAGCCTGCTCGCCGGTGTGTTGCCACGGTCCCAGCGTTCGCTTTCCAGTCGGGTATTTCGGTTCTTCTCTTCCACGAAAGTATTCAATACGGCGAGAACCGCCTCGCGCTCTTCAGCGCTAACGTCGTCCGTGATGACTGTTGCGAAGCGGATGAACTTGTCATCGACCCCTGGTGACAAGGCGGAAGACAGTCCCGCGAGATACACCGTCATCGCTGCGACTTCGTCATCTGTCAGTTTGTAGAGCGGCATCAGCTCGCCGAGATTCCTGCCTCCAGGTGTCTCCCCGTCACGCAGCAGTCGAGCAAGACTTTCCTGTGTGTACGCGGGTCTCTTGGGTTGCGGGGACGGCGCAAATAGAAACTGCCCTGCGATCGGTGGCACGATGTATTGGCCTTCCGCGGCACCCATGCCACTACGGCCGTGGCAGCTCTCGCAACTAAATTGCGTGCCCATAATGGGAACATCGCCGGCTACGATTGCGGTCATGGGTTCGCCTGAGGGCAGGATACCCTCGCGATACATGCGGCGCCCGGCATCGGCGCTAGGTAAATCAGCGGAATCAGAAGGCGAACTGCCGGAATCGCAGCCGAACAGAATGACTGCGAGCAAAGGCAAGAGCCCCAGAACCCGGGGTTTAGGCATGGTCACAGTCAGTCCAGGAGCCGCGCTGTCACTTCGTTCGCCAGATCCTTACCGCTCGCAAGGCCGTCGATACGGATCCATGACGCGCTGTCAGGGCTCTTCAGTAGGGTGATAGGCTGGTGGTTCATCTTGGAGCCGGCGTAGCTATCGAAGCTCTTCAGGACTTGCACAACGTCGGCGCTGTCGCCGGTCAGAAAATCCCAGCCGGCTCCTGCCTGAAACTGCTCGGCGTAAGCCTTGAGCTTGTCCGGCCGGTCGTACTCGGGGTCGATTGAAATCGAGACGAGCCGCAGTTCACTACCCGCGTCGCCCAGCTCTCGACGCATCTGAGAGAAGGTTGCCGTCATCACGGGACAGATGGTCGTACATGTCGTGAAGATAAAATTAAGCGCGATTGGTTGGTCCGATTCGAGAAGCGTTCGCAACGATACGGATGTCCCCAGCTGATCGATAAGCTCGACGTCAGCAACCGAGTAATTCTCTATCGTCGCCGAGTAACGAGTCTTCTGCATTGCGGCACGGTGTGCCGCATGTTTGTCCGGTACCGCCTGTTCCTGCTGATGCCCCGCGTGCTCGTTGGACGATGCGCTGGCATAGGCAAATAGCAATACAAACCCGACAAACAGGCGCTCGAACTTCATCATGAGGGTCCTCCGCCCGCGGTCGCTGGCATCGCAAAACGCGAATCGTCGATTGGCGCGTTAGTGAGTACGCTGTCTATCGTAACGAAATGGAACTCATCATCGCCGGCCGTCTGTGTTTCCTCACGACGCGGAATCAACAGACCATCAGTTTCTTGCCAGTCGTAGTAATACGTTTCGACAATTCGCTCCTGCCCGCGAAGCACACGCGTCGATTCGAGTTTAAGATCCAGACCGGTCTCTTCGTCCAGGTAAAGCCAGCGAACGGTCCCGCCCGGCAAGGTCACCTCCAGCTTGACGGCCACGCTGCCGGCGACCATCTCTTTGCCAACCAGCTTCACCTTGTCTCCGCGCTCGAAAGCACTGCTGAGCAGACCGTCGATCGCTGCGGTGCTTGCCAACTGAGAAAACTCCGCGTCAGTCATGGCCTCGGGCTTGTCTCGACCGAGATACGGGAGGAGCTTCCACCCGGTTTTGCCATCGATACACTGGACGGCAGCTTCTTCGTCGAAGACGAACTCGATGCAAAATTTTCCGGGTCGTTTCTTCTCAACGACATAGGGCACATGCAGACCCTGGCCCAGATCCATCAATCCGGTAAGCCGCAACGAATTGACTGACTCCCAGACATCAGCACCACCGCGCGCCTCGAGGTTCTGGGCGACCAGTGCCTTCACGATGCGCCTGTCTTTCATGGCATCAGAGTTGTAGATCAAAAAGCCTGCGACCATCACGACCGCAATCGCAATGGCCATCATCTTCTTCGACATTATTGTCCTCCGGACCTCACCTATTGTACGACCAGGTTCTCGGCAAGGAACTCGCCAATCTGAATATTCACATGCTCACCTGGTTCCACAAGTTTGCCGGGATTGGCGAAAAACATCCAATAGGTTAGGCCGTCCTTCGGCGGATTGGAGTTTCTCAGCGCACCGGTCTTGGCCGGCGTCGGCACGATGAGCTGCGCACCCGTCTCGGCGTGGGTCAACATCGGCTTGTTCTGACGCTCGAATAGCGACTTCGCTTTTTCGGCGTCCAGCACTTTGTAACGAAACTCGAGCATGTAGCCAGCCGCTGTCTGCCGCACATACAGGATCTCGATACCCCACTCACGCTTCATGAAGGTGTTCTTGCGCGGGTGGCTCTCTGGCTCCTCGGCGGCCACAGGTGCTGACCATGCAGAGAACACGGCGCCGCTGACAATTAGCAGTGCCAACGGCCACGTGCGCCATCCAGAAAGTACCCGCCCGGGGGTCGTCGGTCTGATCAACCGCGCCCCCGAACGGGCCAAGTGCGAGTGCTTCATGCGCTGCTCTTTATGGCGTCGTCACTTCGTAACTCCAAGGCGCACTTCCTTCCGGCCAAGCCCGCGTTAACGGACCGAATCGAACATCGATCCAGGCGTTGCCGCCCTCGTCCAGAGCTGGCAATGCGAACATCGGCCCCGGCG
>JAHEGH010000059.1 GCA_024639825.1 Gammaproteobacteria bacterium
GCGGTGCGCAACGGCAATCGCATCATCGCAGTCTGGCCGGGTTTCAGGGATACGTTGTACGGCATCGCGTTCGATGTTGGCTCTACGACCGTCGCCGCGCATCTGTGTGACCTGGCAAGCGGTGAGGTGGTTGCGAGCGCGGGCAGGATGAATCCGCAAATTCGCTACGGCGAGGATCTCATGAGTCGCGTCTCGTACATCATGATGAACTCAGGTGGCGAGACGAAACTCATTGAGGTGGTTCGCGAGGCGCTGAACGAACTCATCGGTGAAGTGGCGAATGCGGCTGGTATTGATGTTACGGAGATTGTCGAGGTCACCATCGTCGGTAACCCGATCATGCAGCACCTGGTGCTCGGCATCAGCCCGGTCGAACTGGGTACAGCGCCGTTCGCGCTGGCCACCGATTCGAGCGTTGACGTGCGCGCATCGGACATCGGCATCTCGATCAACCCGGGTGGGCATGCCTATGCATTGCCCTGTATCGCCGGGCATGTCGGCGCAGATGCGGCGGGCGTGCTGCTGGCCGAAGCGCCGCAGCAACATGAGCGCGTATCGCTGATCGTTGACGTCGGTACGAACGCGGAGATTCTCCTGGGTAATTCGCAACGCTTGCTCGCGGCATCGAGTCCGACAGGGCCGGCGTTTGAGGGCGCACAAATCAGCGGCGGCCAGCGTGCGGCTCCGGGCGCTATTGAGCGTGTGCGTATCGACAAGGAAACACAGGAGCCGCGCTTCAAGGTCATCGGCTGCGATTTGTGGTCGGATGATCCGGCCTTTGCCGATGAGGTGAAGCAGGTCACGGGTATCTGCGGCTCAGGAATCATCGAGGTTGTCGCTGAGATGTATCTCGCCGGCATCCTGGACGCGGCTGGCAAGATCAGTGCGCCCGTATCGGACAGGGTGGTGCAGGACGGTCGCACGATGGCGTATGTGCTGCATGCCGGCGACCCTGTTATTCGTATCACGCAAAACGATGTGCGGGCGATTCAACTGGCCAAAGCCGCGTTGCATGCCGGCGCCAAACTGCTAATGGAGCATTTCGGCACGGACAAAGTGGATCGCATTCGCCTGGCCGGCGCTTTCGGCGCGCACATCGATGTGAAGTACGCGATGATCCTCGGCCTGATCCCTGAGTGCGATCTTGAGCAGGTTTCATCCGCGGGTAATGCCGCCGGCACTGGCGCACGCATTGCGTTACTCGACCGGCAGTCACGACGACTTATCGAGCAGCAGGTCCGCGACGTCGTGAAAATCGAGACGGCCGTTGAACCGCGTTTCCAGGAACACTTCGTCGCGGCGATGGCGATCCCCGGTGGCCAGGGGGGGGCGGCGGACAGTGGCCGCAAACGTCGTGGCCGGCGGGCTCGACCATGATGAGCGAGGATCTGGGCTGATGGCGAGACGCAGCGGACGCACGAAACGCAGTATCAATGCGATTGCTCAACTCGAGTGGCGCAAACTCACCAACCCCTATGGACCGATCAAGGTCCTCGATGACGAGCAGGTGCAGACGATCATCGATAGCGCCCTTGGCATCCTTGAGACGAGTGGAATGCGCTTCCTCGAGCCCGGCAGCCGTACGAGACTGGCGGGCGCGGGAGCCGACGTCGACGAAGAGTCGATGATGGTGCGCTTTGACCGGTCACTGGTCATGGAACAGCTTGCACTGGCGCCGGCGTCTTTCGAGCTGCGCGCCCGCAACCCGGCCCGCCACCTCACACTAGGGGACAGTCACCTTTTAGCCAAAAGTGCCATAGGGGACAGTCACCTTTTAACCAAAGAATCCGTTGGTGACAGTCACCTTTCAGCCCAAGATGCCATAGGTGACTGTCACCTTATGGGGGTAGGTGACTGTCCCCTCAATTTTGCGTCTGTCGGCGGGCCCGCGTTCGTCAGCGACCTCGACAAAGGGCGCAGGCCCGGAACGTACGCAGAAATGTGTGATTACCTGCGGCTTGTGCAAAGCCTGAATATCATTCACCAGGAAGGCGGTGGCCCCTTCGAGGCCATGGACCTGCCGGCAGAAACGCGGCATCTCGATCTTTACCTTGCGCAGCACCGCCTGACCGACAAAAACTGCCAGTCCTACGCCCTGGGTGGGGTGCGTGCGCGAGACTCGATTGAGATGGCGTGTATCGCCCTTGGCGTAGATCGCGATGCACTACTCGAAACAGCTGCGCTGCTCGCAATCATCAATACCAACTCTCCCATGCAACTTGATATTCCGATGACCGAGGCCGTCGATGAACTCGCGGCTGCAGGGCAGGTGTGCTGTATCACCCCGTTCACCCTCGCTGGCTCGATGAGCCCGGCGACGCTTGCGGGCACGCTGGTGCAGCAGACAGCGGAGGTGCTGGCCGTGGTGACCTATGCGCAAATCGTCAAGCCCGGCGCGAGAGTCATGTATGGCAGCTTCGCCTCGAATGTCGACATGCGCAGTGGTTCGCCAGCGTTGGGTACGCCGGAATACACCAAGTGCGCACTGGCAAGCGGCCAGATCGCCAGGAAGCTCGGACTGCCGTTTCGATCCAGTAATACCACGATGTCGAACTGCAACGACGCGCAGGCAGCGTACGAAAGCCAGATGTCATTGTGGGGTTCGGTCATGGGTGGCGCGCACCTGGTTAATCACGCTGCGGGTTGGCTCGAAGGCGGACTGACGGCGTCGTTCGAAAAACTCATCATCGATGCCGAGATGCTGCAGATGATGGCCGAGTACCTGCGTCCGATCGAACTATCCGACGATGAGCTCGCGCTCGATGCTATTGCAGAAGTGGGCCCGGGCGGGCATCACTTCGGAACGGCACACACGCTGCAGCGCTACGAGTCGGCGTTTTACGCCCCAATCATCTCCAGCCGCGAAAACTTCGAAAGCTGGCAGGAAGCGGGGAGCAAAGACGCCGCGGCACGCGCGAACGCTATCTGGAAGCAGATGCTCAAAGACTACGAACAACCGCCGCTCGATGCGGCCATCGATGAAGCGCTCGTCGACTATGTCGAGCGACGCAAACAGGAAATAAAATAATGCGACCGACACTCAGCGTCCTTTCCGACGACATGATTCGCGACATCCTCGACGAGGCGAAGCGCATCATGGGCGAAACCGGCATGGAAATCCGTGGCGAGAAATTGCGCCAGCGCCTGCTGGACCACGGTCTAAAGACCGACGCATCCGGCAAGCGCGTCTTGTTCACGCGCGATGTCATCGACGCAGCCATCGAGAGCGCGCCGAAATCGTTCACGCTCCACGATCGCGACGGTAATCCGTTCACGGAAATCGGTGGCAACAACGTCCACTACGTGCCCGGATCGAGCGGCTTGAAAATTCAGGATCACCGCAGCGGGGAAACACGCCTGTCGAACTCGACGGATTTTATTGAGTACGCCCGCCTGTGCGACGGGCTCGATCACATTGCCTATCTGGCCACCGCATTTTCGACGAACAAGGACATCGAGTCGCAGGTGTCAGACGCATGGCGGCTCTACATGTGCCTGACGACGTCGAAGAAACCCATTGTGTCCGGCGCATTCAGCGAAGAGGGCGTGCCGCGCATGGCCGATATGATGCAGCTGTTCCGTGCCGACCGCGCCGAGCTTATCGAAAAGCCCATGTCGATCTTCACCATCACGGCAACCGGCAACTTCCGTTACGGCGAAGACTCCTGCCAGAACCTGCTCGACTGCGTCGAGGCAGGCATCCCCATCGAGGTTGTGCCCGTAACACTCATGGGACTTATCGCGCCCGTCACGCTCGTCGGTGCGCTGGTCTTCCACTGTGTGGATGTCCTAACCGGGATCACGATGGCGCAGATCGTACGCCCGGGCGCACCCGTGCTGTTTGGTGGCGCGCCGGCGACGTTCCATATGAAGGCGGCGAGTTCGCCAATGGCAGCGATCGAGGCACAGCACCTGAACGTTGCCTATGTGCAAATCGCGAAGTCCATGAACCTGCCGACGCAGGCCTACATGGCACTCAGCGACGGCAAGTTCCTCGATGCGCAGGGCGGTGGTGAGACATTCAGTAGCGCGTTGCTTGCAGCGATTGCCGGGGTCAATTCGGTGTCCGGTCCGGGCATGCTCGATTTCGTATTGACGTTCAGTTTGCCCAAACTCGTTCATGACAATGAAGTCTGCGGGCAGGCGCTGCACTTCGTGCGTGAGATCAGGGTTCTCGACGACCTGCCGACGCAAAGTCTCGTCGATCAGCTCATGGCTGAAGATCACCTGATCACCTCACCGCACACCCTCGAGCACTGGCCCCAGGAGTTGTACCTGACGGACCCGGTCATCGACCGGCTCAATCGCGAGACCTGGGAAGAGGGTGGCGAGATGCAGTTGTGGGATCGTGCCTGTGCCGAGGTCGAAACGCGTCTGGCCGGCTACACCCCGATAGAAACTGACCCCGCTGTCGACTCAGCCATGCGTGACCTTGTCCTCACCGGCCTGATTGATCAGAAGACCTTACCGGATCTGCCACCGCCGCCAGACACACCGGCGCCGACAGAGGTCGCTGGCCGACGCGGCCGAAAAGGCCGTCGACGCAGGGCAATCTAGGGTGCCAGCCGCTCGATCTTCCAGCTGCCGTCGTCCTGCTTTGTGAACTGGAAGCGATCGTGCAGCCGATCGCGGCGGCCCTGCCAGAATTCGATTTCCTCCGGGACCACGCGATAGCCGCCCCAGAACGATGGTAGCGAGATGTCCCTGTCCCTGAACTTCTGCTTGATCTCCTGGAACTTGCTTTCCAGCAATGAGCGTGACGAGATTACGCTGCTCTGTGCGGAGACCCAGGCACCAATCTGGCTGCCGCGCGGGCGCGACAGGAAGTAGGCCAGCGACTCGCTGGTTGGGATCTTCTCCGCCTTGCCGCGGATCTTCACCTGTCGCGCCGCTTCCGACCAGAAGAACAGCAACGACACATTCGGGTTGTTATCAATGTGTACGGCTTTTTTGCTCTCGTAGTTGGTGTAGAAAACGAAGCCCCGCTCGTCAAACGACTTGAGCAACACGGTTCGGCTCGATGGCCGCATACTGCGGTCGACGGTCGACAGGGTCACCGCATTGGGGTCGAGCGGCACCGTTTCGCAGGCATATCGGAACCAGTCCTCAAACTGGATGATCGGGTCGTCGTTGAGATCCTCGCGTTCCAGAGCATGGCCGGTCCCTGACCGCCGCAGCGCAGTGACATCCATGCCGTGGTGGCCCTGTTTGTTCTTGGTATCGTCAGACATGTGCCAAATATAGAGCTATGATCGAGCGATCGCCATAGCACACGGGGAGTATCAAGGTGTACAGTCTCGACCAGCGGCTCGCTGATAGATTCAGGTGCCTTGCCTGAACCCTGAGTCGCGGACAACCTAACTGACCATGCTTCCTACCCAAGAATTTATCGCAGAACTAAAACGCCGTAATGTTTTCCGCGCAGGCGCGGCTTACGTGGTGCTGTCGTGGCTGCTTATCCAGGTTGCCGATATCTTGCTGGAAGCATTTATGGCGCCGCAGTGGGTAATGCGCACAGCCATAATCGCCCTCGCTATTGGCCTGCCGGTCACACTGGTCGTTGCCTGGGCCTACGAGCTCACGCGCGAAGGCTTCAAACGGACCGAAGAAGTCGAACTTGCCGACTCAATTACTTTCCAGACAGGCCGCAAGCTCGACTTCACGATTATTGGCGTGCTGGCTGTTACCCTTGCCTGGTTCGCGCTCGATAAGTTCGTCTGGCAAACCGCAAACGATAGCGACAGCGACTCAATGGCTGTTCTGCCGTTTGAAATTATCTCGAGTGATGTCGCACCGTTTTTCGCGCAGCTCTCCGGTGACCTTGCACGCTTGTTGAAGCGCAGTCCCCAAATGCGTCTCGCCTCCGATGATGCGGTACTCGCATTGCCTGACGTTCGCGATCTTGTCGGAAATTCGGCGCGCCTCGGTGTCCGCTACCTCGTTGCCGGTACGATTAGCTCGAGGGGCAATGGTGTTGGGCTCAAGGTCTCCATGTTCGATGGCAAGACCGGTGAACAAATCTGGCAGCAAGACTTCGATAATGCACATTCGCAGACAACCCTGAACAACATAGCCAGCTTATTGGTTGCCGCCATAAACATTGATCCATTTGAATTGCCGGCCGAGGCTTCCGATCCAAAAGCCTACGAACTCTATCTGCAGGCGCGGCGGCAGAGTACGACATCTGACGCAGGAGCCGCCGCTGAGGCACTTTACCGTCGATCGATCGAACTTGATCCGCGGTTCTCACTTTCCCTGGCGGGTCTTTGCGAAGTGCTGGTAAGCCGCTATCGATCCAATAGTTCACAGGACGACTTTGAGGAAGCGGAAAAATATTGCCACCGTGCGTGGACCATCGATTCCCACGTCGCGGAAGTGCAGCGCGCGATAGGCAATCTCTACGCGGAGAGCGGTCTTCTGGATCGTGCCCGCGAAGCATTTGCTGCGTCGTTGGCAATCAGTCCGGGCGACCTCCTTGCGCAGGTCGCCATTGCTTCAACCTATCACGAGGAAGACCCGGCACGTGCTGAGGCGCAGTTGCGGAGCATTATCAAGCAGCATCCTGGCAGCCCGTTCGCGTATACCAGTCTGCAAAACCTGTATTTCAAGCAAGGGCGCTACCATGAGGCCACGGTGTATTCCCGCAAGGCGGTGGAACTGACTCCGGATGACCGCCGAGCGCTCGCTAACCTTAGTGGGGGTCTTGTTCTGGCCGGCGAGTTTGAGGAAGCAAGATCCATGCTCGAGAAAGCGGTTGAACGCAATAATCTCGTCTTCGGCACGGATCACAATAATCTCGCAACGGTGATGTTTTTCGAGGGCGATTACGCCGGCGCCGTCAGGCTGTTTGAACGCGCCGTGGAAGCGGCGCCAGAGGACTCGCTGTATCGTCGTAACCTCGGTGACGCCGTTTATTACCGCGATGGCCGGGACGCTGCAGTACCGGTATTCGAAAAAGCAATTGACCTGGCAAAGACGCAGCTAGCTATCAATCCCGAGAATTATGACGCTCCGACGACGCTGCTTGTCGGCTACGCGAGTATCGGTGATGAGGAGGCTTACCGGGCGCTGGCGGACAAGCTGGTGGCCGGGCGCAGCGGCGATCCGCAGGCCCTGTACGATCTTTCGGTGGCAGCCTCGCGTATTGGCGATATGGATACGGCGCGTGAATTTGCCCAAAAGACCTTCGAGAGCGGCTATCCGAGGGCCTTTCTGATCGCCGACCCCGATATTCAGGCGTCCGGCGTGGTGTTCCCTGCCCATTGAAGCGGCCAGTAGCTGTTCCAATCCGAAATAGCCTGCGGGTATAATGCCCGGCTGGACAGGTTGTGCGGGTGACAAACCAGCACCGTGTGCGAAAGTGGCGGAATTGGTAGACGCGCTGGCTTTAGGTGCCAGTGGGGTAACCCGTGGGAGTTCGAGTCTCCCCTTTCGCACCAATCCTGATCTTATCTAAATAACTAATTTTTAAGAGAATTACAGAATGAACGTCACTGTCGAATCGACAGGTGCCCTGGAACGCCGCATGCGCGTCGAAGTGCCCCTCGAGCGCATAGAAAGCGAAGTGGACTCCCGCCTCAAGTCCGTTGGCCGTACGGCCAAGATCAAGGGCTTTCGGCCGGGCAAGGTACCGGCCAAGGTCGTACGCCAGCATTACGGCAAGCAGGTCCGCCAGGAGGTCGTGGGCGAGATCATGCAGAAAAGCTACTCCGATGCGGTCATGCAGGAGAACCTGAAGCCGGCCGGCGGACCGAAAATCGAGACCGAAGACGACAATGGCAAGACCTTCGCCTACGTCGCGACTTTCGAGGTCATGCCTGAGATTGAACTCAAGGACCTCGACAAGATCAAGGTTGAAAAGCCTGAGGTCGAGATCGGCGAATCGGACATTGACGACATGATGCTCAGCCTGCGCAGGCAGCGGGCAACCTGGGAAGAGGCAAAGCGCAAGGCGAAGGACGGCGACCGGGTGATTGTTGATTTCACCGGCACCATCGACGGCGAAGCATTCCAGGGCGGTTCGGGCACCGAGATCCCGGTCGTTCTCGGGCAGGGCCAGATGCTCCCCGATTTCGAGAAGGGTCTGAAGGGCATCAAGGCGGGTGACGAGAAAACCATCAAAGTGAAGTTCCCGAAGGACTATCACGCCGAGGAACTGGCCGGAAAGACGGCCGAGTTTGCAATCAACACGCATCGTGTCGAAAGCGAGATTCTGCCCGAACTGAATGATGAGTTTGCCGAGTCGTTCAACGTCACCGAAGGCGGCCTCGAGCAATTTCAGAAGGACGTGCGCGAGAACATGGAACGTGAGGCCGCACAAAAGGTGAAAAGCGACATTCGCGAACAGGTCATGGAGGGGCTTCTCGAAAAGAACCCGATTGACGTGCCACATTCGATGGTCCACGACGAAATGCACTCGATGCAGCACGAAGCCATGCAGCGTCTCGGCGTCGAGGATCATTCGCTGGCACCGCCGATGGAAAACTTCAGGGAAGCTGCGGGCAAGCGCGTGTGCCTGGGTTTGTTGTTACGCCAGGTGATTGCTGAGAACAAGATCACGGTCGACGAGGCCGCACTGCGCGAGCGCGTCGAAGAGATGTGCGCGGGCTACGAGAATGCCGACGACATGGTTAACATGTACATGAGCAATCCCCAGGTGATGCAACAGATTGAGCCGATGGTTGTCGAACAGAAGGCCGTCGACTGGTTGCTGGAAAACGGCAAGACCAAGAAGAAGAAGGTGTCGTTCAAGGACTACATGAACCCACCTGCTTCGTGAGACACTACGCACTTTAAGAAAACAAGCCACACAGGCTGGAGACGGACAAGACTATGAGCGCAACTGCAATGAATCTCGTGCCGATGGTTGTCGAACAGACGGCACGCGGCGAGCGTGCCTACGACATCTACTCAAGATTGTTAAAGGACCGCCTGGTGTTCATCGTCGGTCCTGTTGAGGATCACATGGCGAATCTCGTCGTCGCGCAGTTGCTGTACCTGGAGTCCGAGAACCCCAACAAGGACATCCACCTGTACATCAACTCGCCGGGCGGCGTCGTTTCAGCGGGTCTGTCGATCTACGACACGATGCAGTTCATCAACTGTGACGTATCGACAATCTGCGTCGGCCAGGCCGCGAGCATGGGCGCCTTGCTGCTTGCTGGTGGCACCAAGGGCAAGCGTTTTGCCCTGCCGCACTCGCGCGTCATGGTTCATCAGCCCAGCGCAGGCTACCAGGGGCAGGCCACCGACATCAGCATTCACGCTGAAGAAGTGCTCGAGCTGAAGCGTCGCCTCAACAAGATCATGGCCAAACATACGGGCCAGAGCATCGAGACGATCGAGAAAGATCTCGAGCGCGACAACTTCATGAGTGCCGACGCCGCCGTCGAATACGGTCTGATCGATACCGTACTCGCGCAGCGCACCCAGCTGGGCGACAAAGCAGGCGACTGATTCCGGCTATTCGGCCGTAATCGAAGCGTCCTCCACCAGCACCGGGAACAGGTAACCGGCGCCGAAATCCTTATCCAGTGTTACGGTGCCTGCGATCACCACGGTTTCGCCTACGGCGGTGGTGGCCTTGCTGGTCACCGTCAAATCGCTGTTGCGTGTGGCGGCGTCACCCGAGCCATCCTGAATGTGGATGAAGTTCCAGCCCATTATGTTGCTGTTGTATTTGACGACTTTGCCGCGCAGGCTCACTTCCTTGTTGGCCAGGCTGTCCTTGTTGGCGTAAACCCACGCGATATTTTCACCGGGTTTGAGTTCAGCCACGCTGACAACCGCGGTGTCTGGGTTTGCGGGCTTGTTGTCACTCGCCTGGGTCGGCGCGGGCGCAGCGACGTTCGGGGTTGTCAGATTGCTTATGGAACCCACGAAATACAAGACGTCGAACGTCCGATTCAGCGACTTGCTCTGGAACTGCTGCATTGGCATGCCTTGTGAAATCTCCACGATATCGCCAGCCTTGACGACCGTCTGTGGCCCTGCAGCCCAGATCGGATCCGCGCTGGTCTCGACCAACACATAGGTGTAACCGCCCGAATCCATGGTTTCCAATACTTTGCCGCGGGTCATTCCTGCTGGCACTGGCGCGGAGAGTGCCGGGTTTTCGTCGATTGCCACGACCGGTTCTTGTCCGGCGTCCGTACAGCCGGCCTGGAACAGTAGCAGGCTGGCGGCTAGTCCGGCGGTTGCCAGGGTTGAGAGGTTTGCGTTCACGTCAGAATCTCCACGAATAAGTAATTAATGGCGCTATTCTGCCAGCTATGGTCCGGGCCTCCATACGAGCAACTGCCTACGCCTGTTTCTCATATGGAAGAATCCTACCCATATGGACCAGTTTCAGGGTAGGTAATTACGGTAGGTAGAAATCCTGACCGATCAGGGGCGATTCCCCATGTTCGCGTAAAGCGTATCTGGCCACAATAGTAGCGATTCAGAAGGTCAGGCACTCCGACTGGAAATAAATAGGGCGACAGGTGATTACATATCGCCTTGCCTCCAGAGCGAATTTTTGGTCGCAGCTGCCTTGGTAAAAGCAGCTTGGGAGCTCAAAATGTTTAGCAAAAATCTGGCGAGTTTAGTCGCAATCACTGGTCTGTCATTGAGTGGCTTAGCATCCGCACAGGGCATTGCCGGAAGCGCGCATGATTTCTCCGGCGACACCTGGTCGGGTGGAGAAATCTGCATCGTCTGCCACGCAGCACATGACGCTGACTTGTCTGTCGCTGCGGAGGCGCCATTATGGAATCACGAGATCACTACCTCGACGTTCCTGGAATACAGTTCGGGCACGCTGGACGGCACAGTCACTGATGATCTGAATACGACATCGAAGCTTTGCCTGTCCTGCCATGACGGCACGGTTGCGCTCGACTCGTTCGGCGGCGCAACAGGCACCGATTTTATGACGGGCGGCGCTCTGTTGAGCACGGACCTGACAAATGATCACCCGGTCTCAATAGACTACAACGTGACAGATACGGGCCTGTTCCCGGTGGGTAATGCTTCCGGACTGGGCAGCACCATTGATTCCGATTTGTTGTTCGGCGGCAACGTTGAATGCGCATCCTGCCACGACGTGCATGACACGGCGGGCAATGGCGCTTTGCTTCGAAAGGATAATGCTGGCAGCGCACTTTGTTTGACTTGCCACAATAAATAATATCGATTGAGTGGTTTGGCGCTGCCATCGGACAGGTGGCCGGTGGCGGCGCTCTTTGTTTTGACTCACGTGAATTTTCTGGGATGTTGCTGATGCGCTCGACTGACCTGATAAAGCACATACCTGTTGTGTTGACCGGCCTGGTCCTTTGGGGCCTGGCACCGATGGCGACGGCGGACACTGCGCCGGGTGACGATGAGTATATTTTTTACCCATCCCCTCCCAATGAGCCTCGGCTACAATTTCTGACCAAGTTTTCCTCCGCCCTGGATGTGTCCGCAAAAAAGAAGGGCTTCAGGGATTTTGTTTTCGGTGGTCAGGAAAACGAAGCACAGTTGCTCAATAAGCCCTACGGCATAGCCGTGCATAATGGCGCCGTGTACGCGGTGGACATTCGTGGAAATGGCTACGCGATTTTCGATCTTGCCAATCGGAAGACTCGTTTTGTGAGGCCAAGTGGTGCAGGTACGCTTGTGAAGCCGATCAATATTACGATTGATAAGGATGGTACTCGGTACATAACGGATACAGAGAAAGACCAGATACTCGTATTTGATGCGCAGGATCGATTCCTGCGTGCTTTCGGCCAGACTGGTCAGTTCCGACCGATTGACGTCGCCATTGCCGGTGACAAACTCTATGTCACGGATATTCTGCACCACCAGGTGCACATCCTCGACAAGAGCACAGGCGAGACTCTCAAGTCGTTTGCCCAAGCCGGCTCTGACGAAGGGCAACTGTTTCACCCCACCAACCTGTCTATAGCAAACGACGGCACGATTTACATAACCGATACAACGAACTTTCGCATTCAGCAGTTCGACGGCGACGGGCAATTCATCCGCTCAATCGGCTCCCTGGGGAATCGCCCCGGCAGGTTCGCTCGACCGAAGGGCGTAGCCCTGGATCGCGAGGATCGAATCTACGTGGTTGATGCGGCGTTTGAGAATATTCAGATTCTTGCCCCGGAGGGTGGCGCACTGATGTTTTTCGGTGGGCCAGGCAATGATCGCGGCAACCTGAGCATGCCGACCGCAATCAAGATCGACTACGACAATGTCGAGTTTTTTCAGAAGTATGCCGCACCGAACTTCGAGATCGAGTACCTGGTCGTGGTTGCGAATCAGTTCGGTCTCAACAAGGTAGCCGTGTATGGGTACGGCTCACTGCGTGACTAGACAGGGTGACCTGAGAAGAATATTCGATATGCGACAAGAGGGCGCCAATTCGCGATGCACCTCCCCCGGATACCGGGTCTGGTTGCTGGTTGCGCTCTTGATATCGTCTTTGACAGTAAGGGCGGAGTCCCATGACGTCCAGGATATTGCCGCGTTTGGACTGCTCAACGTCGATACGAGATTCGACGCCCGCTACATATTCGACGAACGAGAGCGCGCATCGGAATTCGGAACGGACAGCTTCGAATCGCGTACCACGTGGGAAGAAGAATTCTTCGTGATGACCGAGAGCTTCGTTTATCACCCGGGATTTCTGAATATGGAACTGGGTGGCGGGCCCTTGCTTGTTCAGCAGCAATTCGACTCCGGTGGCGGTGACGCAAAGGCCAACGAGACTCTCCTCAACGTCATCGCGCGCCTGAATTTCCTGGAACTCAAATCGTACCCGTTTTCGCTGTATTACGAGCGCAGTCACCCCTCGATCACCACGAGTCTTTCGGGGCGATTTCTCACTCAGTCGGATCGCTACGGCTTCACGAGTCGCATTGCCGAGCCCTGGAAGTCGGCGTCCATCGATATCGACCTGTCACGCCAGCAAACGGAAGGTTCGGATTTGGGTTCAATCGTGGACAACGATGTCGAAAACAGCGTCGTTACGCTGATGCAGGGCCTCAGCAACGGTCAGTGGATTGAATTCAAGCATCAACATTCGGTTCAGGACTCGCGCAGCGGCAGCACCGGCTTGCCTGTTCGAGAATCGACGATCGCATTCGATCACTCAACGATCCGCGCTCACAATTTGTTCGGCGATAAACAACAGCTGAGAATCGATCAGACGCTGCGCAGGTTTGATCAGGAGGTGGATTCGGGGACGGTCAGAAATACAGTGACCAGCGAGTATTTCGGACGAGCGTTTTGGGACCATTCAGAGCGCGCTCGGTCACGATTGGTTTACCGGTACAGCGACAATGACAGGGATGACACCCAATCCACTATTCAGGACGTCGAGTTGGGGGCTTCCTACGAGATTTCCGAGAAATTGCGGTATGACCTGGCAATGAATCTTGAAGCTGAGGAGCAGCGCGGCTTCACCAGGGATCAAGCAGGCGCAAAAGGGGTCGTCTATCTGACCCAGGATTCACCGGTGGGCCGGTTCAATATTGCCGCTTCGGTCGAACAGCAGCGAACGGATCAGGTCTCCGATGTGTCAAGTATTGAAGTGCTTGACGAAGCGCTGGTCCTCAATGGCACCACGCCGGTGGACCTGGCCAATGACTTTGTCGATGCGGCCTCAGTCGTCGTCAAAAACGCTACGCTGACGCAGATCTTTGTTGAAGGCCTCGATTATCGCTTAGTGATCATTGGAGCGACGACGTCGGTCCAGCGGCTCGTCGGCAGCAACATCGCGGACGGCGAGACGGTCCTGGTTGATTACCGCTTCCAGACGTCGGGAACAGCAAAGTTCGATTCCCTGACCGCCAACGTGTCGGTCAACCTGGCGTTTCTCAAGGCATTCAACGCCTTTGCGCGACTCAATACCCGGGAAACCGATATTCGTGAGGGCGCGTTTACCACGCCAATCAACGATGCCGATATTTTTGAAGTCGGACTTAGCGCAAATTATCCGGTGCTCCGAGGACTGACGATTGGCGGCGAACTTCGGCATACCGATCAGCGAGAAGATATATCGCCATTTGTGCGGGACAGTGCGGACATCTTCGTGACGACCAGTCTGCGCGGAAGATTGAGGCTGCGGGTTTCGGGTGGTGTGCTACAGGTCGATTACGACCGCTCTGATGAGGATGTGGATCAGAGCTTCGTCCGGCTGGGAATCGCGGGCAGGGTTTGGCGCCGACTTCAGTTTTCAGTCGACTCAGCCTATCTCAAGGATTCCGGGGGCTCTCTCGCGAGAGACCAGTTGCAACATCGCGTGACGGTACAATGGGCGTATCGGCAGGTACGCTTCGACGTCAGGGCCCTGGTGTCGGATGAATCGCTGGGTACCACCGAGCGAACGAGTTCACAGATTTCTGCACAATTGACGAGGGTCTTCTGATCGTGATTCGACGGATCGCATTGGCCATTTTGATCATCGCACTGCAATGCGTGGTGGTGGGATGCGCCTTGTCGCCGCCGGTGAGTCCCTTTGAAGGTTCGGGTGCAATCTGGCCCGCACCCCCGGAAGCGGCGCGCATCACATTCGTCACCGAGTTTACGGGCTCGTCTGATCTTGGAATCCGCAAGAGTGCCTGGGAGAGGCTGCTTAGCCTGGCCGTCGGTGGTAGTGAAGACCGGATGTCGCGGCCGATGGCCGTCGCGGCGACGCTGGATGGCAACGTTGTGTATGTTGCGGATCCTGACGCCCATTGCGTGCATCGTTACGATCTTGAGCGTGGGCGCTACAAGTGCCTCGCGGCGGCAGATGAGTCTGTCGTTTCGCCGATCGGCCTGGCCGTCACGAATGCTGGCCATCTCTACGTCTCGGACTCGCAGCATGGCCGCTTGCTGCAGATGGCGGAGGGTGGCAAGGAACTCGAGCAATTCGCCGTGGACGTTGCGCTCGAGCAGCCGACGGGCCTGTTCTGGGACGAGGATGCGGAGCGACTGTTGGTTACGGATACGATGCAGCAGCTGGTCATGGCCGTCGATGCGCAGGGCCAGCACCTGGCCACGCTCGGTGAACGCGGCAACCGTGAAGGACAATTCAATTTTCCAACCTATTTGTGGATCGACGATGCGGGCGAGTTACTCGTGACGGATTCGCTAAATTTCCGGATGCAGCGGTTCGATAGCCAGCGAAATTTCCTGCATATGTTCGGCAGGAACGGCGACCAGCCCGGTGATCTCGCGCGCCCCAAGGGTGTTGCCGTCGATACCTTTGGTCATATCTACGTGATAGACGCGTTGTTCCACGCAATGCAGGTGTTCGATCGGGACGGGCGTTGGTTGTTGTCCGTAGGGCGACAAGGACAGGATCCCGGAGAGTTCTGGTTGCCGAACGGTATTTTCGTCACTGCCGACAACACAATTTTCGTAGCCGACTCTTACAACAAGAGAGTGCAGGTCTTTCGTTATGTGGGGACTGAGTCATGAAGGATCTGATCAGAGCAACGCTATCGGTTTTGCTGGCAATCCTGCCAGGTATGGTCATCGCGGGAAGCGTAGTCGACACGGCCCATAACCTGTCAGTGACCGGCCCGGGCGCCATTACCGCGGCGTCGGAGGAGCAGATCTGCGAGTTTTGCCATGCACCGCATTCGACCACGACCACATTGCCCCTCTGGAATCGCAGCCTGTCGTCGGCGAACTATACGCCGTATTCGAGTAGCACCATCATCGCGGCACCGGGCCAGCCTACCGGTGACTCTGTGCTGTGCCTGAGTTGTCATGATGGAACCATTGCGTTGGGCAATGTTGCCAGTCTGCCCAGCCCCATCGCCATGTCAGGCGGCGTGACAACGATGCCTAATGGTGACGGTCTGATCGGCACCGATCTCTCCCACGACCACCCCATCTCGTTTGACTTCACCGCCACGCTGGCATCGCAGAACGGAGAGCTCGCAACGCCGGGTTCGCTGCCGCCGAGCATCAAGCTTGATGCTAATGGACAGCTGCAGTGCACATCGTGCCATGATGCGCACAGCAACGATTTCGGTGCATTCCTGGTGATGCCGAACGTCGGTTCGCTGTTGTGCACCGAGTGCCACCTGAAGACGGGCTGGACGCAGTCGTCCCATAGTCAATCGGGCGCTACATGGAACAACATTGGCCAGGACCCATGGCCCCATACCACCTTCACAACAGTGAGCGAGAACGCGTGTGGCAGTTGTCATCAACCGCATCTGGAGGTTGGCGGACCACGGCTGCTGAACGAGGTCGCCGAGGAGGGCAACTGCCTGGCCTGTCACAATGGCAATGTTGCGGGCGGCGATATCGACTCACTGGTGAACCGGATATCGGCGCATCGGGTGCAGGATACAACGCTGGTACATGATCCGGTCGAAGCCGCGATAGTGGATACCCGGCACGTTGAATGCGCCGATTG
>JAHEGH010000129.1 GCA_024639825.1 Gammaproteobacteria bacterium
CTAGCGCTTCGAACCTCACGTTGTCGATGCCTTCGGCCCTGGCCTTGTCCTTCGCAATCTCGACCATTCGGGTAGAGAGATCGGTTGCGAGAATATGTCCTACGTAGGGCGCGTGGGCAATCGCCGTTGAGCCGGTGCCACAGCCTATCTCCAGCACGTCCATGTCGGGCTGGAAGTACCCTCGCGTGATGTCCAGCTTCTTCTGGTACGTAGCCTCGTCTGAGATGGGGCGCCGCGAATACTTATCCGCAAGCTTGTCCCAAAATGCTGTTTCGCGATCCATTTGTTCAATCCGTCGCCGACGGCCTCACTGAACCAGGCCGATAAGCAGAAAACCAAGCGTAGCAATAGCCGCCGCAATCAGCGCGTAGGGAAGTTGCGTACGCACGTGATCAATGTGATCCGTTGCCGAGGCCATGGACGCGAGAACGGTGGTGTCGCTGATCGGTGAGGCATGATCACCGAATATCGCACCCGAAATCGCCGCCCCCAGCATCAGTGGCACCGGGATGCCGAGCGTCATTGCGATAGGCACCGCGATCGGAATCATGATCGCGAAGGTCCCCCAGCTGGAACCGACGGAGAACGCGATAAATGCTGAGACGAGAAACACGAGCGGCGCCAGGAAGACCGGCGAAATATTACCGCTGACCAGGTTGGCCACGTACACGCCCGTGCCGAGTGCGTTCGCCACATCGCCAAGCGTGAGCGCGAGCAACAAGATAATCGCGATCGGCAGCAGGTCACCCGCGCCTTTCATGAAAACCTGCATCAGTTCGCCGACCGAGCTGCTGCCTTTGAGCAGCGTCATCGTCCAGGCAACGAAAATCGCGAAACAAACCGACCAAAGCACGGAAACAGAGCCGGACCCCTTAATAATGTCGCCGTCGCCGGTGATGTACAGGGAGACGGGCATCATCACGACCATCGCGAGAATGGGCAACACCATCAGCCACGCGGACGGAACGTCCTGCTCGTCAATCACGTCGTGCTCGGCGGAAACGTCGATGAGCGGCACCGAATCGGGCCAGAGCATCTCGCCACGCTGGGTGCGTTCCTCGGCTTTCTTCATGGGGCCGATGTTGATGTTCTTCCATACGACGATGCCCGCCAAAACGATGGCGGTGATCGCATACAGATTCAGTGGCACTGCGGCGATAAATACCTGTAGCGGGTTTTCCACGCCCGTCGACGCGACGAGGCTGATGATGAACGCACCCCACGCGTTGAGCGGAATCATGACGCAGACAGGCGCCGACGTGGAGTCGATCAGGTACGCGAGCTTCTCGCGAGAGACCTGGTATCGATCGAATAGCGGGCGGCTGACGGAACCGGCAACCAGCAACGTGATGCTCGACTCGACAAAGATGATCAGCCCGATCGCCCACGCCATTATCTGCGCCCGAAAGCCATTGTGAACCCAATGCCGGGCTTCCAGGTAATGCACGAACCCGCGCACACCGCCGGAGCGTTCTATCGTCGCGATCAGGGGGCCGATCAACAAGGTGAAGACGAGTACGCGAGCATCGCCCGGATCCGTGAACACGTTGATCATGCCGTCCAGTCCCGCGGCCAGTCCCGCGAGCGGATTGAACTGGCTCAGCAGCGTATGTCCGATCCAGATACCCGCAAACAACGATGGGATGACCTGTTTACTCCAGATGGCGAGCGCAATAGCCAGGAGCGGAGGCAGCACTGAGTACCACGTCGGGTCGGTCATTGACTGGCTCCGCAGTGTGTCAAAGGATTTCCACTCTTGTTATGGTGCCGAAAGCCTAACAACGACAGGGAAACAAGAACAGTGAAAATCACAGTCCTCGGAGCCGGCGCCGGTGGTACCGCCGTAGCATTCGATTGTGCAGCACATAGCCATGACGTGCGGATATTTGATTTTCCGTCATTTCCCGACAACATCGCGGCGATCGCCGAGCAAAAGGGTATTCATGCCAGCGGCGATCTGACGGGATTCGCGTCCATTGTCAGCGCCGGCCATGACATCGACGAGGCGTTGCAGGACGCCGAACTGATTTACATCGTCGGGCCTGCCTACAGCACGGTGCCTTTTGGGCAGGCAGTCGCCGGGAAGCTGCACGCCGGACAAACCGCGATCGTGACGCCAGGCTCCTGCGGTGGGGCGCTTGCGTTCAAGCAGGCCGCCGGACTGGATCTCGATGACGACACGATCCGGGTTGCCGAGACATCGACCCTGCACTACGCCGTTCGCCTCACCGAGCCGGGCACCATTCGCGTGTTTCTCAAACTCAAGGCCGGCAACCTGCTGGCCGCGCTGCCGAGTCAACACACCGATTCGATATTGCAGCTCATCAACGATGTCTACCCAAGTATGGAGTCCGCAAAGAGTGTCATGCAGACGAGTTTGCAGAATGCCAACCCGATCATTCATCCTGCCGTCACGCTGGCCAACGCGGCACGTATCGAGGGAACGGGTGGCGACTTCCTCTTCTACGAGGAAGGTGTAAGCGATGCGACTGGCCGCCTGATCGAAGCACTCGACAAGGAGCGCATCGCGATCGGCGCGAAGATGGGTATCACCGTCGTTTCCGATCCCGAGCTGGGGATGCGCCAGGGATACATGCTGGCCAATGATTACGGTGAGGCCTATCGAACGGCACCTGGATTCCTCGGCATCGGGGCACAGCCACAGCTTGATCACCGCTACTTGAACGAGGACGTCGGCTACGGGCTCGTATTCATGTCCCGGCTGGCTGACCAGCTTGGCGTCGAGACACCGACGATGGACGCCATAATTCATCTTACGTCCGTCCTCATGGAGCGCGCCTATGCGACCGAAGCGATTCGCACGCCGACATCACTGGGTATCGGCGATCTCACCGCCGAGGCTCTCGGCAGTTTGTAACAAGTGGTAATGTGCACAATAGTGCGCAGCTCATACACACACAACTCGGAATAATAAAAATGAAAATCAACTGGGTTCTCGCGGAAAGCTCGCGCATGCGCTACGCAGCCGGCTCTTCCATGTATTTTGCACAAGGCATTCCCTACGGCCTGATGAACATCGCCGTACCCGCCTGGCTGGCTAGCCAGGGCATCGGGGCCGGCCAAATCGCATCCTTCCTCGCCGTCATCATCCTGCCATGGGCGTTTAAGCTGTTATCCGGGCCGCTCATGGACCGCTACCAGTTCCCGGCTATGGGTAGTCGGCGGCCCTGGGTGCTGGGCGCGCAGCTCGGCATGACGCTGTCCTTTTTCAGCCTGATTCTTGTTGAAAACCCGGCCGAACAAATTGGCCTGCTAATGGCACTCGGTCTCCTGATCAACGTGTTCGCAGCCACACAGGATGTGGCGGTGGACGGCATGGCAATCGATGTCACACCGGTTAATGAACAGGGTCGTCTGAACGGCTTCATGGTGTTCGGCAAGGCAATCGGCTGGGGACTCACGTCGGCCGTCACCGGCATCATGCTGGTCGAGTTCGGCCTCGGTATCACGGCAATTGCTGCGGCAGCCGTTCAGGCCGTTATCTTGCTGGGCTTCATGCTGACGCTGGAGCGTCGTGGCGAGCGCCGCTTGCCATGGAGTTCTGGTGAGACCGTGTCCGAGCGTCGTGCCACCAACTCTTTCGGCAAGCTGGTAAAGGGCCTGAACACGGTGCTCTGGTCGCGCGTCAGCCTGATCGTGATGGCCATCATGATCCTCGATGGATTTATTGGCGGCTACGGCCATGCCCTGATGCCCATCGCGGCGATCAACCTGTTTGGTTACACGACGCCGGAATGGTCACAACTCGTTGCGGTCATGGGACTGGGCGGCGCTGCCACGGCCCTGGCGCTGGGCCCGATGATCGATCGCTTCGGCGCCAAGCGAATGCTGATATTGACTATCTCACTCGTTGCCGTTCACGCATTCCTGCTCGCCCAAACTCAGTATCTGTGGGAGAACGCGACCTACGTTAAAGTGATGCTGGCTGTCTGGGTGTTGCTCGGCCCGGTGACAATGGTGTGCATGATCGCGCTGGCAATGACGATTTGTTCCAGCGCAACCTCGGCCACGCAGTTTGCCATTTACATGTCACTGGCTAATCTTGGCTCGTCGGCTGGCTCGAAAACCTATGGCGTGCTCGCCGAGCAAACGTCCTACGTCGAAGCCTACCTGCTGCTCGGTGCCATCACCGTCGCGATGATTGCGATCATTTTTTTCCACCGACATAAGCCGGAACCTTCGACGGGTCGCAAGCGTACGCCAAGCTACACCGTTGGTATGAGTAACAGTGGCGGTGGCATGTACTTCTCAGGTGCGATGCGCTGTCCCAAGTGCCGCTCCGATATGGAGCAAATCGTGATTGACGGCGTGGAGGTCGATCGCTGTTCGTCCTGTCACGGCTTATGGTTTGATGACGGTGAGCTCAGCAAGCTGGGCAACAAGAAGGCGGCCGCTGCGCTCGACATCGGGGATGTAGCGACCGGCAAGAAGCAAAACGAAATCGAGTACTATCGCTGTCCGCGCTGTGCGGGCCCGATGAATCGCCTGGTCGACCCCGCACAAACACATATCTGGTTCGAACGCTGCGGCAACTGTCGTGGTTCGTTCTTCGATGCCGGCGAGCTGACCGACCTCGCGACCGTATCCGTATCGGACATCTTCAAGCGCTTTGTAACGCCCGCACGACGCTGACGCTGCGCATAATGTTTGCCATGAATACTATTGTGGACCCACACTAGTGAACATGGCCAGCGAACAGGAATCCACCGCCCCGTTCT
>JAHEGH010000015.1 GCA_024639825.1 Gammaproteobacteria bacterium
TTCCGATCAGCGATCGCCCAGGATTTCGAAAGTACACCCGGCATCGACTTGGACTGATCAGGCACGTTGTAGGTACCCTCGAGATGGCATGCCTCACAGTTCCTGATCGTGAAGTTCGGGAACGTGTGATTGATGTGCTGCTCATTCCTGGCATCAAATACCGGATCGTTAGCTGCGGCTACATCATCCAGATCAAACGGCTGGAATGAGTGGATCGCATGCACATAGCTGTCGATGGCACGAGACGCCATTTCGAGATGGCTTCCCGGGCTCGTCGTGACATGGCAGTTCTTGCAAACTTCGATGCCATCGCCACCACGGCCGCTGCCGTCATGGAATGTGCTGGCCAGCGAGTCGTGACAGACGTTGCATTTCGCAACACTGACTGTCGCATTGGCACCCTTGAAGTAGTCATCAATAATAATGCTGCCACCCAGGTCAAAGGTCTCGTCAACAGCCTTGAGCACGACGTCATCACCACCAACAACCAGCTCAGGCGTGATCGTGACTTCCGCGTACTTGACGACGCCATCGGCAATCATCGTAGGAATATCGCTGGTCTGGAATGACGTTTGAACGTAAGCACCGAGATCGAGAGTGACCATCCAGTCACCCGCGACGCTGCCTGCGTCTTCGGTCCACAACGCATTGGTGTCGCCCGGTGCGAATTCCATGCGGCAACCACCCGGATTGCCTCTTCTGTCCAGGCAAAGCAAGCTGCCATCACTCGTATGCGAAGCAACGATGAAGTTCTTGGTATCCCAACCATAAAGCGATACAAGCACTTCCGGAACAATCGCGGGATTGTTGGCGCTGAATTCGATCGTCAGCAGATTGCCTGCCATCGTGACGTTATCGATCGCCACTGTGAATTGATCGGCAAACTTAACGCCGGCTGGATCATAGATGTGATCGTCATAGCCCGTGTGCAGATCTGCGAATCCCGTGAAGCCAGCTGTGCCATGGCACTGTTGGCAATTCAGGCCGATGCTGTGGAAGCTTTCAACACCAGCGACAGTCCACAGGTACTCCATGGGAGGAGGTCTGAGAGGCTGTGCATACAAGCCTTCGAGTGTCGTGCCAGCGTCTTCGGGCCAGGCATCCAGACCCTGAACAGCGTGACAGCTCTTACAGGTTGTTGCTGTGAAGTTCGTGTCGTCGAGAATGACTGCTAACTTGTTCTCGTGGCATGAATTACAGTTCGACATAGACATCGGGTACGGGAATTCCATGGCGTGCGACATGTGCACGTCATTCATGATATTCGCTTTGTACGAATAGTCCGCCGTTTCGGCAACGCCTGTTGCCCAGTTAAACGGTTCGTCGACCATGTACTGCCAGTCAGTATGATTGCCATTGCGATCGTCATAGTGACAGGACTTGCACGCTGCGAAATCCGGAAGTAAGTCAACTTGTGCCGCGCGGTAACCGTGTTTCAGGTACGGCGCGCCGTGGCACTTTTCGCAACCCGCAACATTCGCGGCCGAAACGTAGCTATCAGGATCAGCAGCGGCAGCATCGCCATAGGCTAATGCGGTGTTCGCGACGTCATCATACAGATGGACGTGAGAACCGGCGGGCAGTTCGGATGACGGGCTGTCATGCGAGAACAGTGCGCCATCGGCGATATAGCCATAAACCTGACCGTTAACGGTCGGGTCAAAGCTTAGTCCACTTTCCGTCAAGACAAACTGTCCAGGACCAACATTGACTACGCTGTCGTTCAGACTCGTATTACCGTTGATATAGGTATTCGTTACGGAGTCGTACTGGGTCGCGTAAAAACGTTTTTGATCCAGACCGTCATAATCGTCGTAAGGAAGGGCGTCTTTCGTGATCGTGAACTCGAGGCTGACGTCATAAACGGCGCCGTTAAGCGTGCTCGTGAAGTTAGTGAAGATCAGCTCGAAAGCGCTGGGATCCGTGTATGCGTTATAAATGTCCTGGTGACCACCACCAACGCCATCGTGGCAGGTGCCACAAGATTCGGGCTTGGCCGAATCGATCGCTTTCTGGACCTCGTCAGGAACCGGACCTGGGGGTCCTGCTGGTCCAACTGGACCTACTGGTCCTGCAACGCCAGGTGCGCCAGCGGCACCGTCACTGCCCTCGCAGCCACTAAGCACAAACGCAAATGCCGTCACTACGAGGAAAGACCAGGCCGAAGCGGAAATTCTGCCGAACCTGTTCATATCTGTACTCCCCTATTGGAAATTTTGTTATTAGCCCGTTTACGATCGCCGTATCCATCAGGCGGTCGCCCGGAACATCGAAAAGATAGAGTTTTGGGCGCAACTAAACACTGACATATGTCAGTTTCAGCCGCTTGGAAACCGCAGTCTCGTAGGGGATTTCCGTAGCCCGAAAAAAAGGCCGGGAGATCCCTCTCCCGGCCAGTCTTCGTGTTTGAGCTCTTGTTCTTAGAACATGCTCATGATCTTGTCGATGATGCCGTAAAGAACCAGATCGTCGGCGTCATTTTCTTCGAGCGTACCAAATGCTTCGGTATGCGCGTTGAAGGTCGCGAGCTCACCTGCGAGATCCTTGTTAATGAACTCAACCCTGTGGCAACCGCCGCAAGCCCTGGACGCCGGACCCGTTACTGCTTCAGGAATGGTGCCGATATTCCGGGTGGGAATATCCCAGGATGCCCGCAATACACCGAACATAGACTTGGACTGATCAGGCGCATTGTAGGTACCCGTAAGGTGGCAGCCCTCGCAGCTCAACGCTGTGAAGTTCGGGAACTTATGCGTCTTGTGCATCTCATTCCGTGCGTTGAATACCGGATCGTTAGCCGCAGCAACATCATCCTCATCGAACGGCTGGAACGAATGGATCGCATGCACGTAGCTGTCGATGGCGCGCGAGGCCAATTCGAGATGGCTGCCCGGGCTCGTCGTGACATGGCAGTTCTTGCACACTTCGATGCCATCACCACCACGGCCGCTGCCGTCGTGGAACGTGCTGGCGAGCGAGTCGTGGCAAGCGTTGCACTTCTCGACAGAAACCGTTGCATTAGCACCCTTGAAGTAGTCAGCAACTGTCGCATTGCCGACGAAATCAAACGTCTCATCAACGGCCTTCAGAACGACATCCTGCCCACCAAGCTCCAGTTCCGGAGTAATGGTGACTTCTGCCTTCTTGATCTTGCCATTGGCGATCATCGTCGGGATGTCTTCGGGCAGGAACTCGTTAGGAGCGTAGGCGCCGAGATCGAGAGTGACCATCCAGTCACCCGCGACGCTGCCTGCGTCTTCGGTCCACAACGCATTGGTGTCGCCCGGTGCGAATTCCATGCGGCAACCACCCGGATTGCCTCTTCTGTCCAGGCAAAGCAAGCTGCCATCACTCGTATGCGAAGCGACGATAAAGTTCTTGGTATCCCAGCCATACAGGGAAACCAGAACTTCCGGAACGATGTCGACGTTATTCGCGCTGAATTCGACTGTCAGCAGATTGCCGGCCAGCGAAACACTGTCGATTGCAACCGTATTCAGATCCGCATATTTGACGCCATTGGCATCGTAGATGTGATCGTCATAGCCCGAGTGCAGATCTGCGAATCCCGTGAAGCCAGCTGTGCCATGGCACTGCAGGCAATTCAGGCCGATGCTGTGGAAGCTTTCAACACCAGCGGCAGTCCACAGGTACTCCATTGGAGGTGGACGATGTGGCTGGGCATACAAGCCTTCGAGTGTCGTGCCCGCATCTTCTGGCCACGCGTTGATACCTTCAACCACGTGACAGCTCTTGCAGGTCTCTACCGTAAAGTTGGCATCGGCAAGAACCTCCGTCAGCTTGCCGGCATGGCAAGTTGAACAGTTGGCCATCGATTGTGGATACGGGAATTCCATGGCGTGCGACATGTGCGTGTCGTTCATGAGGACGGCCTGGTAGGCGTAGTCGGCTGTTGGAGCCACACCAGTTGCCCAACCCAGGGGATCGTCGACCATGTACTGCCAGTCTTCGTGACCGCCCGTGCGGTCGTCGGAGTGGCAAGCTTTACACTGCAGGAAGTCCGGTGCGCCGGCGATGGCGGCATCGATGTTGCCGTGCTTGCGATACGGTGCACCATGACAGGCTGCACATCCGTCAACATTGGCAACTGATTCGAAGGTCGCAATATCGCCGATCAGCCAGGCGTCTGAAGACTGTTCTGCGTACATCTGAACGCGTTTGCCGGCTGCGGGATTGTACTGGTCTTCTTCGATTGCGAGGAGGTCGTTGGCAATCTTGCCGACGATTGCGCCGCCTGAAAAGGCTGTCGGGTCGTAGGCGAGGGCTTGTGTCAAGGTGTACGTGCCGTTGCCATTACTTGCCGCGAGGGACGGATCCAATGACGGGAAGAAGCCGCCGGAATTGCTGAACAATCCTGTGGCGCTATCGTACTGAACGACATAGAAACTAATTGCATCCACCGTTGGAGGCGCTCCAGCCGTGTCAATCAACGGTGCGCCGTTTTGATCGATACTGAAGTTCAGGGTCAAAGTGCCAGCATTCCAAGCCAGACCTGTAATCGTCAGATCAAGCGCACTACCACCGTACTTGGCATATTCAGCCTGGTGCATATCACCAGCGCCATCGTGGCAGGTGCCACATGACTCGACTTTCGCGGACTCGATAGCTGCTGCGACTTCATCAGGAACCGGTCCCGGAGGCCCTGCTGGTCCAACCGGACCTACTGGTCCGGCAACGCCGGGTGCGCCAGCGGCACCGTCACTGCCCTCGCAGCCACTAAGCATAAACGCAAATGCCGTCACTACGAGGAAAGACCAGGCCGAAGCGGAAAATCTGCCGAACCTGTTCATATTCGTACTCCCTATTGGAAATTTAATATTTAGCCCGTTTACGACCGCCTTGTAGATCGGGCGGTCGTCCGGAACATCGAAACAATAGGGATTTGCGCGCTCTTAGACACTGACAAAGCTCAGTTTCGGTCGGTGGATTACACCTACTGCGAAAACACGATTCTGCGGCTATTCCATGCGCGATTCACCCTTACCCAGAACACTGACAAATGTCAGTCTCAGCTAGGTAAAAACCGAGTATCGGGAAGGGAAGTCCGTATCGACGAAATCGTGCGTTTTTGTTCTGATGAGGCACAGAATCAGGGAACGTCTACTGTATGAGCTGCACCAATTTGATTTGCCCGTTTCACGAGCTTCAGGCCAGTGATTACCTCAGTTCGGATTCAGAAATGAAGTGCCTGATTACCGATGCAGTGAAACAGGTCCGCTTTGACAAGGGCGACGTTCTGTTTGCGCAGGGGCAAAGCAGCGACAGCCTGTTCTCCCTGTCCAGCGGTATCGTCAAGATTGCCTACCACACCCAGGACGGGCGTGAGCAAATCGTGGGACTGAGCACGCCGGGGAAGCTCCTGGTAGGGCTGCAGTCTTTAAGCCAAGACTACTACGAATATTCGGCGGTGGCTGAAACCGAAACGTATGCGTGCAAGATCCGGCACCGGGCATTGCTGCGGACGGCGCAGAAAAGAGGCGAAGTCGCGATGCGACTGGTCGACGCACTCAACGCACAGCTCGCCCACAGCCGTTCGCTCATGAAGGTTATGGGGCATAAATGCGCCGCGTCGAAGATCGCGTCGTTTATACAATTGATCATTCCGAGTTCGGAACACGGGCACAAACGTTTTACCCTGCCGTTTTCAAGACGCGAGATGGCTAACCTGCTGGGCCTCAGCGAGGAAACCGTCTGCCGGCAGATGGCAAACATGAAACGTCGCGGCATTTTGTACGCGCCGCGCGGCAAGATCGAAATTCTTGACTGGGATCAGCTGCAGATGTTGGCTGACGAGCCCCTCGCGGCCGGCTGAGAGTTTGAAAGAGTGGTGGGCCCCCGGGGGCTCGAACCCCGGACCAGCGGATTAAGAGTCCGATGCTCTACCAACTGAGCTAGAGGCCCACCTGTTCGTACCTTGCGTACGATCCTTCAAAAAATGGGGTGGCTGAGGGGACTCGAACCCCCGACGACCGGGATCACAACCCGGGGCTCTACCAACTGAGCTACAGCCACCACGGTATTTCACATTGTATCGCGGCTAAAGCCGCTCCCACAGTGCCATTCTTATGGCGCGCCCGGCAGGACTCGAACCTGCAACCCTCGGCTTAGAAGGCCGATGCTCTATCCGGTTGAGCTACGGGCGCACGGTTCAAGTTTAACCGGAAATCTGGCTGGTCGGGGCAGAGGGATTCGAACCCCCGACCCTCTGCTCCCAAAGCAGATGCGCTACCAGACTGCGCCATGCCCCGATTGCCAGGTTTTCCATCCCGCGCGACTCGACCAGGGCCGGGCCTCGCGGGGGTGCGATAATACGGGCGCTATGGTTGGCAATCAAGGGTTTGGCTCGGTTATATTGCCCCTCTCTGCACCGCCCTTCGCGTGGATTTTCCTATGACCAAAGCCCTGATTTCGCTGCTCACTCTTCTCGTACTGACCGCCTGCACGGCCAAACAACCGGCATCACCCCCGACCGAACAGGCTGCGGAGAAACCCGCCATAGCTGTGACGACCCGGGCGCCCGATGTCGCTTTTATCAAAGTGACCACTTCAGCCGGCAGTTTCACGCTGCGCCTCGACGGCCGGGCAGCACCCCTGACCGTTGCCAATTTCCTCAAAAACGTGGATTCCGGCTTTTATACCGGCACCGTGTTTCACCGCATCATTCCCGGCTTCATGATCCAGGGCGGCGGCTACAGTGAAGACTTCACGCTCCGGGAACCCGGTCAGACAGTGCCTAACGAATCGGGCAACGGACTCCCCAACCTGCGCTCGACGATCGCAATGGCGCGCACGGGCGACCCACACTCGGCCGGCGCTCAGTTCTTTATCAATGTCGTCGACAATGTCGCCGGCGACCCGAACACCGCCAACCTGGACCCCGTCAAGCACCCGACTCAGGGCCGCTGGGGTTACACGGTCTTCGGCTTCGTCACCGAAGGCATGGATGTCGTCGACCTGATCGCCCGGTATGAAACCGAGCCGACCGGCCCCGGGGGCGCACCGGCGCCAATCATCCCGGTCATTATCGAAAACATGACCCGCGTCCAGCCCGAATAACATGGCGACCCTCTTCATCTCCGACCTGCATCTCGAGCCCGGCCGGCCGGAGATCGGTGAACAGTTCCTGGCGTTTCTTGCCGGACCCGCCCGCGACGCTGATGCGCTCTACATCCTGGGCGACCTGTTTGAAGCCTGGATCGGCGACGACGACCCAAACCCCTACTACGCGCAGATGAAGACGGCGATCCGCGCACTCTCGGACAGTGGTGTGCCGGTGTTCTTCATGCACGGCAATCGCGATTTCATGATCGGCGAGACGTTTGCTGCCGAGGCCGGCATCACGCTGCTCAGCGATCCCCATCCACTGCAGCTGTACGGGGAACACGTGCTACTCAGCCACGGCGATGCGCTGTGCACCGACGATGTCGAGTACCAGCAGGTCCGCGCCATGACGCGCAACCCCGACTGGCAGGCGATGATGCTCTCCAAGTCGATTGAAGAACGCATTGCGTTTGCCGCCCAGGCCCGAGAACAGAGTCTTGCCCGCAGCGAGTCGATGACCGAGGAGATTGCGGATGTCAGTCAGGATGCTGTCCACCAGACGATCCGCGAGTCAGGCGCCGACATCCTGCTGCACGGCCATACGCACCGCCCTGCCGTCCATCCATTCCACGTGGATGAGCGGCCCGTGCACCGCATCGTGCTCGGCGACTGGTACGAACAGGGCAGCATGGTTGAGTGGGACGCGGATGGACCGCGGCTCGAGGAACTCCCCCGGAAATAGGTACCGGACACCCTATTAGAATCAGAATAGGGTGTCCGGTACCTATTTGGGGGGGGTGCCGGAGTGGAAGCGGAACTCGTCGTCGGGTTCGGTCACCAGCGCAGCCTCCAGCACCTTGAGTTCATCGAGGCGTGCGTCGATTTCCGCCGCAGTCACACCGCACTCGGATTTGGCGAACGCGATGTAGTGCTCGAAATGTCGAGCCTCTGAGGCCAGCAGACCACCATAGAACCGGCCGAGCTTCTCGGGCAGGCGCGGCGCAATCTTCGCGAAGCGTTCGCAGGAACGCGCCTCGATAAGCGCACCGATCAACAACAGGTCCAGCAGTTTGTAGGGTTCCTCATGACGCACGGCATCGCGCAGGCCACCCGCGTAGCGTGACGCCGACAGACGCTCGAAGGGAATCCCGAGGTCATCCATGATGGAGCGCACCTGCTCAAAGTGCCGTAGCTCCTCGCGGGCGAGTCGAGACATGCGCTGCGCCAAAGCCGTCCTGTCCGGGTAGCGGTACAAAAAACCCAGCGCCGTCGACGCTGCCTTGAGTTCGCAGTTGGCATGATCAAGCAACATCTCAGGCAGGCGTTCACTGGCGACATCCAGCCAGGCATCGGGTGTCGGCGTGTCGAGGAACCCGGCAATCGCCGCCGGAACCGGCGTGACTACAGCCATTCTTCAATCTCCGCTGCCGACTGCAGCCGATCGTCCGGCGATTTCGCCAGCATCATGTTCAGCAGCGCCTGGTAATGCGCAAAGCGAGGGGGCAGCAATGGCCGTGGCGCATTGCCGTGCAGGTAGATGATGCCCATCGCGGTATCAGCCCTGAACGGCTTCTTGCCTGTCAGCATCTCGTAAAAAATAACGCCGAGGCTGTAAATATCGCTGCGTTCGTCGACGGAGCTACCGTGCCCCTGTTCGGGACTCATGTAATACGGCGTACCGAAAATCTCGCCTTTATCCGTAATCTCGTTTTCAAGCTTCGCGCTCTTCGCCAGGCCGAAGTCGATCAGGGCGATGGATCCGTCCTTGCGCAGCATGATGTTGCCCGGCTTCAGGTCGCGGTGCAGGACGCCCTTGGCATGTACCGCAGACAACGCGCTCGCGATCTGCCGGATGTACTGGATAACCGCGCGCTCCGGTATGCCCTTTTCCATGCGTAATCGAAGATCCCCGCCGGCCAGGTACTCCATAGCAATATGCGCGTGATTGTCACCCACTCCCAGGTCATAAATACGCACGATGTTCGGGTGATCCATCGCGGCGATCGTTTCGTATTCCTGCAGGAATCGATCAAATGCGCCGATACTGTAATCCTGTCCCGGCATCTGGCGCAGCACCTTGAGCACGACCTGCAGGTGCGTCGATTCGCGCTCCGCAAGATAGACGCCCGAATGTTCCGTCGACCCCAACTTGCGCATGAACCGATAACCCTTGATCAACGGGTGTATCCCGGTTCGCATGTCGCCAACGAACAAGGATGACGTCGATGCAACGCGTTCCCGGGAAACGAGGACGTCAGTGAGACCCACGATCAGCGAGTCGTGATTGATGTGATCACGGATGAAATGCGCGTCGGGCCGAAGCCTGTGTGCCGCGTCCTCATCCTCCTCAGTTCCGAAATAGACGACGGGCGGAAAATTCTTTCGCTTGAGGAAGCGCTGCAGTACGTCAACACCATCGCGATCGCCATGGCGGCTGCCGAGAAGCACCAGGTCGTTGCCCGCGCCGGAGAAGTCGTCCGGCAGATGGCCGGCCGCAGTCGGGTCATAGGCCGATATAATCGCGTCGGGCCAATGCGTGGTGACGTGATGCATGAGCAGGCTGCGGAAATCTGCCTGCTCGTCGATAATCATGACCTTGATGCTCATAAGGAAGAACTGTCGCGCGCCAGTGCGCCGCGCTACAAGCGGCCGCTAAAGCGAGACGACCTTCGCAGCAGAGGAAGTTCGGCTCGCACGTGCCTGCTTTGCCGCATCATTGCGGCGCGACTCGAGTTCGTCGAGATACTCCGGCGTCACATCGCCGGTGACGTATTCGCCGGAGAAGCAGGAGGTATCGAACTCCGTGATAGCCGAGTTGCCATGACGCACAGCGCGAACCAGGCCATGCAGGTCCTGGTAGATTAGCCGATCGGCCCCGATGATCTTTTCGATTTCCTCGACAGTGCGCCCATTCGCGATCAATTCCGATGCGGCCGGCATGTCGATGCCGTAGACGTTTGGAAATCTCACTGGCGGAGCCGCCGACGCGAAATACACTTTCTTGGCACCGGCTTCCCTTGCCAGCTTGATGATCTGTTGTGAGGTTGTGCCCCGTACAATCGAGTCATCCACCAGCAGAACATTCTTGCCACGAAACTCCAGGTCAATAGCATTCAGCTTGCGGCGCACAGACTGCATCCGTTCAGCTTGCCCGGGCATGATGAAGGTCCGGCCGATATAGCGGTTCTTGATAAACCCTTCGCGATATTTGACGCCAAGGTGATAAGCGACCTGCAGCGCAGACGTACTGCTGGTATCGGGAATCGGAATCACGACGTCGATATCGTGATCCGGGAAATCCCGCACGATCTTGCCAGCAAGCTGCTCACCCATGCGCAGCCGGGTCTTGTAGACGGATAAATTATCGAGAATCGAGTCGGGACGCGCGAAATAGACGTACTCAAAAATACAGGGTGTGTGCCTCACTTCCCCTGGGAAGTTGCGCGTATTCAGCACGCCGTTGTTTTCTATGTACAGGCACTCACCCGGGTGAAGATCGCGCACCCGTTTGAACTGCAGCGCATCGAGCGCCACGCTCTCAGAAGCGACCATGTAGTCCTTCCGACCGTCGCCTTCACGTTCACCCAGAACCAGGGGCCTGATTCCGTTCGGGTCGCGGAAGGCAACAATGCCAAAACCAATAATCAGCGCAACGATGGCGTAACCGCCGCTGCAGCGCTTGTGCACGGCTTCTACGGCATCAAATATATTCTCGGGAGTGGGCTTGCCGTTGACGCGTGTCTGCAACTCGTGTGCGAGTACATTCAGCAGCACTTCGGAATCTGAATTGGTCGCCAGGTGACGGCGATCCTGACGAATCAACAGTTCGGCGAGTTCGTCGTAGTTCGTGAGGTTACCGTTGTGTGCAAGGCAAATACCGTACGGCGAATTCACGTAGAACGGCTGCGCTTCGGAGGACTTCGCGCCGCCCGCCGTCGGGTAGCGAACATGCCCTATGCCGACGTTTCCTTTAAGGCGCATCATGTGACTGCTGCGGAACACATCGCGCACCAGACCATTGCTCTTGCGCTGCTTCAGCCCGTGCTCTTCGCCCCAGGTTACGATACCGGCGGCATCCTGGCCGCGATGCTGCAACACGGTCAGCGCGTTGTACAAAGCCTGGTTGACCGGTTGCGAACTAACGATTCCTACAACGCCACACATAAATCAGTCTCTCTCAGAGCTCAATCGGTCCGTCAGTCGGCAGTGACTTGGCTGCCTCTTCAGGAGTTATTAGTTCGAGGCCCTGCGGGGCCACAACCTCAATCCATTGCGCGACGACTTCAAGGTGCGGGATCAGCCGAGAATTCCCCCACCACCCATCATTATCGAATCCCGCGAACTGGCCGCCGATAATAAATACTGCGACCAGCAGGATGCCGCGAAGGGCACCGAACAATGACCCGAGGAAGCGATCCATGCCGCTCAGCACTGACAGGCGAACGAGTTTCGAAATACCCCAACCCAGCAGGCCACCAACCGCAAGGACAACCGAAAACACAAGCACCCGACCGAACCATACCTGCAATTCTCGTGAATTCAGCCAGCTGTCGGATACCTTGCCAATCGCCGGGCCGAAGTACAGCGCCGCCCAGATCGCAAACAACAGGGCGGCTATGGAGATCGCTTCTTTAACAAAGCCGCGGAAGATTCCCACGACAACGGAAATCGCTATGGCAACGGCAATCAGTATGTCGATGATCGGCATCGGAGATGTCGTCTCAGGTCGGCACGTTTGGGCTTAGAACGGAACCGGATAATATCACGGGTGCGGCACAACCTGACCATTGTGACCCACCTTTGCGAGGCGACTGGCCATGGCTTCTGCGCTGACACGATCCTTTTGGGGCCCGATACGCACTCGGTGCAGCTGGCCAGTATCGGTCGACAGCTGGCTGAGGAACGCCGCATAGCCCTGTTTACGCAGGTCCGCCGCCAGCTTCTCAGCATTGTCCTTGTTGGAAAAGCTGCCCAACTGCACGGCCCACATCCCCGTTGTTGACGCGGCTGGCGCAGGCGCAGGCTTTGCAGGAGGCTTCTCTTCGCGGGTCTCGGGAACCTGCTCCTGCTCCTGCTCCTGCTGTACTACGGCCGGCTTCGGCTCCTCTCGGACCGGCTCCCGGACAACGGGCTCCGGTGTGGCCTGCGCAGGCGCGCTGGCAGCCGGTACCGGATCCTTGCGATCCCGGTCAAGTACGACTGTCTGAGTCTTCTGGTCTTCCTGGCCGGGCAGCAATACCCGCTCCGTCACAATTTCGCCTTCTGCGGGAGGTCCGTCCAGGAAGATGGGGACAACGAGAACCGCGAAAATGACTAGCACCACGGCACCGATAATTCTTTCTTTCAAAGCTCGTTCCATCATTTTTGGGGTCGCGAGTATAGCCTAAGCTGATTGAGTACGGGGCCGACCAGGTAGAACGATCCCGTGACCAGTATTCTGTCATTTATTCCCGCCTCGCGCCGGGCCGAATCGATCGCCTGCTCAAGCGAATCGGCCACCAGACAAGGTCGGTTGCAGGCGTTCGCAAGCCGCCGTGCCAGCTCGGCGGCCGGCAAGGCCCGGTGACTGTCAGCCGTGACCGCAATCCAGCGATCCACATACTCGCAAAGCGGCACAACGACGCCCTCCACGTCCTTGTCGTCCAGCATACCGATGATCGCGGTCGTTTCGCCCTCATGCTGCCCTTGCGCCAGCACGTCGACCAACGCTTCGGCTGCCGCCGGGTTGTGCGCCACATCCAGCAGCCATGTGGTGCCATCCTGCTCGACACGCTGCCCACGACCCGTGAGCTGAACCTGTGGCAACACGGCCGCGACGAGTTCCGGGGCTGTCGCTGCAGCAATCCCGGAGGCACCGAGCATTGCGAGTACGGCCGCCGCATTGCCTACCTGGAACGCACCTGCCAGTCCCGGCTGCGGCACTCCCTCAAGCGTAAAATCCCGTCCGCGGAGCAGCAGCTTCGCTCCGACTTTTTCTGCCTGTGTAACAACCGTCCGGGGTACGTCGATACCGCCGTAGACGACGGGAATATCACGCCGCATCACGCCGGCTTTCTCTGCGGCAATCGTTTCAATATCCTCGCCCAGCCAGTCGCAGTGATCGAGCGTCACGTTGGTGATGAGTGCAGCGGTAGGCTCAATGGCATTCGTCGCATCCAGGCGCCCGCCCATGCCGACCTCCAGTACCCAGGCGTCGAGATCGGCGGCAGAGAATACGACCAGCGCTGCCAACGTACCGTACTCGAAGTAGGTGAGCGATACGCCCTGACGGGCGATTTCCACCTTTTCGAACGCGGCAACGATCTCGCTGTCACTCGCAAAAGCGCCGTTCACGGCGATGCGTTCGTTATAGTCGATGATATGCGGTGAGGTATACACGCCGGTCTGCAATCCGGCGGCCCGCAGCAAGGCATCCGTCATGGCAACGCTGGAACCCTTGCCGTTTGTACCGGCAATGAGAAACACATGATCGGGGCGCTGCAGGGGCAGGCGGCCAAGCACGTCCTGAACCCGCTCAAGTCCGAGTTCGATTTCGCTGGGATGCAGCGTCTCCAGCCACGTCAGCCATGCGGACAACGGCGAGCCGGCAGGTAACATCGTTAGATCAGGACGCGGGAACGGGGCTGGCTTGACCAGAGAATTTTGCCAGCAACTCGCCAATCTCTTCGCGCATCTTGCGGCGGTCCAGGATCATATCGATTGCGCCGTGGTCCAGCAGAAACTCGCTGCGCTGGAATCCTTCGGGCAGGCGTTCGCGAACGGTCTGCTCGATGACGCGCGGTCCGGCAAATCCGATCAACGCGCCAGGCTCACCAATATTGACGTCACCCAGCATTGCGAGGCTCGCCGACACACCACCCGTGGTCGGGTCCGTCAGGACCGATATATAAGGGATACCGCGGGCACCAAGGTTCGCGAGCGCCGCTGATGTCTTGGCCATCTGCAGCAGCGAAAACAGGGCCTCCTGCATGCGCGCCCCACCACTGGCTGCAAACGAGACAAGCGGCATGTTGTTTTCAGCCGCGTAGTTCGCCGCGCGAGCAAAGCGCTCGCCGACGACCGAGCCCATCGAACCGCCCATAAAGCCGAATTCGAAAGCACAGACAACGACCGGACGCCCAAACAGGGTACCCGTGACGGACACGAGCGCGTCCTTCTCGCCGGTCTTCTTCTGCGCCTGCACAAGGCGATCGCGATAGCGCTTGCTGTCCTTGAACTTGAGTGGATCTTCAGGCTCGAGCTGCCTGGAAAGCTCCTGCTGCGAATCCGGGTCGAGGAAGAAACCGAGACGCCGGCGAGCGCCGATACGCATGTGAAAATTGCACTTGGGGCAAACGTGCATATTGCGCTCGAGTTCATTGCGATACAGCTGCGCATCGCAGTTCGAACACTTGATCCATACACCTTCAGGCACAGACTTGGCGCGCTTTTCAGTGCTGATGCGCGACGGCATCAATTTCTCTAACCAGCTCATTGGAGAATCATATCCGTATAGTTTGCGAACAGCCAGCCGCCGGAACGCCAAATGCTGCCGGGTATTCGACACCGGCGAGCGTCAGCCCGTGTGCCGGCGCGGCAATTCCTCCCGCTTTGCGATCGCGACTCTCCAGGACCTCGCTAATCCATTCGACGCGCTCCTCACCGAGCCCGACGGTGGCCACCGAACCCATGATATTCCGCACCATGTGCTGCAGGAACGCGTTGGCGGTTACCTCGAGTGTAATCCAGTCGCCTTCCCGGCTGACCGAGATATGGGTCATGTGACGCACCGCCGTGTTGGCCTGACAGCCAGCCGCCCGGAAGGCCGAGAAATCATGTTCACCGAGGAGCTGCTGCGCCGCCGCGTGCATGCGTTCCGCATCCAGCGGCTCATACACCCACCAGGCACGATACCGATGCAGCGCTGAGCGCTGCAGGCGGTTCAGTATGAGATAACGGTAGCTGCGGGAGGTCGCCGAGAAACGTGCGTGAAAATCATCGGCGACGGGAGCTACCCAGCTGACGTTGATGTCGTCCGGTAGATTGGTGTTCGCTCCCAGCAACCAGCCACGCTCGCTGCGATCGCTGTCCGTGTCAAAATGCACCACCTGGTCGGTGGCATGCACGCCCGTGTCGGTGCGACCCGCACAGATGACTTCGACAGGATGGTTGGCAACCACGCTGAGCGCCTCTTCGACGCGTTGCTGCACACCGAGACCGGTTTTCTGGCGTTGCCAGCCGTTGTACGACGTACCGTCGTATTCAATACCGAGCGCGACGCGCATCAAGCTGCCGTCGGCGAGACTTAACTCGGCAGCGAATCGAGCAGCTGCTGTGCCTGCTGGCGCTGGCCCTCGTCACCTTCGTCGAGCACTTCCTCGAGAATGCTGCGAGCACCTGCCGGATCACCCATGTCGACATACGCGCGGGCGAGATCGAGCTTGGTCCCGACCTCGGTCATCGTGCGCGCTTCGTGCAGATCGTCACTCATGTCGTCCGGTGAGATCGACATTGTCGGGATTTCCGCCGTCTCGTCAGCCAGGGAGGGGCGCGGTTGCTCCACCGTCGCATCGTCGCGGGGCTGCTCAAGCGTGTCGCCGACTTCGCTAACCTGCAGTGCGGCCGTCAGGTCGTCCAGGTCAAGATCCAGATCGGTCCTGGCGATAGCAGGCATTTCGCCCGTCTCGTCGAGGCTCGAGTGACCCGTAAACGCTTCCGGCGGCAAGGCTTCGGTCTTCGCAAAGTCAAAGTCGTCCTCGTCGTCGTCCATCGGTGCCAGCAGGGTTTCGGCGTCACCCGAGACTTCAGTGTCTTCGTCACCGTAGCCGGACGCCAGCAATGTTGCTTCGTCGTCGGCGATATCCGTATCAAGGCCTACACCGGTTGCAACGGCCATGTCTTCGCTCAGTACCTGCGTGCGACCCGTCGCCTCAAGCAGGTCCAGGTCAATACCTGTGTCCGTGTCGCTCTCATACTCGACGTCCATCAGCGGCATCCTGCCCGTCTCGTCCGGGGCCAGACGCATCCCGGTGCTCGAGGTATCAAGGTCGCCGAAGCCGAAGTCATCGTCGATCTCCGGATTATTGCCGGTCACATCGTCGAAATCAGTCAGTGTCTCGTTAATGCCGGTATCAGCAAGTGCTTCGTTTGTGCCGGTGATATCGAGGTCCAGGTCGTCGAGGTTGATCTCGGCCGTCGCATCCGAGTCCTGGCCGCTTTCGGAAATCGAGTCGCCCAGGGCCTCATCGAGGGACGGGAGTTCAGACGTGCCGCCTCCCAGGCCCGCGAACTGTTGCTCGATGGTCGGTGTTTCGACCGTCGGCTCGACCGGTGCCGGCATTTCAGCCGTTACGTCCAGCCCTGCTTCGACAGTCTCGGTATCGTCGGGGATCGCTATGCGTTCACCGGTCGTCTCATCAAACAGGAAATCGATGCCTTCATCGCCACCTGCCGATGCATCACCACCGAGGTCAATAATGTCGGACCCCGCCCCGTCGTTGCCACCGAAATCCATATCCAGTTCGGCCGCGTCATCCATCTCGGCTTCAAAGGAGAGGTCGACTGCCTTGGTCGCACCGGCAATCCCGGCACCCGCGAAGAGTTCGTGCTCTGCGGCAATCTGCTGGCCCATGATGACAATCTTGTCCCAGAGCCCTGAATCACTGTCGCCGACGGCTGCCTTGAGGCGTCCGGCCGCGTCGACAAAGGCGTCCTGGTTGCCCCACACGAAATAGATTTCACAGAGCTTGGACATGAGCGCCGTATCATTCGGGTCGGATTCCAGGGCGCCGTTGACGAGATCGGCAGCCTGGTCATAAAGACCGTAGGCCATATGGAAATCGGCTTCAGCCAGCGGGTCGGTCTGGTCGAGATTGACCGCAGTCTCGCTGCTAAACGTATCTTCCAGCGAACCGAATTCGCCGGTGTCGCCTGTTGCCGCTGCCAGATCCGGCGCAGGAGCCTCGATGGTCTCGATGCTCTCGGTTGCTTCACCGAACTCAGGTTCCAGCGAACGCATGCCGGTATCCTGTTCGACCACCACAATCGATTCATCATCACGTGCTGGTGCCCGCAGGGTCTCGGTCGCTGACATGGCGCCCGCTGCAATTTCGTCGCTGTCCAGCGTTTCCCAGGGTGAGTCGTCATCGTCGCCGCTACCGCGGCGCAGGAACCAGAGCAACACACCGGCAGCCAGGACGACGGCTGCACCAATCTTCAGCCACCAGCTGCCGAGAATGCCCATGATGCGATCCATAATGCTGGGCTCGCTGACACGCGGCCGGCTCACAGTCGCTGCCGGTGGCGTCACTTCTTCATCCGAGGCTTCGTCATCGGCCGCGGCATCATCGGCAACCAGCGCCTCGTCATCGGTCATTTCATCGTCTATGAACACGTCGTCGGTCGTATCGTCCACGAGCGTGTCGTCGACCGGCGGTTCGTAGACCTCGCCGCGAATGTCGGCAAGTTCCTGCCGCAGCGAAGCGAGTTCGTTGTCCCGAATTTCAATGAGCGATTGCTGATCCGGCACATCAGCGGCTTCCAGGTCCGCGATGCGGTCCGCGATCTCCTGTTCCCGAGTGATGGGTTCGGACGTGCTGAGGTCATCCTCGTAGTCGAGTCCCGCCGGCTCTTCGTCAGGCGGCACAAGCACCAGGCTGGGGCGCGTCTGGGTCGCATCGGGCTCAGTGGTGTAGCCGGTATCAGTGGTCGTATCTGCGGAGCTCGTGTCCGGCGCCCTGAAAGCTGCCGGGCCACCCCATTCTTCGTTCTGGCGTTTGACTGCCGCGAACGCATCGCCACGACTGATCTGGAAAACCTCATCAGCGCTGGGAATGTTCAGCGATGCTCCAGCGCTCAGCCGATTGATGTTGCCCGTGAAAGCCTGCTGGTTCGCTTCAAAGATCGCGATCATGGTCTGGTTGATCGTCAGGCGACTGTCAGGGCGCATGCGGCTCGCGATACCCCAAAGGGTGTCGCCGCGCTCGACGTAGAGAGCGCCTCCGGACGATGTTGAATAATCGGAGTCACCTGGTACGGGCGGTGGTGAAGTACGGACCGGCTCTTTTTCGCCTTCCGGCGCTGGCGGAGGAGTCACCCGCGGCTGCGTCGGCGGTGGTGTCGCGCGCTGCTGCGGTTGCGGCGCAGGCTCGGGCTGGCGTTCGATGCGCGCACTGTCACTCGGTACCGCTCGACGCGGAGCCTGTACGGACGGCGTCTGTTGCACGACCGGCGGAGCGTAGGTCGGCGGATCCAGGAGAACGGTGTACTCACGCAGCAGGCGGCCGCTTGACCACGTGGCTTCAACCAGGAATGTAAGGAATGGTTCGGTAATCGGTGAGCGGGAACGCACTTCGATGACGGCACCATTCGCGCCATCCGACGACACGTTGAACTCGATGCCCTGGAGATAGAACGGTCGATCGATACCGTACCGCGCAAACGTTTCGGCCGAGGCCAGCGAGACGCTAAGGTTCGCTACCTCTTCAGGCGTGGCCGACAGCAACACAATCTCCGCACGCAGCGGTTCGTTCAGCGCTGAATCGAGATTGATATCACCGAGTCCAATGGCCCAGACCTCGCTCGATAGCAAAAGGACAAGTGCAAGCGAGATACGCGTAAGACGTCGCGACATAATGTATTTCTCCAAACCCCACAAAGCCCCTTAATGACATCCAGTCGGGGCCGATAATTGCCTGCGAACTATAGCTTAAAGATAGTTTTTTGCCAATATTTCAGCAATTTGGACGCTATTTAGAGCCGCGCCCTTACGTATGTTGTCAGCGACCACCCAAAGATCAATTCCACGCGGATGTGAGATGTCTTCGCGGATCCTCCCGACGAAAACAGGGTCTGCACCCGAGCTTTCGGTGACTGCAGTCGGATATTCCCCTGTTTCGACGCCGTCAAGCACCTCGATACCGGGCGATCTGGCCAGCAGTGCGGACACATCCGACGCCGAAATCTTGTCCCGCGTTTCGATATGCACGGCCTCTGAATGTCCAAAAAATGCCGGGATACGCACAGCCGTCGGATTCACAAGAATACTCTCGTCTTCCAGTATCTTGCGCGTTTCCCAAACCATCTTCATTTCTTCCTTGGTGTAGCGGTTTTCCTGGAAGACATCGATGTGCGGAATGGCATTGAAGGCTATCTGCTTCGCGTCGCCTTCGATGTCCAGCGGACGCCCGTTCAGCAAGACCGTCGTCTGGCGCACGAGTTCCTCGACAGCACTGCGACCCGCACCCGAAACCGCCTGGTAGGTACAGACGTTGATGCGTTCGATGCCGACCGCGTCATAGATGGGCTTTAGCGCCACAACCATTTGAATTGTCGAACAATTCGGGTTAGCAATGATGCCGCGCGCGGTGTACCTCGCAATGGCTTCCGGGTTGACTTCCGGCACGACCAGCGGAATGTCGTCGTCGTAGCGAAAGTGCGAGGTGTTATCGATAACGACACAGCCGGCCGCAGCTGCCTTGGGTGCGTATTCTTCAGAAATAGACCCGCCGGCGGAAAACAGGGCGATTTGCACCTTGGAGAAATCGAATTCAGCCAGGTCATCGACCATGAGCTCGCGACGACCGAAGTCGACCGATTTCCCAATCGAGCGCTCGCTGGCAAGCGCATAGACGTCCCCTACGGGAAATTTTCGCTGGCTTAGTATTGCCAGCATAGCCTCGCCGACAACGCCGGTGGCGCCGACGACAGCGATATCAAACTTTTTACTCATAATCTTTGTTTGCTCGGGCCTGAAGGCCCTCCTACGAAAGTTTGGGGAGATCCGAATCTACGTCGGCGTTTTGCGCCCGATTGCGCAGGTAGTGATCCATGATGACGAGCGCCACCATGGCTTCAGCGATGGGCGTAGCACGCAAGCCAACACAGGGATCATGGCGACCCTTGGTGACAATCTCGGTATCTTTGCCGCTCTTGTCGATGGTCTTCCCCGGCTTGGTGATGCTCGAGGTCGGTTTCAGCGCGATGCTGGTTAGCAGGTCCTGGCCGGATGAAATCCCGCCGAGCGTGCCACCCGCATCGTTCTTGCTAAAGCCTGTCGCCGACATTTCATCGCGATGCTCGCTGCCGCGCTGTGTCACCGCGGAGAAGCCGGCACCGACTTCGACACCCTTGACGGCATTGATGCTCATGAGGCCTTGCGCGAGATCGGCCTCCAGCTTGTCGAACACAGGCTCGCCGAGTCCCGGCGGCAAACCGCGAGCGAGAACGCTGATCTTCGCACCGATTGAATCACCCTGCTCCCGCAGGTCGTTCATGAACGTCTCAAGTTCATCGAGCTTATCGGGGTCCGCGCAAAAGAACGGGTTGTCATCGACAATCGAGAGATCGGTCGCCGCCAGTTCGATCGGGCCCAGCTGCGCGACATATCCGTTGATGTCGATGCCCTCACGTTCCTTGAGGTACTTGCGCGCAATCGCACCGGCCGCGACCCGCATCGCTGTTTCGCGCGCCGACGAGCGTCCACCTCCGCGATAGTCGCGAATGCCGTACTTCTGCTGGTACGTATAGTCAGCATGACCGGGACGAAACTTGTCCTTGATATCGCCGTAATCCCTGGAACGCTGGTCAGTATTCTCGATGAGCAGGCCAATCGGCGTGCCCGTTGTTTTGCCTTCAAAGACACCGGACAGGATGCGGACCTGATCCGGTTCATTGCGCTGCGTTGTGTGCTTGTTGCGGCCCGGCCGGCGCCGATCCAGGTCAACCTGGATGTCCGCTTCGGAGAGTTCCATGCCAGGCGGACAGCCATCGACGATGCAGCCAAGCGCCACGCCATGGCTCTCGCCAAAGGTCGTTACCACAAATGATTTTCCGAAGCTGTTGCCTGACACTTATCTATTATCCGATCTGTTGCCTATTGGGTCTGTAAGTCTTTGCGGGTCAGCAGGAACACTCCGGCTCCGCCCTGCTCGAACGCCAACCAGACGAACGGCAGTTCCGGGTACGCAGCTTCCAGCGCTGCCTGGCTGTTGCCGACCTCACAAACGAGTATTCCATTGTCCGTCATAAATCGCGAGGCGTCTCGCAGAATCTTGTGCACCGACTCAAGACCGTCCTCACCCGCCGCCAGCCCAAGCTCGGGCTCATGCCTGAATTCTGCAGCCCGGGAATCCATGTCTTCCTGGTCAACGTAGGGCGGGTTACTAATGACAAGGTCGTAGCGTGCATCCCCGAGCGCATCGAAAAAGTCCGACTTGATGGTCTGTACACGGTCTTCCAGCCCATGGCGCTCGACGTTAATGCTTGCCACGGCGAGTGCGTCGTCGGAGATATCAACCGCGTCGACGCGCGCGTCGGGAAACGCGAAGGCAGTCGCTATCGCGATGCAGCCGCTGCCGGTACCCAGATCGACGGCCCGATGTACCTCGGCCGGCGTAATCCAGGGCGAAAACTGATTGTGAATGAGTTCAGCGAATGGCGATCGCGGCACCAGAACGCGCTCATCGACATAGAACTCCAGCCCGGCAAACCATGCCTGGTGAATGAGATAGGCGAGCGGGACCCGCTCGTCAATGCGTCGTGATGCCAGCACGCCGGCCTTCGAAACGTCTTCCGCAGACACCGGGTTTGCATAGACGGCCGGCGCATCGTCGTGAGAGAGACCCAGGCAGGCAAACACGAGCCAGGCCGACTCATCGATCGCGTTGTCAGTGCCATGCCCATACGTAAGCTCGGCCGCTTCGAAGCGGCCGGCAATATCCCGAATGAGTTGCTCGACGTTCATGCCGCGCGAATCTATCACGCTCATGGTCGTTCTGCCTGTAGAATTGCCGCCTGATACTCCGCTGTTAATTAATCATCGATATGGGCCCAAGAAAAATCATCGTTGCCGTGGCGTTGGCCATCGCACTTGCCGCTGGCGTGTTTGTCGCTGCACGTCATCAGGCGCCGGTTGCACCGACGTCCGCGCTTGCGCTGCCAGTACCCAAGCCGGTACCTGCGTTCTCACTCCTCAATCAGCATGGGGAGCCGGTCGACCAGTCTGTCTTCGAGGGCCAGTGGGACCTCGTGTTTTTCGGCTTTACCCACTGCCCGGATATTTGCCCGACGACGCTGCAAGTCCTCGCAGCGGCAAAAAAGGCGCTTGCAGAACAGGGGCATGAGACAGTGCCTCGCATCGTCCTCGTCAGCGTTGATCCGGAGAGAGACTCGCCGGAAGTTCTGGGCCAGTACATCGACTATTTTGGCGACGGCAACCTGGGGCTTACCGGCTCGCTCGAGGAAATACGGAAACTGACTGGCGGGCTCGGGATCTTTTTTGAGAAGCAAGCTGGCGACGGCGAGAACTACTCGGTCGACCACTCGGCGGCAGTGCTTGTCATCGATCCCGATGGCGGATTCCACTCAGTGTTTAGCGGCCAACACGTTGTGGACAACTTTGTCCATGATCTGCCGATTCTAATGGACGATCGATAATGCGTCTCGCCGTCATTCTACTGGCAACCACAGTGGTTGCCTGTGGCACACCCGAGCCGCCGCTGGTCATCAGCGAACTGGAAGTCACGAACCCCATACCGGGCAGGCACATGAGTGCCGGGTTCTTTATTCTCACCAACAACACCGATGAGGTCATCAGCATCACCGGTGTCAACAGCCCGCAATTTACACGTGTCGAAATTCATGAGACGACACTGACAGATGGCGTGTCGCGCATGCGTGAACTCGACGTGCTTGAGGTGCCCGCGCACGGCAGCGTTGTTCTGGAGCGTGGCGGCAAACACCTGATGCTGATACAAGCGCGCGACATCGGTGATTCGGTCACCCTGCAATTTCTCAGCGGTGACGCACCCGTGCTTTCCGTCGACTATGTATTTCCAAAGGACAACTGATGATGGCTAAAGCGTTTGTAGTGATGCAATACCTGCTGCCGCGTTACTGGCTTACGGCGTTGATCTGGCGCATTGCGCGGATTCGCCATACAGGTACCAAGAATTTTCTCATCACGAAATTCTCCAGCGCGTTCGACGTTAATCTCGAAGAAGTGAAACTCAATGTCCCGATCGACTTTGCGACGTTCAACGATTTCTTCATTCGCGAACTCGCCGACGACGCACGCCCGATCGACGGTGATGACGATGCCATCGTGTCGCCCGTCGACGGTACTGTCAGCTTTGCCGGCGCGATTCACGGTGACAGCATCTTCCAGGCCAAGGGCATCAACTATTCGCTGGGCGACCTCCTCGCGACCGATACTAACGAAGCCGAACGCTACGTAGACGGTAGTTTCGCGACGATTTACCTCGCGCCATACAACTACCACCGCGTGCATGCGCCGCTTGCCGGCGAACTGGTGGCCGCACGCTACGTCCCGGGCGACCTGTTCAGTGTCAATGAAGCCACGGTCTCAAGTGTCGACGGACTGTTCCGCCGCAATGAACGACTGGTCATGCACTTTCTCACCGCGACGGGTCCGGCCGTGTTGATCTTCGTTGGTGCGCTCAACGTCGGCAGCATCTCGACGCCCTGGACCGGCGAGATCCGGCCGCGCAAGACTGGCGTTGTGGATGTACTGGAATTGTCCGGCCACCCTACCCAAGTGCAAAAAGGCGATCTGCTGGGCTGGTTTAATATGGGTTCTACCGTAATCCTGCTTCTGCCGAAGGGCACGTGTGCATGGGATGACGACCTCGAACCCGGTGAGACGCTGAAAATGGGTGTGGAAATTGGCGAACTGAAGAGCGCCGCTTAGTGGGTAACTGGCGGCCTGCGTCCGGTCCGGAAGCCGCGGCCAGCCGCGCTGCATTGATGCGCCGCGTGCGCGCCTGTTTCGAGGAGGCCGGGGTCCTCGAAGTGGATACGCCGGCGCTCAGCTCCGCTGCCGTGAGCGATACACAGATCGAAAGTTTTGAGATTACCGCGAGTGCGGTCAGCAACCTGCCGCTATTCCTCAATACCTCTCCCGAATTCTGCATGAAGCGTCTCCTGGCTGACGGCTATCCCGACATTTTTTCGATCTGCCGCGTATTCCGGGACGGCGAGTCAGGACGCAGGCACCAGCCCGAATTCACGATGATCGAGTGGTACCGCCTCGGCATGAACCTCGGCGACATCATTGGCGACACCCTGCGGGTCATTCAGCGCGCGCTCGATGACAAGGCACCTGTTGCCGAACCTGTGCATCTCGACTATCGCGAGGCCGTTCTGGACGCGACCGGCCTCGATCCACTCATTGCGGACACGAATTCGCTGGCGAGTGCCGTTGACGCGGACGACCGGCTGCGTGCCGCGATTGATGATGAAAAAGACGACTGGCTGGATCTGCTGCTGGCGACCCGCGTTGTTCCGGGCTTCGCGAATGACCGGTTAACCGTTTTGAAGCACTACCCGGCCAGCCAGGCGGCACTGGCACGACTCTGCCCGGCCAACCCGCAGGTCGCAGATCGCTTCGAGGTTTTTCTTGGCCCTGTCGAACTGGCCAATGGCTACGTGGAACTCACGGACGCCGCCGAGCAGTCGGCACGCATTGCCGCGGATAACGCGGCTCGTGCCCGGCGCGGACGTTCCGCTCGCCCCGTCGACTCGCACCTGATTGCCGCCCTGGAATCAGGGCTCCCCGCGTGCGCGGGAGTCGCGATGGGCGTCGAGCGCTTGCAAATGATCCGCGATAAGACCGACGATATACGCAACGTACTAACCTTCGCCTTCGAGCCTGACCAATGATCAAGACAGATTACGAGCTTCTCGATTCTCAACTGCATGCGCTGCTTGAGGGGGAACGCGATGCGTTGGCGGCAACCGGCAACTTTGTCGCGCTCCTTTATAACGCACTGACAGAGATCAACTGGCTGGGCGTCTACGTGCTGCGCGGCGACGAACTCGTCCTGGGACCGTTCCAGGGGAAACCGGCGTGTGTGCACATCGCGCTCGATGAGGGTGTGTGTGGCGCGGCAGCCTCGACGCTGGAGACACAACGCGTCGCCGATGTGCATGCGTTTCCCGGTCATATCACCTGCGACGTTGATTCTCGTTCAGAACTGGTGGTGCCGTTGATTGTGCATGACCAGCTTATCGGCGTCCTCGACATCGACAGCCCGATTACGCGGCGCTTCAGCGTAGAAGACCAGGCTGGCGTAGAGAAATTGTGCCGGACATTTTGCGCGCTGCAGGAGACGCGCAAGTACTTTATTTGACGCGCGACACGTATTCGCGAGAGCGAGTATCGACCTTGACTGTCTCACCCTGATCCACGAACAGGGGCACGCGAACAACAGCGCCTGTCGAGAGCGTCGCAGGTTTTACGCCGCCACTTGCCGTATCACCCTTCACACCAGGATCTGTCTCGGTGATTTCGAGTTCGACGAAGTTGGGCGCCGAAACGATCAGCGGCGAATTATTCCAAAGCGTGATGCCGCAGACATCACCATCGCTAATCCAGTCTTTCGCGTCACCTACCGCCTCGGCATCGGCGGCATACTGCTCAAACGTGTCCGGCACCATAAAGTGCCAGAACTCACCGTCGGCGTAGAGATACTGCATTTCGGTGTCCATGACATCAGCCGCTTCAACCGACTCGCCGGACTTAAAGGTCTTGTCGACGGTTTTGCCCGTTTTCAGGTTCCGGATACGAACGCGATTGAACGCCTGGCCTTTGCCAGGTTTTACGAATTCGTTATCAACGATAATGCATGGATCGCCGTCAATAATGATCCGCAGGCCGGACTTGAACTCGCTGGTGCTGTAATTTGCCATGGTTGTCGCTCTCTGAAGCCAATCCGCCGGTTGGTGGCGAGGCGCTATGATACCGGAGTGAGAGCGCCGTGCCAGCCGAATTTTCGGCCTGAATTCGCGCCAAATCGGGCCGAAACTAGATGCAGGTCACGGTTTTGGACACCGGGCCGGGACTACCCCCTCCACTGTGTCTAGACTCCAAAGTTCTTAACAGAATATGGACATCACGGGGAATTACCCGGTTTACCAGGGATTTGGATTTGAACGGGCGCCAAAGCATCTCTATCGCTGTCCTGACGGATAACCAGGACGACGTCGAACTGATCAACAGTGCACTGCGCGACGCGGGCCATGCGGCGCATTGTCACTGGATAGCCAGTTCCACCCGACTAGCCGATACGCTGGCTGCCGAGCTTGTTGAACTCCTCATAGTGAACTGCGACCGCTACCCCGATTCCATTCGCCAGATCGTCAAACAGAAAGACCGCTACAACCCCGAAGTCCCGGTCATCGCCATGCAGGAACATGCCGATGAAGAAAGCATCGAATCCGCCATGCGCTCGGGCGCCTGCGACCTGGTTTCCATGGGGCTCAAGGAGCGCCTGCAGTCCGTCGTGTCACGTGAATTGCGCGCGCTGCGCGTTGAACGCGCGCTGAACTCCACATTGCAGTCTGCGACCGAATACAAGAAACACCTCAAACATCACATGGCGGCGTCGGCCAGCAGTTACGCGCTGGTTCAGGAAGGCATCTTCAACGAGGTCAACGACGCCTGGCTACGGCAGTTCAAACTGACGAACAAGGGCGACCTGATCGGACTGCCATTGATGGACTATTTCGAGCCCGAAAGCCGTGCGGCACTCAAGGGCGCGCTGGTGGCGACGGTTGCGGGAAAATGGCAAAAAGATGAGAAGCTGATCGTCAAGGCACATATTGACTCTGGAGAGGCGGAAGACCTGCACCTTGAATTCCGCCGCATCGATCTCGACGACGGCCCCAATGTGCAGATTCGTATTGCTCCGCAGTTGAAAGTTGCCGAGGAGCCAACGAAGCTCGTCCACGACGCGCTCAAACGCGACCCCACGATGCTGTTCTTCCACAGGGCACAGTTTCTCGAACGAATTACCAAGCGGCTGAAACGCAAGCCTGCATCCGGCACGCATTGTCTTGTCTATATCAAGCCCGACAACTTCGGCTTGATACGTAAAAAGGTCGGCATCGTCCAGTCGGAAGAGATTCTCGCCCAGTTCGCAGAGGTCGTGCGCAAGCGCATGCATCCTCGTGATGTCGCGGGACGCTTTGAAGGTACCTCTATCATGGTGTTGCTGGAACGTGGCAGTGCGCGTGACGCCCAGGTCTGGGGCAAACAGCTTATCGACCATCTCTCGACAATAACCTTCGAGGTTGGGGATACGTCGACGCAGATGACCTGCACAGTTGGCGCCTGCGGCGTCAGTGAAGTCTTCAGCAACCTGGAAGAATTCGTAACCGCGACGGTCAGCGCCTATGAACTTGGCAAGGAAGCCGGCGGCAGCACGTCGTTCCTCAGTGAATCTGCGGACGAAGATACAAAACAGCGGGAGTTCGACGCTATCTGGGTCAAACACCTCAAGGCCGCATTGATGGACAATCGCTTCCGCCTTGCGCAGCTGCCGATCGCCGGATTACGCAGTGACTCGATCCAGATGTACGACCTGCTTGTTCGTATGATCGACGAGCAAAACAACTCCGTATTACCCTCCGAGTTTATTCCGGCGGCCGAACGCAACAACATGATGAAGAACATCGACCGCTGGATGCTGACAGCGGCCATAGAGTTCTGCTCACACAATGAAGCCGACCGCGTTTTTGTCCGCCTGTCGAGGCAGTCGATTACCGACCCAAGCACTCCGGCCTGGATGCAACAGAAGATGGACGAGAGCGGCTTCGATTGCTCACGGCTCGTCGTACAGGTTCCGGAGACCGACGCCGCAAAACACATCAAGCACACTCGGGAGCTTGTGAAGCACACGCGCAAGCTCGGCATTGGCTTTGCCATTGAACACTATGGTGTCGATCAGGCACGTTTCCAGATACTCGACATCCTGAAGCCCGACTACATCAAGATCGATGGCGAGCTCATGCACACATTGATGACTGATGAGTCCATGCAGAGCGCCGTCAGCAAGATCGTCAAAGCGGCACAGGCGCGCAAGATCAAGACGATCGCAGAGCGCGTCGAGAACGCCAACGCGATGGCCGTGCTCTTCCAGCTGGGCCTCGACTTTATGCAGGGACATTATGTTCACGAACCGGAAGTGGTCCTTCAGGACAGCAATAGCGGCGTAACCAATACGCTCGACGAACTGACGGCCGCGCACGCCAACTGACACCCCGGAAAAGTGTGAAGCACGTCACACAGTGCCATTGGAACCACCCGCTAACGCTGCATACACGCTAAAAACTAGAATAGCTTCGTAGCTACAGATGCGTATTAATCCTAGTCTGCGTATGACAGGAACACCGGGGTACTTGAAGTGAAAAAAACTCTCCATCCGTGCAACAACATGGACCGCGCGACCACCCGAGCTCTGCTGCCACTCGTCGCAATCAGTAGTGGCCTGGCAGTGACGCCGGCGATGGCGCTGGAACTGGGCGAGCTGACTGTTCAGTCCAGCCTGGGCCAACCCCTGCGAGCGAGTATCGCTTACGCGCTGGCGCCCAACGAAATGTTGAGTAATTCCTGTGTTGCCATCGGCGGCGGCCGTTCTACGGGCGGCTTGCCGGGCATCGGCAAGAGCGCCGTTAGCATCACCGATAGCGCGATCGTAATTACTGGGGAGACTGTTGTTCGCGAGCCCATGCTGGGCACACGCGTGACGATCAACTGCCCCTACACCCCGAACCTCAGCCGCGAATACATGCTGTTTGTCGATCCGGCGACGGTTGCACCTGTGATTGCTGCACCGGTCGCGGCCGCCGTTGTTGAAGCACCGGTCCGGACTGTGGCACAGACTACCCCTCGCCGCGCAAGAACAACCCCGGTGGACACCACACCCATCGGTCAGTCGACCCGTTACCAGGTGAAGGCTGGCGAGACGCTCGGCGAAATCGTCGGACGAATCGAAAACCGCTCGATGAGTCTCTGGCCTGCCGTTAACGCCATATTCGAAGCCAACCCTGATGCGTTCATCGATAACGATCCGAACAAACTCAAGGCCGGCAGCTGGCTGACCATTCCTGGCCTGGATGGCTCGTCGCCCGTTGTGGCCGACACCGCCGCACCCGTCGAAGTCGCGCCCGCCGAAGTTGTTAATGGCTCCGTCTACGAACCACCGATTCTCGACGAGATCAGCACGCCTGCCGTCGGGGAAGCCGCGGTTGAGGAAGCGGTTGTTGAGGAAGTGGTCTCCACGCGCAGCCTCCGCGAACTGCGTCCGGGCGACGTGGTTATGGACACCGACAATCCCTACGTTCAACCCGAAAGCACGGTCCTTATTCCAGACACTGAGCTTGCAGGTCCGACAACGACATCCGAATCTCCGAATGTTCCGACGGCGGCCATCGTGACCGAACCGAGTGGCGAGTCTACGTCACTGCTCGCGTGGTTTGTCGGGGGCGGCGTCGCGATTCTCGGTCTGCTTGTCCTGTTTGGACGTCGTCTTCGAAACCGTTTCGGGTCAACACCCGTTGGCGCCATTGCGGCAACTGCCGCGAATTTCGAACAGGATGTTACCGAGTACGATATCGAGGATGATTCTCCCACCGAGGAGAACCTGGCACTTGATGCTGATCTCGTTCTGGGAACCGGCCTCTCGCAAGGTACCGACATGGATATCGCGCAGGACTTCGGTTTTGCCGCGACGACAAACGTCGATATCGAGTTGCCGTTCGAGCCAGAACCCAGCATCAGCGAAACCGACATCCTGCCGGCGGCGCGCGCCACCATGGATTCGATCCTCGAGAGCGAAGTGCTGCCTGAGGACGACGACTACGATATGTCGGTCATCATGGACGCAACCAAGATGCCGCAGCATGAGGAAGTAACCGAACGCGACCTGAAGGCTGTCGAAGTAGAGCCACAGGACGAGACGCTGATTTCCGATGACTATACGATTAGCAAGGAAGTCGAATACGACATCCTGGAGCAGGATTACCAGGATGAAATGACAGCGACCCAGGCGCTGAATCTGGAGATCGCACGTGCGGCCGCCGATCTGAAAGCGACGCTCGACGAAGCAGAAGACGCAACGGCGGAAATGCCGCTGGCCACGGTCACGGAAATCGATGTCACGGCTGAAATGCCTGTCCGGGCAGAAGACGATACGATCGAGACGGTCTCGCAGACCGACCCCGGCGATACGGCAGCCGTGACGGTCAACATGTCCGCAGACGATAAAACTGCAGAAATGCCCGTCGCGAACGATGACGAGACAGCCGAGATGGAAATCTCGGGCGGCAAGATCGGGTAACGGGGTACCGCTACTCGACGCCGACGAGGCGCTCTACTTTTCGCCAGCCCTTCGGCAGCATGCTGCCGCGTAGCGCCCTGTCACCGTAGTAATCATCGAGGTCATTCCACTTGATCGTCATCTTGCGCGTTCCCGTGTAAACCTCGAGATGTCCATCTTCGGGCACCACAGCGGCCGCGACCATTTTCTCAACACCGCTCTTGTATTTCGGGCCCGGAATATTGATGAGCTTGTTGCCCTTACCCTTGGCAAGTTCCGGTAATTCTTCCATCTCGAATAACAACAGTCGGCCAATGGAACTGATGGCCGCAATCAGGCACTCCTTGCCTGCTGGCACCCGTGCCGGCACGACGGCCTTGCCGCCCACCGGGACTCGCAGCACCGCCTTACCGGCTTTGTTGCGTGAGACCAGGTCAGTGAGCGTGGCGATGAATCCATAGCCGGCATCACTGGCGAGCAGGTATTTCTGTTCGCTGTCGCCGATCATCGCGCCGCAGAAAGCAGCACCGTCGGGTGGCTTGAAACGACTGGACAGCGGCTCGCCCTGCCCGCGTGCCGATGGCAATGTGCCCGACACGACGCTGTACACGCGCCCCGTGCTGTCCAGAAACATCGCGAGCTGGTTGCTGCGACCCTGGGCGGACGCAAGGAAGCTGTCGCCCGAACGATAATTGAGCGTTTCCGGGTCGATCTCGTGGCCTCTTGCCGCGCGCGCGTAACCGGCCTGCGAAAGCACTACGGTCACAGGCTCGCTTGCGACCAGTTGCGTCTCATCCAGGGCCTGCGCCGCTTCGCGCTGGACAATCTCGGTGCGGCGTTCGTCGCCATAGGCTTCCGCATCTTCGAGAATCTCTTTCTTGATGAGTGTCTTGAGCCGCGCCGCACTCTTGAGTGTTTTCTCAAGCACGTCGCGTTCTTCCTGCAATTCGTCCTGCTCACCCTTGATCTTGAATTCTTCAAGCTTGGCGAGATTGCGCAGGCGCAGGTTCAGGATCGCTTCAGCCTGGATATCAGACAGCTTGAAGCGCTTCATCAGAACCGGCTTTGGCTCGTCCTCTTCGCGGATAATGGCGATGACTTCGTCAATGTTCAGGTAGGCAACCAGCAGGCCATCCAGGATGTGCAGGCGATCATTGACGATCTGCAGGCGATGCTCGAGGCGGTTCCTGACGGTCTCCTTGCGGAACGTCAGCCACTCCCTGAGCATCTCCACCAGGTTGAACATTCGTGGCCGGCCATCGAGGCCGATAATGTTCATGTTGACGCGCAGCGTGCGCTCCAGCGACGTCGTCGAAAACAGGTGCGACATGAGTTGATCGACATCGACACCGCGCTTCTTGCTGATGACGAGACGCGTCGGGTCTTCATGGTCCGACTCGTCGCGAAGATCGTCCACCTGCGGCAACTTCTTGGCACGCATCTGCGCCGCGATTTGCTCCTGCACCTTGGCACCCGAAATCTGGTACGGCAGCGACGTTATGATGATATCTGTGCCTTCCATCTTGTAGGCAGCCCGCAGTCGCAGCGTGCCACCGCCGGTCGTATAAATTTCGCGGATATCATCCTGCGACGAGACAAGCTCACCACCCGTCGGGAAATCCGGTCCCTTGATGTGTTTCATTAGCTCGGCGACTGTTGCCTTCGGATTGTCGAGCAGATGGACCAGCGCGCTTGTCACTTCATTGAGATTGTGGGGTGGCACGTCGGTCGACATGCCGACCGCAATACCCGTCGTGCCGTTGAGCAGCAGGTTCGGCAGGCGCGCCGGTAATACGACCGGCTCTTTGAGCGTGCCGTCGAAGTTCGGTGTCCAGTCGACCGTGCCCTGCCCGAGTTCCTGCAACAGGCTCTTGGCGTACGGCGCCAGGCGCGATTCGGTGTAGCGCATTGCGGCAAACGATTTCGGGTCGTCAGTCGAACCCCAGTTTCCCTGTCCGATGACGATCGGATAGCGATACGAGAAACTCTGCGCCATCAGCACCATCGCTTCGTAACACGCCGAGTCGCCGTGCGGATGGAATTTGCCGATGACGTCGCCAACCGTGCGCGCCGATTTTTTGGGCTTCGATGACGCCGAGAGACCGAGTTCGCTCATCGCATAGATGATTCGACGCTGTACCGGCTTCAGGCCGTCACCGATCTGTGGCAATGCACGATCAAGGATGACGTACATCGAGTAATCCAGGTACGCGCGCTCGGTGTACTCCTTAAGCGGCTGCTGCTCGACGCCCTCGAGGTTCAGAGTATTTTGCATGGATGTCATATTTCTGCCAGGTTGCCCTTGGTTTCAAGCCAGGTGCGGCGGTCTTTGGAGCGTTTCTTGGCGAGCAGCATGTCCATAAGCTGATCGGTCTTGTCGCGCCCGCTGATCGTAAGTTGTACAAGGCGGCGCGTATCGCGATTCATCGTCGTGTCGCGTAGCTGCTCGGGATCCATCTCGCCGAGACCTTTGAAGCGCGTGACCGACACCTTGCCTTTCTTCTTTTCTGCCTCGATACGGTCGAGGATGCCGATGCGCTCACCTTCGTCGAGCGCGTAGAACACTTCCTTGCCGACATCGACGCGATAGAGCGGCGGCATTGCGACATACACATGACCTCCCATGATCAGTTCGCGGAAATGTCGAAGGAACAACGCGCACAGCAAGGTCGCGATGTGCAGGCCGTCCGAGTCAGCATCCGCCAGGATGCAGACCTTGTGGTAACGCAGACCGCTGATATCGTCAGTTCCGGGATCGACGCCGAGCGCAACGGAAATATCGTGCACCTCGGCCGACGCCAGAATTTCGGCTGTGTCGACTTCCCAGGTATTCAGAATCTTGCCGCGGAGCGGCATTATTGCCTGTGTTCTGCGATCGCGAGCCTGCTTGGCAGAGCCGCCAGCTGAGTCACCCTCAACGAGGAACAGCTCGCAGAGCTCCGGCTCCTGCGAGGTGCAGTCAGCCAGCTTGCCGGGCAACGCCGGTCCCGACACGATTTTCTTGCGCACGACTTTCTTGGCGGACTTGAGGCGCTTTTGCGCCTTGCTAATCGCCAGCTGCGCGATGAGATCGCCGGTCTCCGGGTGCTGATTCAGCCACAGCGAAAAGTTATCCTTGATAACACCCGCGACGAAGGCGGCCGATTCGCGCGATGACAGCCGTTCCTTGGTCTGCCCCGAGAACTGCGGATCTTCAAGCTTGGTGCTCAACACGAAGCTAAGCCCGTCCCAGACATCTTCCGGTGCCAGTGCCACACCGCGCGGCAGCAAATTCCTGAAATCGCAGAATTCACGCAACGCATTCGTCAGGCCGGTACGCAGGCCATTAACGTGCGTACCACCCTGCGGCGTGGGAATCAGGTTGACGTAGCTCTCGGTGACTGACGGTCCACCATCGGTTGTCCAGACCAGCGCCCAGTCAATCGCTTCGTTATTGCCTTTGAGGCTGCCGGAGAAAGGCTGGGCCGGCAGGGTCTCTCCCCCGCCGATGGCCTCAAGCAGATACTGCTCAAGCCCGCCTTCGTACTGCCATTCGAAGGTCTCTTTGGGCTTTTCGACTTTGAGGCTGACCTTCAGTCCCGGGCAAAGCACGGCTTTCGCGCGCAATGCGTGCTTTAAGCTCTTGACCGATATTTTGGTCGTGTCGAAGTATTGCTCGTCGGGCCAGAAGCGAATCGTCGTGCCGGTGTTGGCTTTGCCAACCTTGCCAACGACTTCGAGCTTGCCGCGTTTCTTGCCGCCGGCGAAGGACATGTTGTATTCCTGCCCGCCGCGACGAATCCATACTTCGAGGTTTTTTGACAATGCGTTGACGACCGATACACCGACGCCGTGAAGCCCGCCGGAGTACTGGTAATTTTCGTTGGAGAATTTTCCGCCCGCGTGCAGGCGCGTCAGGATGAGTTCGACGCCCGGGATCTTTTCCTTCGGGTGTTTGTCGACGGGCATGCCGCGACCATCGTCGCTGACCTCCAGCGAGCCATCCTTGTAGATCGTAACGTCGATCTTCTTGCAGTGACCCGCAAGTGCCTCGTCGACGGAGTTGTCGACAACTTCGTGCGCCAGGTGATTCGGGCGTGAAGTGTCGGTATACATGCCCGGCCGGCGCCGGACAGGCTCGAGTCCGCTGAGGACTTCAATGTCCGCAGCGTCGTATCGTTTAGTCATCGATTAGTGTGCAAGATAAGAAACCACCAGGTTGTGCCCGGCCGGATTCTAGCGTTAATCGAGATCGTTGACGAGGGATTCCCGGATATTGGCAGGAACCGGGCAGATTTCGACGCGATAGTTTTCGTGATCGATACCGGCGGTCAGCGCGGCGCCATCCTTGAGAGCCGCTGCCTGCTCGGGTGGCAATTCGAAACGCAGAAAATGCACGGCAGATGTCTTGTCTTCGTCCGCGCGTTCGAGGTCCTCATCGGCGATAGCGAACACCCGATCGAAGTCTGCGACCTGCACATAGACTCGGTCCTCGATACCCACCAGCTGCGTCAACATGGCGCGCCGCTCTTCCGCCTCCGCAAACTCGACCATGAACGTCGCCTTCCAGTTGCTCCCGTCAGGAATCAGTGGATTGTAGGCCTCGAGCTCCTCATTGATGCCAGCGGCTTCGAAGATGCGCTCAATGCGAAGCATCTCCTGCACCTGGTATTGCATTGTAAGGCGGTCCTCAAAATACAGCGCAGCATTGGTACCGAGCGCAAGACGGCGATCGCGCTTGTGCGCGAGTACTTTGTCTCTAAACGCCGGGCGTGATTCGGCATATTGTTCGAGGCTGAATAAATCGTCTCTGCTTAGTTTTTGCATCAGATTCCGTAGGCTTTGCGCAGCAGGCTCATTGGATTGTTGGCTGAATGATCGTCAAGATCCTGCACGATTTGCTCTGCGGCCATCGGGCAGTCACTCGTGAAGTGATCCGCACTGCTCTTCTTGACCTTACTCACAACAGGCCGGGCGATTTTTTTCGAAATATCGTGAAACTCTTTTTTGACAGCGTAAGTGCCGTCGTGTCCCGAACAACGCTCGATAACTTCAACGCTGGTGTCCGGCACCAGTTCAAGTGCATCGCGCGTCTTGAGTCCGATATTCTGCACGCGCAGGTGACAGGGGACCTGGTAGGTCACTTTGCCAAGCGGTCCGGCGAAGTCCGTTTTCAACAGACCATCCTTGTGCCGCAGCATCAGGTATTCGAACGGGTCGTACATGGCATCACGAACTTTGATGACATCCGCATCGTCCGGGAACATCAGCGGCAGCTCCTGCTTGAACATCAATGTGCAGGAGGGGATCGGCGTAACGATGTCCCAGCCCTCATCGACCATCGCGGCAAGAATCGGGACGTTGACCTCTTTTGCTTTCGCGACTGATTCAAGATCACCGAGCTCCAGCTTCGGCATGCCGCAGCAAACTTCCTTGCTGGCCATACGCATTGCGATGCCGTTGTGCTCAAACACCGCTACCAGGTCTTCATTGACAGCCGGGTGATTGCGATTGCAGTAACACGTCGTGTACAGGGCGACCTTGCCGGTCGTGCCTGCGGCTGGCTTTGCGTCGGTGGCCGGTGCGTCTTTCAAACGGGACAGACGCTTACGCGCCGTCTTCGAGTGGTAAGGAGGAACGGGCGCCTTCTTGTGCACACCCAGCGTCTTCTCCAGCAATGCACGGCCAGCCTTGCTGCGATTGGTCGCGTTAACGGCATTCACCACGACCGGTATGCCGGCGAGTTTGCCAACCTTGTCGGTCGCACTGAGAATCCTGTCGCGCGTTGATGCACCTTCTTTCCTGAAGCGTGCGGCCTTGGCGCGCAGCATCAGGTGCGGGAAGTCGACGTTCCATTCGTGTGGTGGCACATAGGGACACTTGGTCATGTAACACATGTCACACAGGTAACAGTGGTCGACCACCTGCCAATAGTCATCTTTGGCGACGCCGTCGACTTCCATCGTGTCCGATTCATCAACGAGGTCGAACAGGCTTGGAAACGAATGGCAGAGATTGAAACAGCGACGACAGCCGTGACAGATATCGAATACCCGCTCAAGCTCTTTGAACAACGAATCGTCGTCGTAGAATTCGTCAGACCGCCAGTCGAGCGGGTGACGTGTCGGCGCCTCGAGGCTGCCTTCGCGTTGGCTCATGGAATGTTAGCCGGGCCTTGCGGCCCGGCTATCCCGGTAGAATTAGTCGTCGAGTGAGTCCAGAGCTTTCTGGAAACGGTTGGCATGCGAACGCTCGGCCTTCGCCAGCGTCTCGAACCAGTCCGCAATCTCATCAAAATCCTCGTCGCGTGCCGTCTTGGCCATGCCCGGGTACATATCCGTGTACTCGTGCGTCTCGCCGGCTATAGCGGCAGCGAGGTTCTGCGACGTTGAACCAATGGGAAGACCCGTCGCCGGATCGCCCGTCTCTTCGAGGTATTCGAGATGGCCGTGCGCATGGCCGGTCTCACCTTCAGCGGTGGAACGGAATACAGCGGCAACGTCGTTATAACCTTCAACGTCTGCTTTTGCTGCGAAATACAGATAGCGGCGATTCGCCTGGGATTCTCCGGCAAATGCGTCTTTCAGGTTGCCTTCAGTCTTGCTGCCTTTCAGTGACATTTCTTTTCCTCTCGCAATTTAGATTCGGTCCAGAGCAGAACACTGTATTGCCGCGTCAAACGCCTGTCAATCGTGGATTCTGGCAAGCCGTTGACGACTGCCGGGCCGCGCTGTAGCTTAGCCAACCATGACAACAGCCAAGACATTCAATCTCGAGAAATCACTCGCGGAGCTCGAAGAACTCGTCGAGGAACTCGAGTCCGGCGACCTGCCCCTCGAAAAAGCCATGAAGAAATTCGAAGAAGGCATCAAGCTCACACGCGGCTGCCAGACCGCGCTCAAGGAAGCCGAACAGAAAGTGGAAATTCTGCTCAAGAGCGCAGGCGGTGAAGACCTCGATGAGTTCGAGGTCGAGGTCGAGGTCCCAGAGTAGTCCTGAGCCTAGAGCCGGCTGTATTGATATTTCATCGTCGCGACGCTGCCAGCAATGATGCTGACAAGCGACAGCAATGATCCGAGCGCGAGCGTGGACATTCCTGTCACGCCCTGCCCTATGGTACAGCCAAGCGCAAGCACGCCGCCAAAGCCCATGGCGATACCGCCGACTATGTGACGCAGCATGTCTGACCTGTCATTAAACGTCTCGACCCGAAAATTCCGCGTCAATACAGCATAAAGAAATGAACCTGTGATCACGCCGGCAACGGCCGCGATCCCGAAATCGATTGTCGAACCCGTAAACGTCATCAGGTACATCAGCGATTCGCCGCTCGGCGCAATGAAGGTATAGGACTCAAGCCTGACAGGGTCGAAATCGTCGAAGCCTACGACGCCCGTTACATACCAGCCTGCCGGGATGATAAGGCCGATCACCACACCAGCCAGGATATTATCGAAACTCCGTCGAAATGATTTCGCCGCAAATGCATACCCTATGGCACCGCCTCCCAGGGCGAGCGTAACGATCCACGTGACAAGCGATTTATCATCGAGGCCCGCTGCCGCGGCAATGACGGTATCGATACCCTGGTCCACGATTCCTGCACCGCCCAAATCCACGCTCAGTGGCTCGAAGACCTCAACGCGAACGAGTGCCAACAGTCCACGCATCGTCATGTAGGCCGTTATGCCCAGCAGCAGCAATACGAGCAATGACTTGAGATTGCCGCCGCCGAGTCTCACGAGGGTGCGCTGGCCGCAACCAGATGCGAGCGTCATGCCCATGCCAAACAACGCGCCACCGACGATGTGGCCGAGCCATCCAAGCCGCGGCGTAAGGTAAATGGCCTCCCCAAAGTCCACCATGCCTCGCTGTTGCATGATCTGGCTGACGACGATGGCGATACCAATAGCCAGAAACCAGGCTCGCAGCCGATCCTTGCTACCGATATTTATCCAGTCACTAACGGCCCCCATCGTGCAGAAATTCGTCTTGCCGGCGATCGCGCCGAAGATAATACCGATGACATACCCCAGCATCGCCACCCGGTAGACGGGATCCCATTCCATCATTGTGTTGTCTCCCCGGCCGTCGCCAAAGCGCCATCCCCCGTCATGCCGCGTTGCTGCGCAAACGTCTGGTATTCCAAATCCAGGTAATGGCGACCTTCCATGTACTCTCCGATCAGTAGCATTTCCTCGGGCGTCTTAACCATGCCCAGATGGCGGTAGAGCTCGTTGCCTTCAAAATCAAGGAACGCGACGACTGGCGTCCAGAAGATACGCCGATGCTCGGAGAAGACTTTTGCTGGCAAGGTGATCCCGTCGAAGTCCGTCAGTTCCACGTCACCATGAATATCCACAGCAATGCTCGCAAAACGCGGGCCATACCATTGCTGGACGCTGCGATGATTGAGTACTTTGTGCCGCATGTGCTGACAATATGGACACGCGTCCGCCTCAAAGAACAGCAGCATGCCCAGCTTTTCTTCGCTGCGCGCGGTCACCGCTTCCTCCCTGAGATCGCCAAACGTCTGCGTGAAAAAGAATTCATCAGGATCGCGCAATTGGGGCTCGGATGCATCCTCGCACGCGACCGCGAGAAGCAGGACCGGCACCGCGAGAAGCAGTGCCGGCCACCGACTCGTACGTCGCACGCGCAACACGCGCACATATTTTCTAAGCATCAAATCGAAGACTTACTGAGACCAGATGCCCGTTACCTGGAGGGCAATACGATCATCGATGCCGTCAACATTTCCGTTCGGGCCGGCACCAGGTCCAAAGTTGATTGCTTCGCCGGACCGCGCTTCGTAGTTGATTGCGAGACGAACCCTCGGATTGAAGAAATACTGCACACCCAGAGTCGTTCTCTTGAACTCGATCTCAAACAGGTTGCCATCAAGACGATTGTAGACGTCGTAACGCAGGTCGAGCTCCCATTTCGACTTCGGAATACGCCATCCGCCTTCAACGTAGTAACCCGTACCCTCGGCAAATGCGCCGTTACCGGCAGGCGCACCGGGAATGCCCTGACCCGGGCCGATCGCAAACGTCGAATTATGGGGTGCCTGCCAGATCATGCCTTCACCTTCCATGTATTCGGCCGAGGCGCGGATACCATTGCGCAGATACTTCACACCGATACCCATGCGATCCCTGTCGTATTCCTGCGGGTTGTGAATCGTGCTGATGCGTCCCGAGCCTCCGGCACCACACGCCGGAAACGTCAACGCCGGATTGGCACATGAATCTGCGGACAGATCAGCCGTCCGTGTGCCCGACTGGGCCCACGCGAAGAACTTCAGGCCCTGACGACGCGGTCCGCTGCCGCCGAAGATCTTCTCTGCCGACACGTAGGTGTAAAGATCCTTGTTGTCGTCATTGTCCGTAAAATTGAGACCGTTACCATTACCGAACATGAGGGCGTAGGAGAGCTCCCAGTCATTGCCGACATCAAACCAATCGAACATTTGCACACCAACGTCACGGAATGCACCGACACCGCGTGTAAATGCATTCAGCCTGTACTCGGGCGGCAGAGTCGCCGGTGCGTTGTTCGGCGTATATTGGCGATTCGCGAAACGCTCAAGCAGCATCTGCTGGGTTACCCAGGTGAAGTTGATGTAGTCAAATACGTGAATGGCCTGCAGGCCCTCTTCGGAACCAGGGAATTTGAACAAACCGACGCGAAACCTTGCTCCCTTCAAATGATTGAACGTGACACTCGCGTCTGTCGCTTTCGCAAATGACCCCTCTGGCTCGGTAATGCCGTTATTGCCCATTTCCAGCAGGACGAAGTAATTGATCTTCTGATCAAGCGGCATGGCTACGCCACGCACGCCGATGCGGGCTCGGTTGACGTTGAACGTCGATTGAGTGTCCAGATTCGGGCCGATCAGTTTCGGCGGAATATAGGCGCCCGCTCCGTTTGGATCACTGGAGTCCTCCTGGTATTGCACCTGGACAAAGCCCCAGACCTTGCCCAGCTGCTCCGCGCCCTCCGGCTCGGTGCCCTGTAGCTGCAGCCAGTTCGCCGCATGGCTGTTAGTAGAAAACATCAGAAGTGCCGTCAGAAATGATACTGACCATTTACATTTGTAATTATTCAAAAATTTCACGTGGAATCCCCTTTCGTTTCACGTAGTCCCCAATCAGATACATCACCGGCTCGCCCTAGGGCTTAGCCAGCATGTATCCCTGGTCGACAAGTTCCTTGATCCGGACTATTCCGCCCTTGCCCGAGCTCGCATGGCTGTTCACCTTCACAGGCGTACCGAGCGTGTTCGACATGTTGTTAATCGTGTTCTGGCAGGCGAAAAACCGAACGCCACTCTGCGCCAGCCCATCAATTCGCCCTTCATTGGCGTTGCCTTCAAACAGCAGGCGCAGCCCGGGGCCAAAGGCAACGATCTCGACATCGACCTGGTCGGTGCCATAGGCCTTCAAAATATTGTTCGCCACGTTCAGGACCAGGGTCTGCTTGGACGGGTCCATATCGCTGATTTGCAGCACGAACTTGTGTTCGGCAAAGGCTTTCTCTTCTTGTGCCAACGCGTGCAGTGGCGTGGCCAATGCGTAAAGAAGCAAGAAAAAGCTACCTAATTTCATTAGCTTACGAAGTTTCATCGCATTCCTCCTGACAGGTTTCAGTTAATACAGACGATGTACCCCATGAAAATAATCCCCCTGGCTAAAAATCGGCTGCCTCGACAGCGAATATTCGTATACCGTTGGGGAATAAAAGAGGGTGTCGTGTCGTCTTACACAGGCAACGCGAGTATTGGGGGGCACACGCATGGCTATAGGCAGTATCTTCAGCTTGAATCGACGCGGCGCTCTGCGCCAGCTGGTCTGCAACAACCGCGAGCGCCTGTATCGAATGGCTTTCGCATGGACGCATAGCCCGCATCTGGCTGACGACCTGGTTCAACAAACAATCCTGAAGGCGCTGAACAACCAGCGGCAACTGAAGAATCTGGCGGCTGGCGAAGCATGGTTGTTTCGCATTCTGTCGAACTGTCTCAAGGACCACTATCGGGCCAAGCGCGAGACGGTGTCGCCCGACGATGTCGTCCTCTTTGATGACCGAACACCGGAACAGGCGGCGGAAGAGCAGCTACTGGTAGAAACGGTCAGGCAGGCAGTACAAAGCCTGCCGTTGGCTCAGCGACAAGTCATCACGCTGGTCGATCTCGAAGGATTCACCTATGCGAGCGTTGCGGAGATTTTGGACATCCCGGTTGGGACGGTCATGAGCCGCCTGTGCCGGGGCCGACGCGCACTGCGCGAACTACTGATAGACGCCCGACCGCGAATTGAACCGCGGCGGAGCGGAAATTTGAAGAGGGTCAAATGAACAAGGAACAAGCATTTTCCGAAGAGCAGCTCAACGCTCTCGTCGATGACGAATTGGATTCGGAAGACAAGAGCCGGATCTATCGAGAGGCTGGACAGCAGCCTGAGCTGGACCAACGATTGTGTCAGCAACGCAAGATCAAGGAATTCGTCAAGCTTGCTTATCACGATGTGCCTCCGGCGGGACGCGCTCGTACACCCAAACTTAGCAAAGGCGGCTGGTTCGGCCGCGCCATGGTGGCGGCTATGTTGCTCGGCATCGGCCTTGCCGCGGGCGTTGTCGGCGGGGCTTACCTCAACCCCGGCCTTGAGCAGATCACCGTCGCATCCGAACCAAATCGGTATCTCATACACGTTGCGAGCGGAGATCGCGACGATATGGCCGCCGCCCTGGCGCGAGCCGAGTACTTGCTGGATTCGGCCGGGTCAGACGGTGTTCGCCAGGTGGAGATTGTGGCCAATGAGCGCGGCCTGAATCTGCTGCGGAGTGACATTACGCAATTCGCTACGCAAATTTCGACACTGCAGCAAAACGACGTCGTGTTTTACGCGTGCTCGAAAACCATCGAACGCCTCGAACAGGCGGGCGTAGACGTGCAACTGGTGCCACAGGCAATCGCCAGCTATACGGCACTTGACCGGGTAGTTATTCGTATGCAGGAGGGTTGGCACTATGAAAAAATTTAAGAATGCGGTTTTGATCTGCGCAACCGCTATCGCGTTGATGCCGGGCGCCGTCATGGCCGAGAACGCCGATGCGGGTCACGGCAAAGACTACCGGACGTTTCACGTCAACGGTGAGATCGATTACGGTTCGGTCGCTGACTCCTATTCTGCTGAACTCGTGATGTATCTCGCTGGCAACCAGTTCATGGTAATGGAAGAACTCATTACTGATTTTCAGAAGAAGAACCCGGACATCGAATCAGTCTACGTCGAGACGATCCCGCCAGGTCAGATCCTCAAGAACCAGCTTCTAAAGCAGGGTGAGATTGAGGGCCAGAAGACGGCCATGAACCCGGACATCTTCGCCAGCGTCAACATCGACCATCTCAGAAAGCTCAACGGTGCCGGGCTGATGGACCAGCACGCGATCTACATTCATAACAAGCTGGAACTGATGGTCGCCGCCGGCAACCCGAAGAACATCAAGGGTGCGGAAGACCTGGGGCGAACAGATCTGGTCCAGTCGCATCCAAACCCGCAAACCGAGGGCATTTTCAAGTTTTATGGCAGCGAAATGCTCAAGGATCTTGGCCTGTATGAAGCGGTCACAGGCAACGCCGACTGCCGCAGCTGCTGGGCTGTAGAGGGCAAAACCTGGTTCACATCGCGCCACCATCGCGAAACACCTGATCGCATTGAAAAAGGAGAGGCTGACGTCGGTATCGTCTGGACGACCGAAGTTGTCCATGCGAAAGCCGAGGGCAGGCCGATTGACGGAGTCGCTATTCCCGCCCCGCTGAATAAGCAGGATAAAGTGAATTACGCCATCGGCATCATGAAGAACGGCCGCAATGCTGATAACGCCGCTCGCTACCTTGACTATCTTGCAAGCGATGAGGCGCAGGCAATTTACGAAAGTTACGGTTTTCTCAGGGCATCGGGCGAAGAACTGACGCTGAAGCCTCTATGAGAACCTTACAAGCCAGCTGGCCTTGTGGCGTTGTAGCCGCCCTGCTCATCTCGCCGCTCGCGGCTCAGGATACGCTGGTGACATTCAAGATGCTGGCGCCGGATGTCGCCCTGAAAATGGCGCAGGCGGCCCTCGCAAACTGTCGCGCGGACAATTACCAGGTTGCAGTTGCGGTCGTGGACCGCATGGGTGTGACCCAGGTCATGCTGCGTGATCGTTTTGCCGGCGCGCACACGCCCGACTCAGCAGCGCGCAAGGCAGCAACCGCTGTCAGTTTCCGCTCAGACACTCTGACGCTTGCGCAGAACTCCTCCTCTGACTCGCCGCATTCCGGCGCCCGATTCCTTGATCGAATCCTGATGCTGGGCGGCGGAATTCCGGTATCTGCAGCGGGGTCAGTCGTTGCCGGCATCGGTGTCGCCGGGGCTCCCACCAGCAGCGACGATCATGCCTGTGCGCAAGCCGGGATCGACGCCGTTACGAGTGCACTGGAACTCGCCGACTAGACAGGCGCAATTCAGGGGTGGACAAGCACGAACCCCTGGCTGACGCGTTCCACGATATGTGCAACGCCGGTCTGGACCGGGATGGTTTCGGGAATGAGGTCGGGTCGTTTGCCAGTCGCGTGTTCGATCGAGGCCGCTGTGTTCATACAACCGACAAAACGGACGCCACTGGCCACCAGGTTTGCGATGCGCTCGCGCTGCGGGTTATCCGGAAACAACAGCGACAAGCCCGGACCGAAAGCCACTATTTCGATATCGACAAAGTCAGGCCCACCGTAGTGCTTGACAAGATTATTGGCCACGTTGATCACGCGCGCCTGAACCTCGGGATCACGATCACTAAGCTGCAGAACGATTTGCGCCTCCGCGAATGGCTTGTCGCTATCCTGTGCAGTAGCGGGAGCTGCGAACCAGACGAGCATCAGCAGCACCCATAAATGTTTTGATTGCATAGTTAGTCCTTCTCAATCCTGCGCCGCGTAGTCGGCCAGACCCTGGTTGTTTTGCAGGCCCTTCAGACGCGGCGTATTCAGCCTCTCGATTCGGGCCACACCGGTATTTCTAAGATATTCCGCTACGACATCCCAAATAGGCTGCCCAGGCGCCTTGCTGCCAACCGTAGCCCAGCCAGCCACTTTATACGTCTTGGCCGCTTCAATGGGTGCGCCGTCGTCAAGCGTCATCGCAGATATACGCCTGCCCGCAGCGGCCAGTGGCTCACAAACGTAGTTCATGCCACCCGTCCGGACCATGTCCCCACCCTGCTGATAGAAAGGATCGGGATTAAACAGGTTGTCGGCCACGTCCTCGAGAATCAGCTTGAGATCTTCGCCGCTCATCTCCCGAACGTAGGTTTCCGGATAGGTAATGCAGGTCTGATCCATGACACGCTCCATCGTTACCATATCGCCCGGCAATACCGATGTTCCCCAGCGAAACCCTGGTGACAAAGCGATCTGCGCATTGCCAATCGTGCGCTGTGCATCGCAAATCAACTGGTCGAAGGAGCCATTGAAATTGCCGCGCCGATACAGCAGCTGATCCGCAACAGCCAGCGGCTCATCGAGTTTGTCGAGCCACGGCCCCCGCACCTCATCAATGTAGGCACTCATGTCCGGGTCGGGCGGCAACTCGTTGGCAAACACCGGCAACAGACGGTAGCGAAAATCGCGAATGCCGCTCTCTCCGAAGTCAAAATCGAGTACCCCGAGAAACTTGCCGTTCGAGCCGGCATTCGTAACGATTGTGCGGCCCGCGGCGTTGGCAACGATAACCGGCACCGGCATGCCGTCGTGCGTGTGTCCGCCGAGTATCGCGTCAATTCCGGACACCACACCGGCCAGTTTGGTGTCCACGTCCATACCATTGTGCGACAGCAACACCACCGCGTCCGGGCGATCGCGCTGGCGGATCTCATCGACCAGTGCCTGCAACTCCGCAGCGCGGATGCCGAACGTCCAATCCGGGATGAAGCGTGATGGATTCGCAATCGGCGTGTAGGGGAAAGCCTGGCCGATGATAGCGAACGTGCGCCCCCCAATATTCTTCAGCGTGTACGGACGAAAGACATGCCCCGTGTCCTCATCAAAAGCCGGCGCACCGTCAAAAATGGCGTCATCGGTCAGGCGCACATTTTGCGCCACGAAGTCGCCCTCAAATGCGTTGATGTTCTCCAGGACTTCACTGTCCTGATAGGTGAATTCCCAGTGGCCGGTCATGACATCCACGCCGAGACGATTGCAGGCGCCGACCATATCCCGGCCCCGCGTCCAGTAGGCAGTGCCGGAGCCCTGCCAGGTATCACCACCATCGAGCAACAGCGAGTTACCGCTGCCTGCCTCACCACGCAGGCGATCGATCAGGGTCTTGAGATGCGCGAAACCGCCGACTTTGCCAAAGCGCTGCGCCGCGTCCGTAAAGTCCAGGTAGCTGAGCGCGTGCGCAAACTGCGACCCTGGTGCTACCGACGCATAGTCCAGCAATGCCTGCCCAACCAGGTGCGGCAGTCGGTTGCGCGCATCCCCAATCCCGATGCTGACATTGGGTTCACGAAAATAGACCGGTAGCAGTTGCGCGTGACAGTCGGTGAAGTGCATCAGGCGCGCCTGCCCGAACGGCTGCACAGCATATAGATCGCCGTTTGCTGACCCTTGGCCAACGGCGCATCCGGCGGGGCCGGATGCGATTCCTGCCATCGCCAGTATTCTCAAGAATTCTCGCCGATCCATGCTCTTTCGCCTGTGTTACCTGACGACCCGTCGTTTCCAGGCCTCGGCTTCCCGGTCAGCCTGAAGCAAGGCGGCCGTCGCCTGGAAGCGTGCCTGTTCAACCAGCACCAGCGCCGCTGCCAGATCACCACTGGCTTCACTCGCCTGTGCCTGCTCGAGGATGTCTGCCGTATTTATCCACTCGTATCCGCGTGCAGCTACGTCCTGGCGCAGCCGTTCCGCTTCGTCGAAACGTCGGTCGAACTCGGACGCACAGCCACCTGCAAAGAGCGACACCAACAGCGCCCCGATTACGTGCTTACTTACGCGCGCCCGGTCCATTGATCTCCAACCCATTGCTCATATAAGACAAGAAGAACTCGACGTTTCGAAACTCTTCACTCTGCAGCTCGAACGGCTTCGCTCTCACGTCACGTACACAACCGAAAAATCGTTGGTGCAACGAAATCATGCCACCGAGTTTCGAACGATAGACGGGGAAGTGCGTCGGGTGTCCAAGGCTCGGGCCCAGCCTGTCGGCGCGCACATACTGTCCGACCGACGTGACGTGACAATCCGCACACGCGAAGTTCAACTGCCCACGCTTTGAATAATAAAAACGCTTGCCTGCCTCGTAGGCAGCAAGCGCCCCTGGCTGATCCGCCGGTACGCGGACATTAAGTTCCTGGCCCCTTGCCTCGAACGCAAGGTACGCAGTCAGATCGATCATGTCGCCACTGGAGTAATCCCAACGCTTGGCGCCTGCTGCGGATCGGCAGGCATTAATAGCGAGCTCTAGCGTTACAACACCCTGATTCGGCACATAGCGAGGGTACTGCGGGCGAATCTTGTTGATCTCAGTGCCCAGACAATCGGTCAGCTGGCTGCCGTCCGGCAATGACGTATCCCAAAGTTCACTGCCGCGCTCAATGGAAAATTCATACGGAGGGAAATCTTCGATCGCCAACCATTGGGCCCGCGCATCCTCATCGAGCGCATAAATGCCGTTTGCATATTCGGCAATCGGCACCTCGGGAAATAGTGACTGGTAGTGCCCGACGAATGCCAGGCGATCTTCCTCTGGACCGGCCTGTGATGGCAGCGGTAATGACCCTAACAGCAACGTCAGCGCCATCAGTCCCGATTGTCGACGAACACACTCCAAGTTGCCGCGCGCCTACTTAAGCACAGTTTCAACTTCGTCTGTCTGACCGAGGTTGTCTACCCAGCCGACCTTGAGTGTGTCGCCGGCTTTTGCGCCTCGAATCTTGTAACGGAAATACGGATTCTTGGACACCGCCGTGCTCAGGTTGGCTACAAGCGAGACGGCGCCATTGAGCATAAACGTCAACTGTGTGATGTGGTGTATTGATACCAACTCACCGGTATTCGGATCTTTTCGTGAACCGGTTTCCATCGGGTGCATCATGAGGCTCTGAACATCGGCGACATCACCAGTTATCCGTGCCTTGACCTTGATCTTGCTTGCCATACGAGACTCCTATCCGCCGCAACCGCCGATCGTTACCTTGACCTCTTTCGAGGTGCTGAAAAGACCTGTGTCCGTCTTGACCACTGCCATGACGTCAGAAGTCTGACCCATTTTGATGCGGCTCGAGATTTCCGGCACAACGTTCCCCAAAAGCTCGAAGCTGGCAGCCAATGGCCGCGGATTTCCGGCGACAACGATGCTAATGGACTCAACGTTGTCCAGCGTCGTGGACACCTCGACGGGCACAACCGCACCGTTTTCGGCTATGGTCGGAACACCGAGCGTTATCTTGTCTGACGGCGTGGTCTGATCCGTTCCAAACAGCCCATTAAGCGCTTCCGCTGCGGCTGTGGATGTAAATGCCTGCTCCGGCCATGCCGCGGCCAGCAAAATTCTCGGCATCGCGACAAGGGTCGCCAACGCGAGCCCGGTTTTAAGCAGGATTCTTCTGGTTAGTTGCATTCCTGGACTCTCCTCAAGGTCCGACTTCATTACAAGGTATAGAGGTAGTCGACGATCAGATCGACTTCTTCCCCGGTCAGAATACCGTGACGGCAAAACGGCGGCATACGACTATCGGGCTGTCGAATGGTCGCATCACAAACCTGCTGCTTAAGCGCGGCTCTATCCGGAAAACGGACCTTCATTGCCAGCAACGGTGGTCCCAGCGTCCCCGGCAACTCCCCGTCATCTATCCGATGGCAGGCCAGACAGTTCCCTTTGGCACGATCGAACGTCATTTCTTTGCCAATAGCGATCCGGGCGTCGTCTGCAGCCAATAGAGACTGTGCAACGACCAGCAATCCCAGCGGCAACAGATTCTTCATAGGCATTCGGTTCATGAATTTACGCTTGCACCCATGTACAGACGCCTGGCTCCCCGTATTTATTCCCTGGCCGGTAGCTACTCCTGCATCAGAGTCTTCAACGCCAGGACTGTTGACTCCACGCCTGCCTTGACCGACGGCTCGGGTGAAATCTTGAACAACGGCGAGTGATGACTCGGTACGGGCGGTCCGCCGGCCGCTTCCGTGTCAAAGTCCTCCTGGGGCGTTCCGCCGATTGCCCAGTAAACGCTGGAAATCTCGGGGTCCTGTGTGAAGAATGGAAAGTCCTCCGCACCCATACCTTTCGTCGGGATATCCACGACTGCGTCGTCACCCATGCCGTCTACCCAGGCGGAGCGCAGGCGGCGCACCAACGGTGCATCGTTGACAACCGGCGGCACGCTTTCATTCGAGATAATGACCTCGGGCAGTTTATCCTCAGGCAGGCCTGCGACACGTCCCATGTTCTCGGCGATACGAACGATGCCATCGAGCAGTACCTTGCGGGTCTCCGGACTGGTATTACGCACCGTCAGTTGCAGGTGTGCACGGTCCGAGATGATGTTGTGCTTGGTCCCTGAGTGGAACGAGCCGACCGTCACGACGCCAGGGTCACGCGGCGACAGTTCGCGAGAAACCAGCGTCTGCAGGGCCAGAACAATCTGGCTGCCAAGCACGATCGGGTCCTTGCCACGATGCGGGCTCGCACCATGGGCACCCACGCCATGAATAATGATATCGACCGTGTCGGCGCCCGCATAAGGGCTGCCCTCCTGGACGTTCACGACACCCGCGACACCTGAGGACGAGACGTGAAAAGCGAGCGCGTAATCGGGCTTGCCGAAGCGCTCCCAAATCTGGTCATCGCGCATGGCGCGGGCGCCCAGCACACGTTCCTCGGCGGGCTGCACCACCAGCATCAGGGTTCCGGTCCATTCGTCCTTATGCGCCGCCATGTGCCGCGCCGTGCCAACCAGGCTCGTGATGTGCACATCGTGCCCGCAGGCATGCATGACGAACACTTCATTTCCTGTGATTGGGTCTGTCTGCTTTGCGCGAGACGCGTTTTCGAGCCCGGATTTCTCTTCGACAGGAAGCCCGTCCATGTCGGCTCGCATCATGACCAGCGGGCCTTCACCATTCTCAAGTATCGCGACAACACCAGTGCCACCCACGCCCTCCGTCACGTCGAAGCCGGCCAGGCTGAGCTCCATGGCCATACGCCGGGCCGTTTCGGTCTCGACGGTCGAGAGCTCGGGATTGCGGTGGAAATGATCGAACAACTCTGCAAGGTGCTCGTCGTAGTCACTTTGTACGCTTTCACTGAGTTCGCCGGCGAATACGGGTACACAGAAGAGGACTGCTGCCGACAGGCAGATGGCGCGCTTGATCATGATGGCTCCCTGGTTACGTCAGGGGGCCGAGTGTAACCGGAAATTAGCTGCCGAAACTACGGAACGACAGGTGCAGCGCAAAATCTGGCGCGGCTCCGGCAGCGATATCCTCAACAATAGCGAAGCGCAGAAGCGTTCGCTGCAGGCGGATATCGGCACCAAATGCGAGCTGGAACGTCGTGCCACCCAGCTCATCCAGATTGATATCGAAGTACGGACCCTGCACGTAGAGCTGGGTTGCAAGTGCCAGTCGCTTCGTTGCCTGCCACCGGAGCGACGCCCCGCCATAGGGCACGGCACTGCGTTGCAGCTCAGCCATGACCTCGCCGTCGCCAAGCGCAAGCACGCCGACAAAGCCCGAGTAGCCGAGGTCACGATCGAAAAAACGGGTGACGCTGCCGCCGTAAATGCCGAGAGACAGATCTGTGGCACCACTACCGGTCAGCTTGTCGGGATCACCGGTCGGCGCCTTGATGCCGGCACGCAGCGTCGCCTTGCCCAGCTTCATCGCTGCCGATAGCTGTATGTCACCGAGACCGGATGTCGGGGTGCTGGTATCGAACAGCAACGTGCCCTCCTTTTCAAAAAAAAGCCGGTACTGGTCATCAGGGCCGTCTCGGTTGGAATTGGGCAGACCGACAAGGTTGTGAAAGTTATAGATGACGCTGTCGAGGAAGCCTTCAGAGTGGCGCACATATGGCACGTCAACGCCAAACTCGAAGCGCTCGCCTACCCGACGGCGCAGCGACAGGCTGAGAACCTGGCTTTCCGCATCGATGACCAGCCGCTCGGTGAGCCGGTCTGCATCGTCTGCGTCGTTAGCCATGTCGTAGCTGACGTTGAAATCGAAACGGTCCGGCTCCACCAGGTCCTGTGTTCGAAAAGCTGGCAACCCGAATAACTGCAGGAAGGGATTGTGGTTACGAATTGGGAATGAATCTGCCCGGTAATCTTCGGCATGAACGGGCATGAAGCCGCAGGCTATGAGCCCGACTGACAGGAAGACCTTATGCATGCACGAATGCTTACCCGAACCACCGATTCGGGCTATACACACAAATACCTAGGTGTAAGCTCCCGGCAGGTTGTTCACACGGGATGTCAGCCACCTGAAACTTTCCTACAGTGAGCGCGCCGGATAACACTCCCTCACACGCCTACGGCTATGGATTCAGGAGTGTTATCCGCCACGCCCGTCCATGCATGTACCGGGTTCCAGAAGCACCGCTACACCCTGGTCAAAGGTGGGGAAGGAGCAGGTAGCCGAATCCATAGCCGAGCTGGCAATCTGATGAAATTACGTGGCGAGGACGGAACTCGCGAGGCGTGTTCGGCTGCCTGATCCGTCCCCGCCTTGGTGCGTGGCAGTCTTTGTTATCAGCATGAGTT
>JAHEGH010000130.1 GCA_024639825.1 Gammaproteobacteria bacterium
CGGTCGGGATCGTCGTCCGTGTACACGATCGCTGGCGAAACGTACCAGGTTCCGTTCTGTGCGTACGCCAGCGTCGCCGAAAACGAGGCGATCGTAAAAAATATCAGTTGAGTCGCAAGTACCTTCATCGCACCGTTCACCAGCCTCTAAGGTTCGCCGCCTCTCTAGCGTATCGCAATTTGGCCGCCTATATCCATCTGAAACTGGCAGTCCAACCCGTCTTTCCGGGTTTCGCTGAGAGAATCTTACTTCGGCAACCCGGGTCACAGTGCGGCCGGAGACCGCCAGCGCCCCTCTACTCTTTCGTCCCGTAGAGGACTTCGAAAGACTCGACCTGCCGCGCGAACTCGTCAGGATCCAGTGGCGCCGGTGCTTCCCGGAGCAGGCTGCGAACAGGCGGACCGGGCAAATCGTCCGGATCCGACGCTCGCCACGGCACGATGTACATGACTTTCGGCAGCTCCTGGTTGCCTGTAATTTCGGTACGTTGGAGATCGATCTGATCCATCACCCGCGATTCGCCTTGTCGATCCGCGACGTCGGCGGCCACAGAAATATCCGCCGCCTGTTCCGGAACGGTGGACGTCTCGGCGAGCAGCGCGAGCTCTTCATCCAGCTTTTCCTGCGCAGATACAGACGAAGCCGATGTAGCCACCATCATTGCCGGAATGAAACGCGCCACGAAAATAGTTGGCAGCCGGGTGCTCAAGCCTGGTTCTCCCGACAGGCGCCGCGCACTGATTGGCTCAAAACGGCGTCCTTATCACGTCTTCGCTGCGCTCCGATTTCGCGTATCGGCCGGGCATCAGGCTGGCGAGCCGGTCGAAACTCTTTTTGACCCATTCATCATAAATGCCACTCGCCGCACGGTCGGCATTGGCTTGGTAAAGTTCGATCGCCCGTTCTTCAAACGGGTAAACCTGCTCTTCGAGTAACAGTTCGTACTGCTCGAGTGCCGCAGTATCCATTTCCGCGGGCCGCTCCGAGTCTCTCAGATCGGCACTGAATACTTCGAAGGTTTCGCCAAGCCGGAATGTCGCCTCCGTCGTCACTTCGGCAACACCGTATTCCGCAGCGCGCGTGTACGCGTCAATCACGTTTTCCATCAGGTCTCGCTTTTGCTTCACGCTGTCGGTCAGCGGCTGAGTTAACCTGACTGCTGAAAACCTGCGAATCTCGGGTTCGGTCAATTCCAGCAAAGCTGTCGCCGCGAGGTACCTGGAGCGATCCGAACGCTGTTCGCCCGCATTCGAATCGGCAAGGACCAGATCTTCGAGTGCAGAATTGACGGCCTCCTGATCTCCACGGGACCGGAAGATCTCCAGGAGCCGGACCCTGGCTTCGATTGACTCGGACAGCGGGTCCGGATAGCGCGCAATTATGTCCTCGAGGACGCGTTGCTCTTCGCTCGATGCGCCAGCGATATCGTAGAGCTCGGCGGCCTTCCACAGCGCTTCACGTCGGACGTCCTCGGAGCTGGTGTCGGCGAGCGATATGCGCTCGAATTCCTGTGCCGCTTCGATGCCGCGGCCCGCGTTCATGTAGCTGACGGCGAGTTTTTGAGAGGCGTCGGCGGCGTATTCACTGTCCGGGTAATCTCTACGGAACGCTTCGAGCACATCCGCAGCGCGGTCCCAGGCGAGGAGATTGATCAATGCCGCCGCCGCATCGTATTCGGCGACATCCGCAATGCTGGAATTCGGAACGGCCTGCTTGACGCGTCGAAAGTGTGTGACTGCGATCTCGAGATCACCCGAATCGCGTGCCTGCTCACCTTGCTTGTAGATTGACGACGCAATTCGCTCGTTGACATTCAGTGGTTCCTGCCGGTCACTCGGTTCTGTAACAGCTTGCGACTGGTAATAGGCGTCCTCGGCCATTGCAAATTTTCCGAGTTCGAATGCTGAGTGCGCGATGACAATCCAGGCTGTGCGCGCCAGATCCGTTTCGATCGGCGGTTGCTTCGCGAGGACGACCTGAGCATTCTCGATGGCACGATCAAATTCATCCAAAGCGAAGAAGTCCTCCGCGACCGTGGTCATGACCCTGCCCCACTGCGGATGGTCGGGAAAGGATTCGGCGAATGTCAGGCTGGCGTCCAGATATCGCTGGTGCCAGTTTGCTTTCTCAGTGCCGCGCAAAGAATGCTCGTGCGCCTGGTAAGAGAGGAGTGCTGCATAGCCTGCCTCTGCTGACCGGTTGTGATCCGGGTACGCATAGGCGGTGCGCTCATATTCGTCCGTGGCCTCAGCAAAGTCTTCCATTTCGAACAGCACTTCGGCCAGCAAAAAATTGATGCTGGCCGTGTCCGGCTCATTCGGGAATTCCTCGAGATACCGGCGGTAGTAGCGTTCGGCTTCCCTGTAATCACGCAGGTCGCCGCCCTGCTGCGCCTCGGCGTGATGGTATCTGGCAATCTCGGCCATACTGGTCTTCACTTGTGCATCCAGAACACCATTGGGGTCTCGCGTTCCAGGCATCCGGCTGACACCGTCCGCCCCAAAGCGCTCGACGAAAGACTTCTTGCTTTCGATAACGAGACTCGGGAAGCCACCGCGCTCGTAGGCATCGACACTCTCGGCATGCATGCGTGGCGCCGCCGCATGCGCGGGATTCTGATCGACGAACGCTTCGTAGGTCAGAGCGGCATCGACGAAGCGTTCCTTCTCGAGGTACAGATCTCCCAGGCCGGCGTAGATGAGGTGGCTGTATGCAGGGTGCCCACGCTGCTCCAGGCTGTCGTCGATACTGTCTGGCCCGTCCAGGTACGAAAACCCGATACTGAGCACCTGAATCGTATCGCGGATAAGTTCCTGTTCCGGCGGACTCAGTTCCGTCAGGGGGTGGTCGCCGTCAACGATTGCGACATCGCCCAGTTTGCGGTCCAGCAATTCGAAAAACGGGCCCTGGCTGTCCTCGTACCGGGAGAGCTTGAATTGTGACCAGCCCAACTTGTACAAGGCCTGTTCGTAGAATGGCGATCGCTCGCCATAATTCACCACATCCTGATAGGCCTGTTCTGCCTGGTTGAAGTCCTGACGAAGGAACAACATTTCGCCGCGGCGAAACTGCACTTCGTCGATGATCGACGTATCGGGGTATCGATCGACGAGGTCATCGAGTACGTCGAGTGCATCATCGCTGCGGCCGCTGAACTCGATTGCGCGCGCCAGCTGGTAAAGAACCGCGTCGTTGTGCTGATAATCCGGGTAGGTCTCGAGCAACTGCTTATAGAGGGTGGCCGCCGTGTCGAATCCCGACAGATCGAGTGTCTCGACGTCCGCATCGAACTGTGAGGCTTCCGCGGCATCAAGCTCGAGATCGGCGAGCCGGCGCAGTATCTCGACCTGTAACGCCGGATCATTCGACGTGAGGTCCAGGATTTTCCGATAATTTTTTCGTGCCAGGTCGGTGGCCTCGGTGACTCGGTCGTTGGGCGGCGTCTCTGCCGACTGGCCATCCAGGCTTCCGGCCTCGTCGCGCACCTCGACCTGCCCGGCATTGGCCGGGGATGCCATTTGCAACGAGGCGATGAGGAGACAAAACGAGCGGCGCACGGTCAATCGCCTCAACCGCCACTGCTTTCGGGCAATTCATAGATCGCGGCGAGGGCGAGCCGCGCCTGTAACGTGTAACGATTCAGGCGCGCTTTCTGGGCCAGCAATTCATCGACAGCGATTGACTGCAGGAATGTCCGCTGTGCACGCGTTGTTTCGGCGACACGCGCTCTCATTGCCCCAATACGCTGCGCCAGCTCGTCCGTCTGTTCGCCGAGTTCCTCAAACCGGGCGGGTAACACGCGTGCGTTGTGATCGATCCGTTCTTGCCTTTGCTGAGCCTCGGTCAGTATCTCGCCAATCTGGCGTAAATCGCGCACAGACCGGTGCAACCGCTCCTCGGCATTGCGTTCGAGTTCCCATTGCAACACGCCTTTGAGCCATCGAATCCTTTCTCTCAGCTGTTCGATTGCGGGATCATTGCCCGTCAGCGCCGGTGAGGATGCAGCACTCGAGATTTTGCGCCATGAATCGAATTCGTGCTCGTTTGCGAGGGCCAGCCAGTCGTTGAACCTCTCGACATTATCGAGTATTCCGGCGAGTCGCCGCTGCCTGGATAGAATGTCGTTGAAATCAGCCTGTGCCGGCATGCCTTCGATACGCGGCAACAATCGCTCATAGGCAACTTTCCGGGACTCGAGCAAGCTGGCGAAGACGTCGACGTCCCGCTGCCAGGTTTCGAGACTGTTTTCCAGAGAACTCAAATTCTGATAGTTCCTGAACCCCTCATGGAATTCGTGCGTCGCCAGGGCCTCGACCATGTAGCGCGCCTCGCGCATTTGCGTCAATGCTGCAAACTGCCAGCGCGAGCCGGTGCTGTCGAGACGGCCTTCAGACAGGAGCTGATCGAATTGCTCATCCGATTCCAGCAAGCCGATCATCCGATCAATGCGGTCTGTTTCCTCCTCGAACGTCTCGATTGCGCTACGGTAATCGCCCGCAGCCTGGGCGATCGAATCCAGATTGGTCAGTGCATAAGGAACGGCAAGCATGGCTTCGAGCACCGCCGGATCGGGCAAATCGCGGTCACGCAGCCTTACCCAGTTCTCGAGTGCACTCTCGTAGTTTCCGAGCCGGGC
>JAHEGH010000016.1 GCA_024639825.1 Gammaproteobacteria bacterium
GCTTGTTCGGTTACGAGAACCTGCTGGTTTGCGACGGTTCCGTGATGCCGGCAAACCCGGGCGTCAATCCATCGTTGACGATCACCGCCATGACCGAGCGGGCGATGTCGAAGATTCCCGCGAAAGGAAGCTCCGCGATAGGTCCGGTACTTTGAATTGTCCGGATTTGGATACCGTAAGTTGTCCGAGTCTATACAATTCCAAAATTAATTAATGACGTGATCGCTGAGGAGATGACCGGTCCATCGTCATTGACTGTAGTCGGTCTTCGACTTCGCTGAGGGCGGGTTTCCTGAACGGCTGCTTCACCCTGTACACCAGCCGCTCGGATGAACTGAGGTAGACTGTCGGCTACTGACCCAAAGCGGCCCCTCAAGTCCCCCGAAAATGAACTAGTATTCCCTTAATCAACAAAGCGATCACAGGGGGCCAAAATGACGCTTGAGCAAGGCGCAAACCTCGCTGAAATTCTCGGGGTCGTCGTTGTCGTCGTGACACTGATCTATCTTTCGGTGCAGGTGCGGCAGGGGACGGAGCTACTACGGTCAGAATCGAGACAGGCGCTCGTAACGAATGACGTGGCCTCATTGGCGGCTAACTTCAACAATGCAGATGTGTTCGCGAAATACGTCTCGGGAGAAGAGTTGTCGGCGGAGGATCAATTGCGCTTGAGCTTCATGTTTACGCTCGATCTGAGGAACCGCGAGTTTGAATATTTTCAATACACCAATGGATTGCTGGATGAGCAGGCATGGCTGGCCTATCGTCATGTAGTGCTGGTCAATCACTCGACGGGTCTTGGTCGAGCATGGTGGGATCACATTGGGCGAGGAATTGTCGATCCGAAGTTTGCCGCTTTGGTTGACGAGATGTTGGTCGATGCTGAGCCAAACGAGACCTATAAACAGATGGCCACTTGGGCCAACAAATAGGCGCTAATGGAGATTGTAGATCGGAGCCCAAGGTCCGCTTCTGGCCGTTAGGCGACGGTAGCCAGGTGTATGAACGAATGTCTGCTATGCCCCGCAAAGCCGACGCTCGAATGAACTGAGGTAAACTGTCGGCTACTGACCCAATGCGGCCATCTCGCTATCATAGATATAAAACCACGATTTAATTCGTAAAGAATTTGTGAACAAATGCTTGTTAGACGCTTGATTGACCATTTTCGACGGCATGACTGGCTCGTTGTAGCTGTCGAAATGATAGTTGTTGTAGTCGGCATACTTCTTGCTTTTCAGGTTGATCGATGGTGGGAGCAGCAAGGTGAGCGAATGCAAGAGGTTGAGTATGTTGCTCGCCTTACCAACGATATTGAAAGCGACATTCCCATTATTCAACAAGCGATAGAACTCGCGAAGCTGCGTAAAGAAATGGCAGACTTGCTCATGAGAGTTTCGGAGAAGCCAGCTGCGGCGTACGAACATCCGATTCGTTTTATTGTGGCGGTACATCAGGCGGCCTTTACCTACTCGCCCAATCTGACTAATCACACTTTTGATGACTTACGCTCCACCGGCAACCTCCGATTGCTTCGTGATCCGGATATCAAGAAAGCGTTGTTCAATTACTACGATTTTGATCAGGACCAAAATCAATACCGACCATTGCAGTTCCTGAGCGAGCAAAGACACTTCGAATTGGCTGCTGGCATCCTAAGTTACGATCAGGCGCGTCTCGTCCAGGACACTTGGTATGTTGTTAGTCCTGGTGAACTTGATAATTTCGACAATTCGCTTCTGAAACTCGATGAGGTTCGGGCGACGGTTCAACGTTTCGTCGAGAGGGATGCGCTGATTGGGTGGTTACCGGAGATGCGGCACCTCCAGAACGAACAGCTTTTAGTCAATGAGGATCGCCTAGCCAGAGCTAGGAGCGTTCTAAAACTATTGCGAAGCTACTCTGAGAGCTTGAATTGAACTGACAGAGCTATTTGTTATACGACCGCTATTGGCCGTAACCAGCCGCCCAGGTGTCAGAGTAGCGAGAGGCTGCTGCTGACCCAAAGCGGTCACTGAACGAAACCGCCGAGCCTTCTAGTTTGGAGCGCAGATGTGACTAACCGCAATCAATGGAAACCAGTGTGGATCATGCTCACGGGATTTTTCGTGACACTGGTAGGGCTAATGCTAGCTATGTCTTCCGAGTCCGGAACTGGCGCAATATTATCTCTTGTTGGAGCATTGATACTCGCGGCTGGCGCCTTGATGGCTGCAATTACATCGAAGCGTGCTAAACGACACTAGGAACGCCCGCTATACCTCGCACACCAAACCACCGGACATCGGAACACGTAATTGGGCCTCAAACTTCTGAAAACAATGCTGCTCATTTTGCTGGGACTTTTTGCGACCTTGCTCGCCTTAATGGCCATCTATCCACAAAAAACTACTGCGATCGCCCTTAGTCTTGAGCGTAACGCGAGTGGATTGGATCACAAGACGATTGTCGTCGGTGAGGAAACCTGGCACTACCTTGAAGGAGGGCCGAAGGACGCTGACGTGCTGCTAATGATTCATGGATTTGGTGGTGACAAGGATAACTGGACTCGGTTTGCAAGATCGTTGACTAAAACACACCGAGTGATTGCTCCGGACTTGCCCGGTTTCGGTGAATCCCGCTGGCATCCGAACTGGGACTATTCGCTATTCCCCCAGCGGGATCGACTAGCGAGTCTAGTACAGGCGTTGGGACTTGAGCAGATCCACTTGATAGGCAATTCGATGGGCGGGCATCTCTCGACCTTATATGCATACAAGTATCCATATGATGTGATGTCATTAACTTTGCTCGACAATGCTGGTGTGGTTTCGCCTGTCCAGAGCGATTTTCAACGTGCACTGGCACAAGGGGAGAACCCATTGGTCATCCGCTCGCTGGATGACTTTGACCGATTACTCGACTATGCCGCATACGAAAAGCCCTTTATTCCCTGGCCTATAAAAGGCGTATTGGCGCAAAGAGCGATGGAACGCGCGGAGGAAAACCAGTCTATTTTCAACGCCATCGTAAGTGATCCCTCAACAGGTTTGGAACCTCTACTTGGGCAGATCGAGATTCCGGTGCTGATCATTTGGGGTGAACACGATCGCATTCTTGACGTCAGTTCAGTTGAGAAGATGCAATCGCTTTTGCCGCAAGCAGAAGTAGTCATCATGGAAGACACCGGTCACGTACCGATGCTCGAACGTCCATCAGATACCGCAGTGCATTATCTTCGATTCTTAGGACAACTCCATTAGCGATAATAGAGAACCTAATGGGCGATGTATTATGTGACGAGCGAGGCCCTTAACTCTTCGCTGTCGATGAATGAACGCTATTGGTGAAAGCAGACATTCCACCGAGATTTGCGGGTGGTCAGTCCAGGCAATTGCCGACACACTGCCGGCCCCGGTCGCTAATGGGCCGTCTGCCTTATTCGTCATCGGTCTGTTTTGACGGTCTTGGGCCAAGAATTAACGCCCGATTGTGTACGGGCTGTGTACCGGCTAGAAACGAAAAATTGGTGGGCCCGCCAGGACTCGAACCTGGGACCAAGGGATTATGAGTCCCCTGCTCTAACCAACTGAGCTACAGGCCCACACAAGGGCGAGGAGTTTAGCAAAAAAAAGCCGGGCATTGCCCGGCTTCTTTTGTTCGCGGCTGCAGCCACTCCTGCAGGGTCAGCCTAGTCTTCGAGCAGGAAGCTCCTGAGCTGATCCGAGCGAGTCGGGTGCCGGAGTTTGCGCAGTGCCTTGGCTTCGATCTGGCGAATACGCTCACGCGTCACGTCGAACTGTTTGCCGACTTCCTCAAGCGTGTGGTCGGTATTCATGTCGATACCGAAGCGCATGCGCAAAACCTTGGCTTCGCGTGGCGTCAGGCCGGCGAGAACCGAATGCGTGGTTTCCTTGAGGCCCGACGTCGTGGCCGAATCGACCGGCGAATGAACAGTCTGGTCTTCAATGAAGTCGCCGAGGTGCGAATCTTCGTCGTCGCCAATCGGTGTTTCCATTGAAATAGGCTCTTTCGCGATCTTGAGTACCTTGCGGACCTTGTCCTCCGGCATCTCCATGCGTTCGGCCAACTCATCCGGCAGCGGCTCGCGGCCCATTTCCTGCAGCATCTGGCGTGAGATGCGGTTCAGCTTGTTGATCGTCTCGATCATGTGAACCGGGATACGGATCGTGCGCGCCTGGTCAGCAATCGAACGCGTGATGGCCTGGCGAATCCACCAAGTGGCGTATGTCGAGAATTTGTAACCACGACGATATTCGAACTTGTCGACAGCCTTCATCAGACCGATGTTGCCTTCCTGGATGAGGTCCAGGAACTGCAGGCCGCGGTTCGTGTACTTCTTGGCAATCGAAATAACGAGACGTAGATTTGCCTCGACCATTTCTTTCTTGGCGCGACGTGCCTTGGCTTCGCCAATCGACATTTGACGATTGATTTCCTTGATCTCGGCAATCGACAGTCGGGTTGCTTCTTCCACTGCAACCAGTTTGCGCTGTGCCCGCAAAACGTCGTCTTTGAGTTTGGCGAGGACTGACGAATGCTTGCGCTTCGCCCGGATATGCTTGTCGATCCAGGTGAAGTCGGTCTCGCTCTTCGGGAAACTCGCCAGGAAATCCTTGCGGGGCATACCGGCATCACGCACGCAGAGTTGCATGACGAGGCGTTCCTGGCTGCGAATGATCGAAACGACATCACGCAGGTTGCGCACGAGAGCATCGAACAACTTGGGCGCGAGCTTGAGTTCCATGATTTCCAGAGCACTGTCATCCTGAGCCTTGACGGTGCGCTTATCTCTCTGGCCGTATTTCTCGAGGTACTTCATCGAACGGTTAAAATGCCGGCGAATGACCTTGACGCGTGCCTTCACCTCATCCGGATCAGGCCCCGTGTCGACGACTTCATCGTCGTCATCGTCGTCGTCAGTTTTTTGCGCGGGCGGTTTGATCTCGTCGGGTTCGTTAGGGTCTATAAAACCGACCACGAAATCCTGCATACGCGTCTCTTCATTGATAACGCGATCAGCGACTTCGAGCAGCGCCTCGATGGTCGGCGGGAAATGAACCATGTGGTACTTCACCTGGTTCAGGCCGTCTTCGATACGCTTCGCGATTTCAATTTCGCCCTGGCGTGTCAGCAACTCGACCGTACCCATCTCGCGCATATACATGCGGACCGGGTCGGTTGTCCGTCCAAACTCGGCATCAACGCTCGCGAGGGCAGCCTCAGCTTCCTCGACGGCATCTTCGTCGGTGGCTGGCGTATCGGTCAGCGTTTTCGACTCGGTTTCCGGTGCTTCTTCGTACACCGTGATACCCATGTCATTAATCATATTGACGATGTCTTCGATCTGCTCCGGATCGACGATGTCGTTAGGCAGGTGATCGTTGACCTCGACATAGGTCAGGTAACCCTGTTCCTTGCCTCGTGCAATAAGATCTTTGAGTTGCTGAGCCTGTTTGCTCACAGCAACAACCGGTGCGGGTGCTTTTTTCTCAGTCAAGACGTAAATTCCTGCGGGTAAAAAATGCAAACGATTAATTCTACTCCTAAGAAAGAGCAGAATCTACATGATTTTCATTGAGTTAGGCTGCTTTCAACAGTTCCTGCAATTCGGCTTTCTCTTCAGCGGACAAACCGTTAACTCGTTGTTTTTCAATTAAAAATGAAATTCGTTCCTTGCGGCCGGCTGTCTCCAGTTGCTCGAGGCAGTCGTCCAGCTCCGCGGCAGCATCAAAATCGTCGTCCATAGGGACCTCGGAGGCAACAAGCTTGCCGAGATGTCGGCCTTCCTCATGGTGCCGCCAGCGCTCCAGTATCCCCGCCGTGCTTATATTGGGTTCCGCCTGGACGGTTTCAATGAGCGCCCGCAATAATTCAACGCCAGCACGATTCACGCCGGCTAATTTCTCGATATCGAGCTTCAGGCACGCTGCCGGATCGTTCAGCAACATCGTGATCGCATGACGAATGACGGATGGCTGACCCGCCGCCGGCTTCCTCGACCGGGATTTCGTCGAGCCACCGGCCACATAGGCGGACGGCCCGCTGCTTTTGTCACTGGAGAGCATTTTTTCAAGCTTGGCCGCGGTCAGCCCGACGGCCTCGGCGAGGCTCTCCACAAGCAACTCCCGATACACGCCTTGTGGAATCCGGTTCACGAGCGGCCGGGCGAGTTCCGCAAGGCGCGCGCGGCCGTCGACGGTGCTCATGTCGACCTGGCCAGCCAGTTCCTGAATCAGGAATTCCGAGAGGGCAAGACCTTCATCCAGTGCTTTGAGAAACGCGTCCGTCCCGAATTCGTTGACGTAGGAATCGGGATCGTGCCCCTCCGGGAGGAACATGAATCGGATCTGTCGACCTTCGCGAATCTGCGGCAACGCGTTCTCGAGGGCGCGCCAGGCGGCCTTGCGTCCTGCCCGGTCGCCGTCGAATGCGAAGCACACGTTTTCCGTCAGCTGAAAGAGTCGATTCAGGTGGTCGCTGGTTGTCGCCGTACCCAGTGTCGCGACCGCGAAATCGATGCCGTGGCGGGCGAGGGCAACGGTATCCATGTAGCCTTCCACAACAACCAGTTGCTCAATATTTCGCAGCGCCTGGCGTGCTTCGTACAGACCATAGAGTTCGCGCCCCTTGTGGAACAAGACGGTCTCGGGGGAGTTCAGGTACTTCGGTTCGCCATCGCCCAGTGTGCGGCCGCCGAAGCCGATCGTGCGGCCGCGGGCATCGCGTATCGGAAACATGATGCGATCACGAAAACGGTCGTAATGCTTGCCGTTGTCTTTCTCAATAATCATGCCCGTGGCAAGCAGTCGCTGCGCGGCCTCGGTTGATTTGCCGAACTTGTCCAGGACGTTGCTCCAGCCGTCGGGTGCGTAGCCAATGCCGAAGCGCTTGGCTGTGCTGCCATCGATGCCGCGATTCTTGACGTATTCGACGGCCGGCGGCGAGTCTTTCAGGCAGTCCTGAAAGTGCCTCGATATAGTATCGAGCAGAGAGAACAGTTCGTCGTAGCGTCGCGCCGGTTTGTCGCTTTCGCTGCGAGGTACATCGACGCCCATCGATCCAGCGAGGCTCTCAATCGCCTCGACGAAGCTCATGTGATCAAACTCCATCAGGAAGCCGATCGCGGTGCCGTGCGCGCCGCAGCCGAAGCAGTGATAGAAGCCCTTGCCGGGGCTTACCGTGAATGAGGGCGTCTTCTCATCGTGAAACGGGCAGCACGCCTTGAATTCCCGGCCTGCTTTCTTGAGCTGCACCCGGCGGCCGACAACCTCGACAATATCGGCCCGAGCGATCAGATCGTCGATAAAGTCCTGAGGGATTAATCCAGCCATATGAGTCTAAACGTCACCCGGCAACGGTCGGGTCTTGAGGGATTGTTTTTGTTTTTTTTAGCATAGCCTATTAAACCGGCTATGCCAGAGCGCAAATTTGGTGCCAATTAGAGGGCGTTCAAGCGCTCTTTTACTGTGGCGCTAACCGCACCCATATCAGCACGGCCGGCGGCCTTGGCCTTGATCTGGCCCATGACCTTGCCCATGTCGCGCATGCCCGCTGCGCCAGTAGCCGTGATGACCTCGTCAACCATCGCGGCGAGTTCGTCGGCCGAGAGCTGCTCGGGCAGGTAGTCTTCGAGAACCACAATCTCTGCGCGCTCGATGGCAGCAAGATCCTCGCGATTCCCTTTCTCAAATTGGTCGACCGAGTCGCGGCGTTGCTTGACCATCTTGTCCAGCACAGCGAGCACAGCGGCATCATCAAGTTCGATGCGTTTGTCGATCTCGACCTGCTTGACTGCCGCGAGAATAAGGCGCACCACTTTGAGCCGGTCTTTTTCTCCGGCTTTCATGGCGGACTTCATGTCCTCGGTGATTTTGTTCTTCAGCGACATGGCTTAAAGAAATCAACAGTGCGCGTCGCGAACGCGACGCACAGGAGTATTAGTAGAGACGCTTGCGCTTGGCTTCATCGCGAGACAGGCGCTTCATGTGGCGCTTGACCGCGGCTGCTTTCTTTCGCTTGCGTTCCTGGGTTGGCTTCTCGTAGTACTCACGACGACGAAGCTCGGTAAGGATTCCAGCCTTTTCACAGGCACGCTTGAAGCGCCGCAGGGCAGCATCAAAATACTCGTTTTCTTTTACGCGAACACTTGGCATTGTTCAGGTATTCCGTCCAGACATAAATAAACCCGGCGCTAGGGCCGGGACTGAGCCGCGTATGATAGCGCCGGATTTGGCGGTTTGCAAAGGAAAATAGGGTACCGGACACCGTATTTCCAGACTATCATTGTCGACCCTTTGATTCGGCCGGAACCGGGAAATACGGTGTCCGGTACCCTATTGTATGATTGTCCTTGGACTGGAAACCAGCTGCGACGAGACCGGCGTCGCGCTTTACGATACCCAAAATGGGCTCCTCGCCGAGGCTTTGCACAGCCAGGTGGATCTGCATGCAGTCTATGGAGGGGTCGTTCCTGAAATCGCCTCGCGCGACCATATACGCATGCTTTTACCATTAATTCAACAGGTTATGAGCGAGGCCGGTATCAAAAAGCCCGACGCCATCGCCTACACGGCGGGCCCCGGACTGGTGGGGGCCCTGATGGTTGGGGGTGGCATGGCCAACGGCCTTGGACTGGCCTGGGACTGCCCGGTTATCCCGGTGCACCACATGGAAGGCCATCTGCTGGCCCCGATGCTGGAGGACGAGCCCCCCGAATTCCCGTTTCTGGCGCTTTTGGTGTCGGGCGGACATTCCATGCTGATTGCCGTTGAGACGCTCGGGGACTACCGGGTGCTTGGCTCCACGCTGGACGACGCCGTCGGCGAGGCTTTCGACAAGACCGCCAAATTGCTCGGTCTGGGCTACCCGGGCGGACCCGCGCTGGCGGCGCTTGCCGAGGATGGGGATGACGCGGCTTACCAATTGCCGCGACCCATGCTCAACAAACCGAACTTCGATTTCAGCTTCAGCGGCTTGAAGACGGCCGTTATGCTTGAGGTTCGCAAGGCCGAAGCCGACGGTTGCCTGGATGAATGTCGCGCCGACCTTGCGGCATCGTTCCAGCGAGCTGCGGTCGACACGCTGATCGCGAAGTCCGTCAAGGCGGCCAGGGCAGAGGGGCTGGAGCGCATCGTCGTCGCCGGCGGCGTCGGCGCCAACAAGCTCCTGCGCAAGGAGATGGCGGAGCGTTTTGAGGGCAAGGTCTATTACCCGCGACCCGCATTTTGCACGGATAATGGTGCGATGATCGCCGTAGCGGGAGCACTGCGACTCGCAGAGGCTCACACGGCCTCCGAAATAAAGGCGCAGGCACGGTGGTCTTTAGAAACATTGAGTGTTCCTGGCGGAACCTGACACAGGACTGACAATCGAAATGGACAAGATATTTCTCGACGAACTCAAGATCGACACGATCATCGGTATCTGGGACTGGGAGCGAAAGATTCGGCAAACCGTGATCATCGATCTCGAGATGAGTGCGGACATAGCCAAAGCGGCCGCAACGGACAGCGTCGAGGACACGCTCAATTACAAGAGCGTGGCGAAACGCATCCAGGAATTTGTCGGCAATTCGAGCTTCCAGCTTGTTGAGACCTTGGCCGAGCGCATTGCCGGTATTATCCGCGACGAATTTGACGTTGCCTGGGTAAGAGTCCGGGTGCACAAGCCAGGCGCGATCCGCGGCTCGAAGGACGTTGGCATCGAAATCGAGCGTGGCGAACCGACCGGATAATTCGTCATGGCCACAGTCTACGTGGGGCTCGGCAGCAACATCGACCCCGAATCCAATCTGCATCTCGGTATCCGGGAGCTCCGCCAGCGCTATGGCGAGCTGGAGCTGTCGGCTGTATATCGCAGCAAAGCTGTTGGCTTTGAAGGTGAGGATTTCTTGAACCTCGTCGCTCGCTTTGAGTCGAACGAATCGCCCGTTTCAATCTGCGAGGAAATCGAGCTTATACATAATCTCACCGGACGCGATCGTGACAGCGGAAAGTGGGAGTCACGTCCGCTCGATATCGATTTGTTGCTTTACAATGATCTTGTGATCGACGAACGACCTGTGCGGGTGCCGCGCAAGGATGTTCTCGAGTACAGCTTCGTGCTGCGGCCCCTGGCCGAACTCTCACCGGACCTTGTGCACCCGGTGACTGGCAAGACCATGCTCCAGCACTGGCAGGAATTCGACGCGACGAGTCATCCTCTCGACGTCGTCGGCGTTATGCTCTAAAAGGACTATTCATGCGCAAACTTACCATCCTCCTGGCTACGGCCTCCCTGACCCTTACAGCCTGCAGCAGCGACGGCTCCGGACCGACCGGTCCGACGAGCCCGGCGGCCTGCAGTATCGACGGCCAGAAAGCCTACGTTCTCGATGCCCTGTACTACTGGTACCTGTGGAACGACTTGCTGCCGGCGAACATCAATATTGCGGACTACGCGACACCTGAGGAGCTGGCTATAGAGGTTACCGAGACTTTCGGCCCGCAGAAGCCCGGTGGTGGGCCGCTGGATCGTTTCAGTTCCGTGGGGTCCCTGGTGGCTGACCAGCAGTTCTTTGGCGAGGGCAAGTACGAGGGTTTTGGTTTCCGCACTACCTTCGTGGGCGATGACTTCCGTATTGCCGGTGTTTTCGTGGACAGCCCGGCGTTCCTGGCGGGCTTCAGTCGTGGGCAAACTATCCTGCGGATGAACGGCAGAACGATAGCCGAAATCGAAGCGAACGAAGGTCTTAATTCCACACTGGCTCTCGATCCGCTCGAATTCGAAATCCAGAACCTCGATATGAGCACATTTACGGTTGTGCTCACGAAAGACATCGTCACAATTGACCCGATACCCCAGTATCGGGTCATTGACATGGGCGCCGGTGAGCCGCCTGTTGGTTACATCGAGTTTGTGACGTTTGTTAGCACGGCCGATCCGGTATTTGGCCAGGTCTTTGCGGATTTCAACGCGGCAGGTGTTGAGGACGTCATCATCGATATGCGCTACAACGGCGGCGGCCTGGTCTCGACGGCCAACCTCCTCGGTGATTATCTGGGCGGCTTTGCCAACGACGGCCAGATATTCTCCAATACTGAATTCAATGCGGATCGTGCCGCGGCCAATAACAGCATCGATTACTTTGCAAACCGCGCCAACGCGATCGATATCAATCGCCTGATTGTGGTCGCATCGCGCGGCACAGCCTCGGCGAGCGAACTCGTCATTAACGGCCTCGATCCGTTCGTTAACGGTGGCGTCTACATTGTGGGCGATAGCACTTTCGGCAAACCGGTCGGGCAGGTGGGTCTTGAGTTCTGCGATAAGATCCTGCGGCCGACGTCGTTCAAGAAGAGTAATGCGGCCGGCTTCGGCGACTATTTTGACGGTCTGCCGGTGGATTGTCCGGCAACCGACGATCTCAATTTTGCAACCGGTGCGGACAACGATCCAAACGTGGTTGCGGCGTTATCGTTCGTGACGGGCGCAGGCTGCCCTGTGGCTGCCGTGCCGGATGGACAGCAGAAAGCCGTAACGTTGTTTGACCGGGAACGGCCCGACCTGTCAGGTCCGCCCGAACGCGAGTTTGCTGGCGCGTACTAGCTACCAGCCGACAGAACGGCCGCCGTCGACGGCGATGATCTGGCCTGTCACATAGGTCGCATCCCGGAGCAGGTAGAGCACACAGCCGGCGATATCCTTCGGGTCACCGGCTCGCTGCAGCGGCACCTGGCGCAGGATGGTTTCCTGCACAGCGTCAGTCATGCCGTCTTCGGGCCACAGGATGGCTCCGGGTGACACGCCGTTGACGCGGATGTCCGGTGCCAGATCCTTAGCCAGCGATTTCGTCAACATGGCCAGGGCCGCCTTCGCCGGGCCGTAAACGAGGTGCTGGCTCAGCGGCCGTTGCCCATGAATGTCGACGATATTCACAATGCCACCACCTGTGTTCTTCAAGTGCGGCGTAACTTCCTGCGACAGGAACAACGGCGCCTTGAAGTTGCTTCCCACGAGATCGGTCCAGTTCTCTTCGGTAATGGTGCCCACCGGTGTCGGGTAGAACGTCGACGCGTTATTGACGAGGCCGTCGAGCTGGCCGCCCCATGCAACGACAGCGGTGACCAGTCCGGGTATTTCGCTGATATTCAGCAGGTCGGCCTGGAAGGTCTTTGCCGAATCCGGGCGGGCCTCATTGAGTGCTGCGGCCAGCGCTGCGGCTTCTTCTGCAGAGCCCCGGTAGTGAATGGCGACGCGCGCACCGTTTGCGTGCAGGCATGTCACAATAGCGGCGCCGATACGACGGGCAGCGCCCGTAACGAGTACGACCTTGTCGTTGAAGCTGTTCTCAATCATCACGTGATATTGACATGCCACACGACCAGCCGCCAACACTGCCAGCTCCGGATGCAACGAGCGCCGCGCACAGCGAGCGCGTGGCGGCGTTTATCCGTGAGCGGATAGGGGCGGCGGGTGGCCGCATCAGTTTCGCGGAGTTCATGCAGCATGCGCTCTATGCGCCCGGGCTCGGATACTACGCGGCCGGTTCGACCAAGTTTGGTGGGGCGGGCGACTTCATAACGGCTCCAGAGGTGTCGTCTGTGTTTGGCGGAGTGGTTGCGCGGCAATGCAGAGAGGTCCTTGATCAAACAGGTGGCGGCGAGATCCTTGAGTATGGTGCCGGCAGTGGCAAGCTCGCAGCCGACGTACTCACAGCGCTGCGCCGTATGGATACGCTGCCGACCGCGTACAACATTCTCGAGGTGTCCGCTGACCTGCGGCAGCGCCAGGAAGTGCGCTTGCGGGAGTGTGTGCCGGACCTTATGGAACTCGTCCACTGGCTGGATACGCCGCCCGCTGCAGTGCGCGGCGTCATCCTCGCCAATGAGGTGGTGGATGCATTGCCGGTGGAACGCTTCGTGTGCCGCGACAGCGGTGTGATGCAGCAGTGCGTTGCTGAAGGGCAAGAAGGATTCGAGTTTGTCGAGACTGCTGCAGCGGCGCGGCTGGCGAGCGCCGTTGCGGCAATCGAAGATGAGCTTGGGGCGCAATTTCCCGACGGTTTCGTGTCGGAAATCTGCCTTGCCGTTCCCGACTGGATCGCGGGCTTGTCGTCCGCGCTGGATGAAGGTGTCGCACTGCTTTTCGACTACGGCGTCTCGCGCCGGGAATATTACGCGGCCGAACGCAGCGACGGTTGGCTGCGTTGCCATTTTCGACACCACGCACATAACAATCCTCTGATATTGCCAGGCATTCAGGACCTGACAACCTGGGTTGATTTCACAGCAATTGCCGAGGCGGCTGTAGCTACCGGTTTCGAAATTGGTGGCTACTCGGCGCAGGCGCAGTTCCTCATGGCTGGCGGCCTTGATGCGGAGCTGCAGGGCTTCGCGGAACTGGCCCTCAAGGAACAGTTCGAATTGTCGAGGCAGGTTAAAACACTTACCCTGCCCGGAGAAATGGGCGAGCACTTCAAGTGCATGGCGTTGCAGAAGGGAGCCATCGCAACGCCATCCGGTTTCAGCCTGGCTGACCGGACGCACGTGTTATGAACGACAGGTACGTCGAAAAAGGGTAAGTAGTGACAACATTACAGATAGTAGTGCTCGCCATCGTGCAGGGATTGACCGAGTTCCTGCCCATATCCAGTTCCGGCCACCTTGTTCTCGTGCCTTACCTGGTCGAGTGGACGGACCAGGGGCTGGCATTCGATGTCGCCGTGCATTTCGGTTCGCTGATCGCTGTCTGCGCATTTTTTCGCGAAGACATCATGGGCCTGCTGCGCGGCGGCGTCCGTATTCTCGGCGGCGACGTTAGCTCACCGCAATCCTACATGGCGCTCGCGATTGCGCTGGGCACTATTCCTGCCGCTGCTGCCGGCCTGGCGTTCGCATCATGGATCGAGGACAACCTGCGCGATCCGTCGATCATTGTGTACACGCTGGCAGGCTACGGCATCCTGATGGCGCTCGCCGATCGCTACGCAAGGCGCGACAAGAGCATCACGGACGTGCGGATTCGTGACGCTGTGATCATCGGGCTGGCCCAGGCGCTTGCGCTGGTTCCCGGTACGTCGCGTTCGGGTGTAACCATTACCGCCGGCCGATTGCTCGGATTTGAGCGCCAGGACGCAGCACGTTTCTCATTCCTGTTGTCGGCCCCGGTAATCCTGCTTGCGACCGTCTACAAAGGCGGTCAGCTGATCCTTGGCGATACGTCCGTCCCGTGGGGTGAGCTCGCGCTTGGGGTAGCGGTTTCGGCGATAGTGGCCTACATCAGCATCGAATTTTTTATGCGTTTTGTTAGCCGTATCGGGCTGGCGCCGTTCGCGGTGTATCGTCTCGCACTCGCGGGTCTCATCCTGTATGTGCTGGCGTAGCGGCACCTTCTTGCTGTTGCTGGCGGGCAACGCACTCGCCGTGGATAACTACATCGTCGGAGCGGGTCTTGAGGGGGACAGCGCCGACGGGCTCAGCGCAACGCTGGTCGGCGACATTGCCGTGACCGAGAATACCTGGCTGACCGCGGCAATCGCGAAGAGCAAGGTCGACCTGCCGCGGATACAGACGCGGGAAACGTGGTACGGCGATCTCGGTATCGATCACTGGTTCGACCCGTTTGGGGTCCGCCTTGGTGTGGCGTACTGGGGCGACAGCGACATCCTGGACTCCAGGGACTCGCGTGCTTCGCTGTACTGGCGAGGCGATAAAGCCATGCTGGCCGCCGAATACGAGTACCGGGACTTTCGCTTTCTACTACCTGCGACCGAGTTTTTCCGGGGACGTACCATCCGTTTCGATGCAAACGGCATCGGGCTGTCCGCACGATTCGACCTGGGTGAGAAGGTCAGCCTGGGCCTGTTTGGCATGGATTACGACTACAGCGTTAACCTGCGTCTCGACGGTAACCGCGGCATCCTCGATCTGTTTTCGTTCTCGCGTCTGAGCCTGATTAACAGCCTCGTGGACTACCGCGCGGGCATGACGCTGGGTCTGGCGGCTGGCCAGCAGCATTGGGAGCTTGGCCTGTCCTCGCAGCAAGTCGCATTTGACGGCAGTCAGACGCGCTCGGCAACGCTGCGCCTGCTGACGCCAATGGGTGAACGGGGCGATATTGAGTTCAGCCTGGGCGTCGACAGCTCGGATCTTTACGACACCGTCACGTTCCTGTCTGTGTTCCTGTACTTCTACGGCGGATCCTGATTCTCGGCCTTGAACGTTGCGATCGCTGCTTTGCGGGCGCGACGGATCGCGGCCGGGATTTTCCTGGCTTCCGTCGTTTTCGCAATAGCTGCGGCGTCGACAGCTGAAGCCGCTGCGAATGCCCGACGAAAATAGTCGGCCTGACCGTAGCGCCTGTTCTCGAGGCCCGCGCGGCCACGTGCGTCGGCTTCGCAGGTCAACAGGAACCGCTCAAAGCGATCAGGCCGTCGAAACGCGTCGGCCTTCTCGAGGACCTTAAGGATGGTCTTCGTGCGTAGTTCGAAGGCGCGGTGGCAATGTGTGTGGAATTCGGCCGCGAGCAATGCGAGGTCACGACAGGCTTTTGGCACGGGCAGCCGCTCCGCGACGGCTCGAATCAGTTTGCAGCCGCGAAGCTCATGCCCAGAGTGACTCGGCAACTGGTTCTTTGGCGTAATGCCCTTGCCGAGGTCATGTGTGAGTGCCGCGAAGCGCACCTCGATGTCATTGCTGAGTCGCTCTGCCTGGTCCAGCACCATCATCACATGCAGGCCCGTGTCGACCTCGGGGTGCCACTGCTCGGGCTGGGGGACGCCGAAGAGGGCGTCGACTTCCGGAAACAGAACGCGCAGCGCCCCGCAGGAGCGCAATACCTCGAAATAAACGCGCGAGTTTGATCCTGCAAGCGCCAGCTCCGTTTCTTTCCAGACGCGATCCGGCACGAGCGCATCGACTTCTCCGTTTTCGACCATGTTATGCATCAGGCTCATGGTTTCGCCCGCAATCGTGAATCCGAGCTGCGCGAATCGCGCAGCAAAGCGAGCGACCCGCAGAATGCGAACCGGGTCCTCAGCGAATGCATCGGATACGTGCCGCAGGATACGATTCTCAATATCGGCAGAACCACCCCACGGGTCGATAAGCTGTCCGTCAGCGCCCTTGGCAATGGCGTTGATCGTCAGGTCGCGGCGTTGGAGGTCCTCTTCGATGGTGACATCGGGTGAGCAGTCAAAATCAAAACCGTGGTACCCCGGCGCTGTTTTCCGTTCGGTTCGCGCTAGCGCGTACTCTTCTTTCGTTTCCGGGTGCAGGAAAACCGGAAAGTCTTTGCCGACTCGCTGGTAGCCGAGCGCTTCGAGCTCACCAGGGCTTGCGCCCACGACGCACCAGTCCCGCTCCCTATGCGGGATGCCCAGCTGTTCATCGCGAACGGCGCCACCTACGAGATAGACCTGCATCGTGTCATAGTACCCGAATGCTGCGAATTGTCCTGCTCGTCATGCTGATCTCATCGTTCTCCGGTTGCTACTACATGCAGGCGGCCAAAGGGCAGTTCGATCTCACGCGCAAGCGCGAGCCGATCGCAGAAATTCTTGACGACAAGGCGACGCCGCCAGAGCTGGCCGCGCGCTTGCGGCTGGTGCAGGAGGCGCGGCAATTCTCTATTGATGAACTCGCCCTGCCGGATAACGACAGTTATCGAACGTACGCAGATATTGAGCGCGACTATGTCGTTTGGAACGTGTTTGCGGCGCCGGAGTTTTCATTTCAACCGAAAACGTGGTGTTTCCCGATCGCCGGCTGTGTCGGCTATCGAGGGTACTTCTCCGAGGAAGCGGCAGAGCGTGAGGCGGAACGTCTTGCTGCGAAAGGATTCGACGTGGCGACCGGTGGCGTTGCCGCCTACTCAACGCTGGGCAAGCTCAGGGACCCGGTCGTCAGTTCGATGATGAACTGGGATGACGTGCAGTTGGTCGCCGTGCTGTTCCACGAGCTTGCGCATCAGGTGCTCTACGTAAAAGGCGATTCGGGTTTTAACGAATCGTTTGCGACAGCTGTCGAAGAGTTCGGCGTGCACCGCTGGCTGGAAGCGCGGGGGCTGGAGGGCGACATCGTACAGTACGAGTTTTCAAGACAGCTGCGGACAGATCTCATGGCGCTGGTCGCGACAGCTCGTGCCGATCTCGAACCTGTCTATTCGAGCGAGTTGCCGGACGATGTAAAACGGCAGGAGAAAAAGGCGCGTCTCGACGCGCTATCCGGCGATATTGTGAGCCTGCTGGAGAACGCAGGACGAGATCCCGGTAGCTGGTCTCGCAGCAACCTCAACAACGCCCGACTTGCCTCGATGGCTTTATACGAGGGACGTCTGCCCGAGTTTCGAGCGTTGTTCGAGCAGTGCGAACAACGCATAGAATGTTTCTATGCAGAGGCCCGCGCGCTAGCGGGACGCTAGCTGCGTTTCGGTCGCGGCCTTGACCAGCGGCAGTTCGTCGGACAGTCGCTGCAGCTTGCCGGTCATCCGCCAGTGGAAAATCGCTTGTGCCGCGAGGACGCGCTTGACGTACTTACGCGTTTCATTGAATGGAATATTTTCGATCCACACGCGCGCATCTTCGCTGCCCTGTTCAGGCAACCAGCGATCCACGCGATGCGGTCCGGCATTGTATGCGGCCGTCGCGAGCACACGGTTGCCACCGAAGCGTTCGGCCATCTGTCCGAGGTACGATGTACCGAGGCGAATGTTACTTTCCGGGTCTGTCAGGGTGGTGAGGCCTGAATAGGGCAGGCGAATTTCCTTCGCAACCTGTCTGCCCGTCGCCGGCATGAGTTGCATCAAACCGACGGCGCCGGCACTCGAGCGCACATCACGCATGAACAGGCTCTCGCTGCGCGCGATGCCGTAGGCCCAGGTCGGCGAGATCCTGGCCGCCGAGGAATACAACTCGAACTGCTGCTGCCACGGCAAGGGATAGCGAAGGGAAAGGTCGTCGTACTGCTTCAGGCTCGCGGCGGTGGAGATGGCGCGCGAATGCCAGCCCCAGCGGTCCGCGAGTATGGCTGCCTGCAGCTTCTCTTCCGGGTCGAAGTGCTGCACTGCAGCATCCCATTCGGAGCGACCACGGCTATCGAGTCCGACAAGAAACAATTCCCTTGCCCTGACTATGCCGGGATTGTTTGCAACCGATACCAACGCGGCATCGTCCGCAGCCAACTGGTTATTGCCTAGCGCATAGTCCTGACCGAGTTCATCGGCCGCAAGGAAACCGTAGTAACTGCGTTCCTGGCTTAGCGAGGCAAACGCGGTATTGGCCTCAGCGACACGACCGGTGCGGTGCAGCGCCACTGCGTGCCAGTACTTCCACTCTTCCGAGTCTTGCTCGATCTGCGTCATAGCGGCGATATCGATGAGCAGGCGCTTCCACTTGGTGTCACGCAGGCTGGTCCGTGCTCGCCACCGCAGCACTTCGTCATCCTGGGCAGCGACTGGCAGTTTGGCCAGGAGCTTGTAACCACCCGGCAGATTATCGCGCGCCGTCCACAACGCAATGTGACGCTCTGTTCGCAGCTGCTGTTCTGTCGAGAAACCGTAGCGTTTCTCAACACGATGCCACAGGCGCAGTGCAAGCTCGGGGTCACGGTAGGTCAGGCGCTCCGCCGCGTAAGTCAGCTGCTTGCGATACGTCGGACCGTTAATGCTCGGGTTGTGCTGGCTGAGGAATTGTTCAGGGTTTGCCTGGGCCTGGATCCAGAGGGCGGCCTCGTCGACATGCGGCTGGTCAATCTTTTTCGCGAGCCAGCGCGCCAGCTGGAACTCGCGGGCCTCTACGGCAAGATCATAGCGTTGCCGATATTCGATCGGGCCAAGCAGGTTGTTATCGTTGAGATAGGCGAAGACCGGGTCACATTCGCTGACCTGGCTGGTACCGACGAGCCACAGATCCAGAGCCCGCTGGTTGACTCGCGTGAAACGTCCGGCATCGATCTCCGCCTGCAATGACAGGCAGTCGAGTCTTGCGATGTCCTGGCCCTGGTAGAACTGCTCGTAGATGCGCTGGAATCCTCCGAGATCACCATCCCTGGCAAGCATCATGGCCTGCTTGTAGCGCAGCTCACGTGCCGGGCGCAGGGCGCCATGCTGCTGGATGAAGGCGTCAATATCCGCCGCCGGGGTTGTTCTCAGGTTGGCACGCAGCCACGTGGCTCGCAGGTCGGGCCAGAGCACATACTGCTGCAAAAGTGCCTGGTCAGAAGCAGAAAGACCGTCGACAGGGCTCCAGTCACCCCGTTCGACGGTCTCGTAAACGCTCTTGAACAGTTCGCGCTGCTGGTCGATCTGCGCCGCCGCAACGGGTTGCAGGACGCATAGCGTGAAGGCGAGGACAGCACGGATAAATCGCCTGCTTGTTCGCTGAGTGCTGTCCTTTCTATGCATTCATCTAGCTTACCTTATCTGCAGCATGAGCGAGCGCTCGCCTCGCTGTATCAACAGGAACAGGATGCGGTTGCTCTGTGCGATGGTTTGCAGGTCGCGCAAGTCACGCACAAGCACGCGGTTGACGGCTGTAATGACATCCCCGGATTGCAAGCCGCGTTGTGCTGCGGGGCTGCCTTCCTCGACGGCCGACACCTCAACGCCACTGTCGCTGGAAGTGCTGGAGCGAGCAAAGCTCGCGCCCGACAGACCGGGGTGGATGTCTTCGCCGGCGAGCAGCTGGTCTTCGAGCTGGCCCAGTTTCGCTGATGTCTTCTGTGACTTGTTGTCTCGCAGGTAGCGCAGTTCAACATCATCGCCGGAGCGCATCAGGCCGATGGTATTACGCAGCTCTGTCCCGCTCGTAATGGTCTCGCCATTCACAGCGACAATAATGTCACCGACCTTGAGGCCGGCCTTCTCCGCAGCGGACTCCGGGAAGACGCGCGTTATCAACGCACCTCCTTCAACGTCCAGGTCAAGGGTCTTGGCGATTTCCCGGTCGATGTTGTCGAAGTTGACGCCCAGGAGGCCGCGCCGGATCTCACCGAAATCGAGAATCTGGCCCATGATGGAACTGGCGATTTCGGTGGGTACTGCAAAGCCGATGCCGACGTTGCCACCCGAACGGCTGAAAATCATTGAGTTAATACCAATGAGTTCGCCGTCCATATTGACCAGTGCGCCGCCCGAGTTACCCGGATTGATCGACGCGTCGGTCTGGATGAAATTCTCGAATCCGCCCTGGTTGATGCCGGTGCGGCCGAGTGCGCTCACGATGCCCGATGTAACGGTGTTGTCCAGTCCATACGGGTTGCCGATAGCGATGACGAAATCGCCAACCCGAACGTTGTCAGAATTGCCTATCGGCATCTCTGTAAGGTTGTCCGGTTCTACTTTAAGCAATGCAATATCAGTGCCGGCGTCCGAGCCGACAATTTCGGCATCGAGCGTGCGCCCGTCATGCAGGGTTACCTGGATTTTGTCAGCGCCATCGATGACATGGTGATTAGTCAGGATGTGGCCACCTTCAGCATCAACGATTACGCCGGAACCCGCACCGCCAACCTCGCCGGTTCGTCCGAAACGGTCGCGACGCATCTGGGTAACCTGGATATTTACGACGGCCGGTGACGCCGCTTCGACCAGCGGCGCGAGGCTGGTAACAGCCTGTCCGCCAACGCTGGTGGGCAGTGCCGCGTGGGCACCCAACGATGCAAGGGCGAGCAGGAGACACGTCCAGATCATTCGTGTTTTTGTCATCATAATTAAGGTCTCAACATTCCGTTGTTCATGTTCTTGGGATTCGTCTTGTCGCATTAGGTTCAAAGGGTCTGAATCGTCAGTGAACGCTCCTGCACATGCTGGATTATAGGCCCCGTTATAGAGGATGCCCGGGCGCACGTCATCGTCGCGCCCGGGCTGGGGGTCCTGGCCGACAAGGCTACCAGCGGTCAGGCCGCCTCTACAGTGATACGGCGGGCTTGAATCTCGGGCGTTTTCGGGATCGAAACCTCGAGGATGCCATTGGCGCATTTGGCAGCGATACCGTCCGCGTTGGTCGTCTCGGGCAGCGTAAAACGCCGCAGGAAGCGACCTGTGGCGCGCTCAATACGTTGTATGCCGGCATCGTCGCCCGGCGCGATCGCGTGGCGTTCGCCAGAGATACTCAGCACACCGTTATCCATCGACACATCGATATCTTCAGGGTTGACGCCCGGGACATCGGCACGCAGTAAGTAACCGTCTTTTTCTTCAATAATATCAACGGCGGGAGCCCAGTCAGCGACCGGGTTCTCGGTGCCGCCTGGGGTGGCACGATGCGTCGCCAGCCGATCAAGGTCGCGATGCAGCAGATCAACAAAAGTCCAGGGTTCGAATCGGGAAATATTCATAAGGGTCTCCACTCAAATTGTGCTACAGGAGGCTTAAGTAAGGCCTCCACAAGGCATTTCAAGCCCGTCCTTATGCGACAATAATCGCTACTATATGTAGTGGTTAGCGTATTTTAGAGAAGTGCCATTTTTTTTCGTCTATTTTTAAAGCACTTACTCGCGAATAGTATGTAACTAATTGATTCTCATTTATAAAGTGGTATCCATAAATTTCCGGTAAAGTCTTGACAGAGGGCCGCTACGGGCATAATCTTGTCACCACTTAGACACAACATCTTGTGTCTGATCAGAAGGGAAAAGAGGCCAAAAACGGCACTCGTCGCGCGCACTCTGGCCGTCGGCGAGCGGGGCCCTTTTCTCCGGGAAAAAGCAAGATAAAACAGCACTATGGGGTCTCCTAAGGGAGTCAGGGGAGTAACAGGACCAATGAAGTCTGCCGTAAATCTGGATACGCACACGGTTACCGACATCGAATTTCAGCCCGCATCGCTCGACATTTGGGATGCAAAATATCGACTGACAGCCAAAGACGGCTCGAAGATCGATGAATCTATCGACGGCACCTACCAGCGCGTCGCCAAGGCGCTCGCGAATGTAGAGGTCGAGTCAAAGCGTGATCACTTCTACCAAGAATTCGTCTGGGCATTGCGCTCCGGCGCGATACCGGCCGGCCGCATCATGTCGAATGCCGGCGCGCAGGACCACAAACCAGCCACCTCGACGATCAACTGCACCGTCTCCGGTACGGTTGGTGACTCGATGGACAACATCCTTAACAAGGTGCATGAGGCTGGCCTGACGTTGAAGGCCGGGTGCGGCATCGGCTACGAGTTCTCGACGCTTCGCCCGAAGGGCGCCTATGTGACAGGCGCCGGTGCGTACACGTCCGGGCCACTGTCGTTCATGGATATCTACGACAAGATGTGTTTCACCGTGTCGTCGGCCGGTGGCCGTCGCGGAGCACAGATGGGCACGTTTGACGTGGGCCACCCCGATGTCATGGAGTTCATCCGCGCCAAGCGTGAGGATGGGCGCCTGCGGCAGTTCAACCTGTCGCTGCTCGTCACGGACGAGTTCATGCAGGCCGTCATCAACGAAGACGACTGGAAGCTGGCGTTCCCGGTCACGCACAAAGAGGTCGAGGAAGATGGTCTCGACATCACTGACAACAGCCAGTTCGTTTGGCGTGACTGGCCGGAAGCGGGTAACTACGTGACGAACCCGGAAGGCCTGGTGGCGTGCAAGATCTACAAGACCCTGCCTGCCCGCCGTGTCTGGGACATCATCATGGCATCGACCTACGATTTTGCGGAGCCGGGCTTCGTGCTGATCGACAAGGTCAATGAGATGAACAACAACTGGTTCTGCGAAAACATTCGTGCGACCAATCCCTGCGGTGAACAGCCGTTGCCGCCATACGGTTCGTGCCTGCTTGGCTCAGTCAACCTGACACGCTTCGTGGTCAAGCCCTTTACCGAAGAGGCAGCGTTCGACTGGGAGACGTTCCGCAAGGTCGTCAAGGTGTTTACGCGCATGCTCGATAACGTGGTCGAGATCAACGGCCTGCCGCTGCCGCAGCAGCGCAACGAGATCCAGCGCAAACGCCGCCACGGCATGGGCTTTCTGGGCCTCGGTTCCACAATCACGATGCTGCGCATGAAGTACGGTGATGCCGCGGCCGTCGAGTTCACGGAAGAAGTGTCTCGTCAGCTGGCGCTGGCTGGTTGGGAAGAGGGCCTCGAGCTTGCTCAGGAGAAGGGGCCCGCCCCGATCATGACCGAGAACTTCGAGGTTACCGAAGAAATGCTGCGCAAACGTCCGCAGATGCGCGCTGACGGCTACCAAATTGGTGACAAGGTGCCGGGCCGTATTCTGCATGCCCGCTACAGCCGCTACATGCAGCGCATCGCAGCCGAAGCACCGGAACTCGTTGAACAGCTTGCTGAAACGGGCGCGCGCTTTACGCACCATAGTTCGATCGCACCGACTGGCACGATTTCCTTATCGCTGGCGAACAATGCGTCGAATGGCATCGAGCCGAGCTTTGCGCATCACTACTTCCGAAACGTCATTCGCCAGGGCAAGAAGACCAAGGAAAAAGTAGACGTGTTCTCCTTTGAGCTGTTGGCCTATCGCGAATGTATCAATCAGGAAGCGATGCCTGCCGGACCGTCTGACGACAGTCCAGCGAGCACTCTGCCTGATTACTTCATCACGGCCGACGAAGTTTCGCCAAAACAACACGTAGACATCCAGGCGGCGGCACAGAAGTGGATTGATTCGTCGATCTCGAAGACCGCGAACGTCCCGACGGACTATCCGTATGCTGACTTCAAGGATATTTACCTGTACGCCTACAAGCAGGGTCTCAAGGGTTGCACGACGTTCCGCTTCAACCCCGAGGCGTTCCAGGGCGTACTTGTAAAAGAGAAAGACCTCAAGAATACGAACTACACCTTCACGCTGGACGACGGCACGACTGTCGACCTCAAGGGCGACGAAGAGATCGAGTACGACGGCGAGGTGCATACCGCCGCAAATCTCTTCGATGCACTGAAAGAAGGCTATTACGGAAAGTTTTAAATGATCAAAATCGACAAGAAAATCGTTGGTTACGCGGTTAACCAACCGACCGAGCAAAAAGAAGCGAAGCGTGAGTTCAAGCGTGAAGGCGGCGGCGATCGCGCCGAAGTCATCCGCATGCACGAGAAGCTCGAGCGTCCGGAAATGCTCGTTGGCTCGACCTACAAGGTCAAAACGCCCGTCTCAGATCATGCCATGTACGTCACGATCAACGACATCATTCTCAATGAAGGGACGGAGCACGAAAAACGCCGGCCGTTTGAGATCTTCATCAACTCGAAGAATCTGGATCATTACCAGTGGATCGTGGCGCTCACACGGATTATCTCTGCGGTTTTCCGCAAGGGTGGTGACGTGACGTTCCTCGTCGAGGAACTCAAGGCTGTTTTCGATCCGCGCGGCGGCTACTGGCAGCCCGGCGGCAAGTTCATGCCGTCAATCATTGCTGAGCTCGGCCACATCGTCGAAAAGCACCTGATCATGATCGGTCTGCTGGCCTCACCTGAGCTGGATGAAGGACAGAAGCAGCTGATCGCTGAAAAACGTGCCCAGTATGAAGAGTCCCAGAAACAGACCGATGCGTTCTCGGATACCGACTATCCGGCCGGTGCGCAGCTATGCACGAAGTGCAACACGACGGCCGTCATCATGATGGACGGGTGCATGACGTGTTTGTCCTGCGGCGACTCCAAGTGCGGTTAGGTTGTGGGAGCGGCTTCAGCCGCGATAGCGCCTAGAGGCGCTCCTGCTGGCCGGTCATGCTAAAGTCCGCTCCGTGACTATTAGCGTTCCTGATTTCTCCTCGACTCGCGTCGTCGTTGCCGGCGACGTGATGCTCGATCGTTACCTGTTCGGATCCACCGGGCGGATTTCACCGGAAGCGCCCGTGCCGGTTGTGCACGTGCACGAAACGGATGACCGGCCGGGCGGTGCTGCCAACGTTGCTGTAAACCTCGCAGCGCTGGGCGTATCGACGTGCCTGGTCGGCGTGGTCGGCAGGGACACGGCCGCGGACTCACTTGAGTCGATCATGGGTCAGCGAGGGATTGCGTGCAGCTTCACACGCGCTGAAGACCGCCCGACAATTACCAAGACGCGCGTACAAAGCCGCGGTCAGCAGCTCATTCGCCTTGACGAAGAGAAGGCGGCCGCGATGCCGGGTGACGCGATGCTCGACGCGTTGCGCGGGGTCATCGATGGTGCCGGTGCGGTCGTGCTTTCCGACTACGGTAAGGGTGCGCTTTCCGACGTTTCAGCAATGATTGCTGCCTGCTGTGATGCAGGCGTGCCCGTGCTGGTTGACCCCAAGGGTACGGACTTCCAAAAATACCGCGGTGCGTCACTGCTTACGCCCAACCAGACCGAGTTCGAGGCGGTAGCCGGAAAGAGCGAGTCAGATGAGGAGCTTGTTGAGCGTGCGCGCACGATGGTGGCCGAGCTGCAACTCAATGCGCTGCTCGTGACGCGTAGCGAGAAAGGCATGCTGCTGGTCGAGGCCGGCGCAGAGCCGTTGTTCCTCTCCACCCAGGCGCGCGAGGTTTTCGACGTAACAGGCGCCGGCGATACGGTTATCGCGACCCTCGCGGCCGCGCTGGCAAGCGGCCAGGGCCTGGCGTCGGCGGCTGCGCTTGCCAATGTGGCGGCCGGACTCGTGGTTCGCAAGATTGGTGTTGCTACGGTGACGCCCGGTGAGATCTCGGCTGCGCTGCATCAACGTGGTCAAGGCGGCCGTGGGCTGGTCGAACTGGATACGTTGCTCGCGCTGGTCGATGAGTCACGGAGTCGCAACGAGCGCGTCATTATGACCAACGGTTGCTTCGACGTGCTCCACGCTGGCCATGTTGCTTACCTGGAACAGGCCAAGAGCCTTGGTGATCGACTGATCGTTGCGGTTAACGATGACGACTCGGTGCGGCGGCTCAAGGGTGAGTCCAGACCGATCAATGCGCTGGAAGATCGTCTTCTGGTGCTTGCCGGACTGGCTGCCGTCGATTGGGTGGTGCCGTTTTCCGAAGATACTCCTGCCAGGCTGATCGAGGCGGTGCTGCCCGATGTGCTGGTGAAAGGCGGTGACTACCAGCCAGAGGAAATCGTGGGAGCGAGGGAGGTACTGCAAAATGGCGGTGAGGTCCGGGTTCTCGCATTCCGGGACGGGCATTCATCCAGCCGCATTATCGACAGGCTCAAAGACGAATAGCCTGAGCCAGTCGTGCGCTTTCTCTACAACCTGCTTACCTACCTGCTCCTGATACCGTTTGCGGGCTACTGGTTGGTGCGCGGCATCGGCAACCGTAGCTATTCGGAAAATCTCGGGCAACGCTTTGGATTCGGCTTTCCGAAAATCGATCGCTGCATCTGGGTGCATGCCGTGTCGGTGGGTGAGGTGCAGGCCTCAGCGCCAATGATTCGCGCGCTCAAAGAGCGGTTTCCGGATCGCGAGTTGCTCATAACGACCGTCACACCTACGGGTGCCGCCCGCGTCCGATCCCTGTTTGGCGACACTGTCCAACATAGCTATATTCCATTTGAGTTTCCCCATGCCATCCGCAGCTTCTTCCGGACCGTTAATCCGGAAGCGGCGTTGGTCATGGAGACCGAAATCTGGCCGAATCTCTACCGCGGTTGTGGCACCCGGAAAATTCCATTGATCCTGGTCAGTGCCAGGATTTCCCCGCGGTCGGTTCCCGGCTATCGCAAACTGCTTCCCCTGATTCGCGAGACGCTGTCACATGGCATCATTATCGCCGCGCAGAGCCAGTCTGATGCTGATCGCTTCCTGGCATTGGGAGCCAATCCCGCGCGGACCTGCGTCATGGGCAATATCAAGTTTGACATTGAACCCGACGAAGCAGTCATTTCAAAGGGTCGGGCGATACGAAACGAGTTGTTCGGCGATCGTCCCGTCTGGATCGCCGCCAGCACTCACGAGGGCGAGGAACCACTTGTTCTCGAGGCACATCGCAAGTTGTGTGCGCAGCACCCGGAGCTGCTGCTGGTTCTTGTACCGCGTCATCCTGAACGCTTCCCGTCGGTCAGGGAGTTAATCGAGAAACAGGGGTTCAGCCTGGTCTCGCGGACGGCGCAGCAGCCGGCTGGCAATGCTTCCGTATTCCTGTGTGACACGATGGGTGAGGTACCGATGTTCTATGCGGCGAGTGATATTGCTTTTGTCGCGGGCAGCCTGGTTCCGATCGGCGGCCACAACCTGCTCGAACCCGCGATGCTGGGCGTTCCTATCGTGACGGGTCCGCATAATTTCAACGCCCAGGATATAGCGGATTTGTTTGTCGAACGCGGCGCTTGCCGCAGGGTGACAGACACTGAGGATCTGGTGACTACGGTCAGTGAGCTGCTGACCGACCGGGAACTCGCCGCGCGCCTGGGCAACGCGGGTAGATCTGTTCTGGACGAGAATCGCGGGGCGCTGGAGCGGCTCCTGGTACTGCTGGAGCCGCTGCTAAGCGATCGTCAAACGGCCTAGCTGCCGGTTTTGGCAGCTTCTTCCTCGGCAAACGCCTGCTCTGGCGTCATGCGATTAATCAGGAACTGGTCAATCTCCTCCAGATCTTGCACCTGCAGTATTCCGGCGGCCTGTTTGAGTTTCAGTACATTCAGAATGTAGTCGTAACGGCTCCGATAGTAGTTGGTAATAGCGGCGTACAACGAGAACTGCGAATTCAGAACATCCACAATCGTGCGGGTGCCAACATCGAAACCGGCTTGCGTAGCTTCAAGTGCCGTGCGGCTCGACGAAACGGCCTGCTCAAGCGCCTTTACTCGACTCTCCTCCGCAAGTACGCCCAGGTAAGCATCGCGGGACTGTCTCTCGGTTTCACGGGTCACCCGCTGCAATTGTTCGCGACTCGCGCGATGGAGGTAAACGGCTTCACGAACACGCGACGACGTACCGCCACCGGCAAACAGGGGCAGATTGAAACTCAGGAAGATACCTTCGGATTCTCCGGAAAGACTGTCCGAGAATGAAAATGAATCGGGCTGGCCGGTAATGGGATCGATGTAATCGTATCTCCCGTCCGTATCGGTATCCCGTTCGTTGATCCGTGCGGTTAGCTCCAGGGAGGGGTAATGCCCGTTCCTGCGAAACGAAATCTCGTCGCGGGCCAGCTTTTCATCCAGTCGGCTGGCGACGAGATTCAGATTCTGGCTGAGTGACATGTCGACCCAGTCGCGTTCTGACTTGGCTGGTCTCCGCAAAGGAAAATCTTCTTTGGGTGCCGACAGCTCGGTAACGTACTCACCGGTAATCTCACGAAGGAACTCGCGTGCCGTCGCCAGTCGACGTTTGGCGCCGATTTCGTCGGCAACGGACTGATCGTAGGCAGCCTGCGATTCCTGAACATCTGTGATTGCGATCAGGCCGACTTCGAAGCGTTGTTTGGCCTGCTCGAGACGGCGCGCGATTGCCGTACGATCTGCATGAATTGACGTGAGCAGATCTTCCGCCGCCAGCACATCAAAATAGCGTTGTGCCACGCGGATAATCAGATCCTGCTGCGCCGCTTCGCGCACGGCTTCTGCTCTCGTGATTAGCTTATCGGCACGTTTCAGATCGACGATCGAGTCCCAGCGGAAGATCGTCTGCCGCAGTACGAGACCCCAGTCCATAATATCGTTCTGGATAGTCCGGTCAGCCTCGATGCGTGGCTGCGTGGGATCAGGCTGGAAAAACGTGGGTCCGGAGTTCTCCGTCATGCTGTAGTCGCCGGTCAGTGAGAGCTGCGGCAAATAAGCACCTCGCGCCTGTGGCATGCTCTCGAGCGCCGCCAGACGCCGGGCTTCTGCCTCATGAATCTGCGGATCGCTCTGCAGAGCTTGCTGATAGATTTCCAGCAATGATGCCGCATCGGCGGCCGCGGGAAACGCGATAATGCCGATAGCGAAGGTCAAGATATTGATATTTCGCATTTTTTTCATTTTTTACCGTTCCGGATAAAGGTCGCTGTGGGGTGCGAGGTGTTATAGTCTACTATATCACCAAACCAGTTGGAAAGAAGTGCTTCAGATCTTAGATGCCAGGCGCTCCCAACTGGTTTCGTCAATTTCAAAAAGAAAACTGTGGTGGAACCGCGCCGTGCACCAGCGGCGCGAGGTCCGTTTCAAACAGTGACACGGTCTGCCAGTCATGTTCATCCGTGCGCTCGATCAGTTTGGCATGCATGGCAGGACGGGTGCCAGTTACGACAAACAGCCGACCATGAGGGGTCAACGCCTCGACAAGGCGTGGATCGAATGACTGGATGGAGCCGGTCACAGCGATCGCATCGAAGCTGCCATCCGGGAGTTCCCGGGTGGCATCCATTTGCAACAGGTCGACATTGTTGATGCCTTCATCGCTCAGCCGGGTTGTCGCACTGTCGATAAAGTCGCCGTATATGTCGATACTGGTTACATGATCGGCGAGGCGGGCAAGACACGCCGTCATGAAGCCGCTACCTGTCCCGATCTCCAGCACTCTCTCGTCGCCATCGAGGCTCAGGGCCTGCAACAACCGGCCTTCTATGGTCGGCGTCATCATGTATTCACCGTGCCCGATCGGGAGTGCCACGTCGGCGAATGCCAGGGATTCGAAACCCTCGCGGACGAAGTGTTCTCTCGGCAATTCTCTGAGCATTGCGAGAACCTCCTCGTCGTAGACATTCCAGCCTCGTACCTGCTGGTTGACCATCTGCAGGCGCGCGTATTGGGTATTCATGCTTGTGTTACCTGTAACCTTATGAAATTAATGAACTATCTGACTTGGTCCAACGTCTCCCGCGTGGCGGGAATCAAGGTCTTATGACAGCCAGTTCAGAATTATGGTGAATCGTCGCAGCGCGCATAGCCTGCTGGGATATGCTTACCCGAATATGCGTCTCGAGCCCTGAAAAAAGCAATCATATCAAATGATCCACATCAAACTTACTACGCAATAACCGGGCTCTGGATGACTTCCACTTCGATCATTATCGCACTGGCAATCCTGGCACTGGTGGCCACCGGAGCGAGCCTGTACTTGTGGAGGACGCGTCGAAGAATTCTCGCGCGCGTGTCGCGTCTGAATGAAGAAACGCTGGAAGCATCACGGGATGCATCGGTCGGCCACAGGCTAACGATACCGAACGATCCGGAAACCGCACAACTCGCACATACCGTAAACAGGTTGTTCGACGCGCTTGGCGAACGTGACGAGAAGATTCTCGGCCGTGACCGGCTGTTTCAGGATTTCGCGCGGACCCTGCCGGAAATCGTGATCATCCATGATGAGAAGATCCTTCTGGCCAACGAATCGGCAGCCAGTCTCGTTGGCCTTGAGCCTGCGCAGCTCGTTGGACGAGAGGTTGCAGACCTGGTGAAGCCCGCTTATCGGGCATTGTTTCGCAAGACGGTCGCCAAGCGGCTGTCCGGCGAGAACGCGCCACGACGCATCGAAATGCAGTTAATCAATGGCAACCAGACCGGTCTCTGGGTTGAAGCACAGAGCTCGAACATCGATTTCCGCGGGCACACAGTGATTCTCACCGTCGCACGCGATGTGAGTCACCGCAAGAGCCTGGAAGTATCGCTGTCGCGCAGCAAGCGCCAGGCGCAGTACACACTCGAGTCGATTTCCGAAGGTGTCATCACGACAGACAATGATGGCCGCATTGATTACATGAACCTGGCTGCGGAGACGCTGATTGGCACCAATCGCGACGACGCATCGGGGCATCGCATCGGTGAGTTGTTCAAACTTGTGGACGATGCTGATCGTCGCCCACTGGGTGATCCGGTGGATCGCTGCCTCGCCATGAGGCGACGCGTCAATATGGGGCGCCGCGCCGTGCTGGTCACGCTCGACGGTGAACATGAGCACAGTGTCGAGCTGACCGCGTCCCCCGTGCGTGGGCCGAGCAACAGCATCTCTGGCACCGTGGTTGTCTTCCACGACGTCGCCGAACTGCGTGGCCTGACGCGCAAGATGTCCTACCAGGCGACACATGACCCGCTGACCGGGCTGATTAATCGTCGTGAGTTCGAGCGCCGCCTCGACGAGGCGATGGATTCTGCACATGCTGAAGAAGCGGTGCACATGCTGTTCTACATGGATCTCGATCGCTTTAAGGCGGTTAACGATAGTTGTGGTCATATGGCCGGTGACAACATGCTGCGCGAGGTTGCTGCCCTGATAAAGGACCAGGTACGCGACTCTGACTTTGTTGGACGTCTCGGTGGCGATGAGTTTGGTGCCTTGTTGATCGGTTGCCCCATCGACAAGGCGCGCCAGATCGCGACCGATATTTGCAACGCGATTGCTGATTACCGGTTCGTATGGAAGGACAAGATTTTCAACATCGGTATTTCGGTTGGCCTGGTTGAGATTTCGCACGCGAGTGGCACCTTGCAGGACCTCATGAGTGCTGCAGACTCTGCGTGCTATATGGCGAAGCAGCAGGGCAGAGGGCAGGTACATGTGTATTCGGCACGCGACGAAGCCGTAGCCCGTGAGCGCGGTGACATCCAGTGGCTGCGGCAACTGCAAACGGCGCTGCACGAAGACAGCTTTGAGCTCGCCGTACAGCCGATAATCGCGATGCGTGGCGAGACCGATACAGGTCCTGCCGTCGAGGTTCTCATTCGCCTCAATGACGGCCGTGGCCGCGCGACGGAATCCGCCGAGTTCCTTCGGCCAGCTGAGCGTTACCAGATGATGCCGCAGATCGATCGCTGGGTGATCAATGCAACGCTTGCTGCGATCTCAGGCGGGGAGATCAGGCTTGCCGGGCACCGCAGTTGCGCCATCAATCTGTCAGGACAAACATTGGGTGACGAAGCATTTCTTGGTTTCGTCGTTGATGCGCTCGATCGTTCCGGCGTCGCGCCGTCAGCGATTTGTTTCGAGGTTACCGAGACGGCAATTCTGTCGAACGTCCAGCAGGCACAGCGCTTCATCGAGGTGCTTCACGGTATCGGCTGCGAGTTTTCGCTCGATGATTTCGGCAGCGGTCTTGGTTCTTTCTCGAGCCTGAAGCACCTGCCGATCGACTATCTGAAGATCGACGGCACGTACACGCGAAACCTGCAAACGGATCTCGTCAATCAGGAAATGGTTTCGGCAATGATCAAGCTCGCGCGTACGATGGAATTCCAGATCGTCGCTGAGCAGGTCGAGCATCAGGAAGATTTTGACTGGCTTCGCGATGTTGGTGTCGACTTTGTACAGGGGCACTTCATCGAGGCGCCGTCCTTGCTCGGAACGAGCAGTACCGGAACCTACCGAATACTCAACTCCCAGGGATGATTCCTGAGGTACGGCCTCAGACTGTCCAGGTCGTCCTGGTATTGCAGCAATACGTTGCTGGTTTCTGGCAGGCTGGAGCGCTTTGGAGATCGCGAAATCACGCCGTTCTGGCCCCCAAGGGAATTCCCCGGGTTCTCTGCCCGGAAGGTCAGTTTTATTGTGTACCCGACGAGTCGATACCACCCGATTGTGTTGCGCTGGCCGACGATGCCAGGTTTTGTTCGTTACTCATTCTTCGCCGCAGCATGATGTGGATGACGGCAACGGCAATGTTGACTGCTCTGGGATACAGACAGTTATCACCTTCTCAGCATGCCATTCGGTATAATCGCTCCGGAGTACTGACAAGAGTCGATTCATGAGCATCATTTTTTCCATCCTCGAAGAGCACGAGACCGTATTGATTGCGGTGAGCGGGCATGTCGCACGAGAAGATGTTGAGCAAATGCGAGTGCGAACCTTGGAGATCGTGGAAGAAACGAAGTTCGCAAAATTCATAATGGATATCAGTGATCTGCAGTCGATAGATCGAGGTGACGGGTTTGCCGCATTCGAGCTGGGTCAAAAGTTTCGATCTACAGGATTCCCGCTGCAGGCGAAGACGGCAGTAATAATGCCAAGCGCTCCTAAAGCGAGGTCGCAGGTGGAATTCCTCCATACGGTAGAGATCAACAGAGGGCGCGGCGAACTGGAATACGTCGACAGTGTCGACGCTGGCCTTTATTGGCTTCGAAATCTGTCTGCCTGAGCATCGGGTATAAAAAAAAGCCGCTGGACGAGTCCAGCGGCTTTTTTAGTTCCGACAGGCGTCGATCCTAGATGAATTTCTGCAGGATGCCGCCGTACTGTACGAAGAACGGTACGAAGACGAGCGACAGAATGGCCGACAACTTGATCAGGATATTCAGCGACGGGCCGGACGTGTCCTTCAGAGGATCGCCCACCGTATCGCCAACGACCGCCGCCTTGTGAACATCGGTGCCCTTGCCACCGAGATTGCCAGCTTCGATGTACTTCTTCGCGTTGTCCCAGGCGCCGCCGGAGTTCGACGCCGAGATCGCGAGAACGCCGCCGGTGACCAGCGAGCCGGCCAGTAGTCCGGCCGTGGCCTCGATGCCGAACAGGAACCCGGTGGCGAGCGGTGCACCCATGATAAGAATGCCGGGCGCAACCATTTGGCGAATAGCAGCATTTGTCGAGATCGCGACGCACTGTGCGTGGTCAGGATCGCTGGTGCCTTCCATGATGCCCGGATCGTCGCGGAACTGACGCCGCACTTCCTCGATCATCTTGAACGCCGCCGCGCCGACTGACTTCATCGTCATGGCCGAGAACAGCGCCGGTATTACGGCACCGATGAACAGGCCGCTGAAGACCATTGGGTCGAGCAGGTTGATCGAGCCGAGAAGATCCGAGGTCGGGTTCTGTTCTTTCATGAGCAGATCGGCACGGGTCAGGAACGCGCCGAACAGAGCGAGCGACGTCAGAATGGCCGCACCGATCGCGAAGCCCTTGCCGATGGCGGCTGTGGTGTTACCGGCTGAATCCAGGACGTCCGTGCGCTCTCGCACGTGTTCCGGCATGCCGGCCATCTCGGCGATTCCGCCGGCGTTGTCAGCCACCGGGCCGTAGGCGTCGATCGTCAGCGCGATGACCAGCGTGCCCAGCATGCCGAGCGAGGCAATTGCGATACCGTACATGCCGGCCAGCATCCACGGAATGTAGATAGCAAGGCCGATCGCGAGATAAGGACCGACGGCGCTCTTGTAACCGAGTGCCAGTCCGAAAATGATGTTGGTCGCGGCACCGGTCTGGCAGGACTCCGCCACTTCACGAACGGGGCTGTACGTATCTGACGTGTAGTACTCGGTGATCAGGCCAACAACGAGGCCGGCGATCAGTCCGGTCAGGAAGCACAGGTATACGCCAAGCGAGGTGTACTCGACGCCGGCGATTGCAAACTCGGCCGGCACCAGCATGTCGGTCACGAAGTACATGACGGCAGCCATAATTGTGCTCGATATGATCAGCATGCGTTTCAGCGCCGGGCCCACCTGGGCTTCGGTGTTGACGCGGATCATCAGAATCGTGATCAGGCTGACCGGAATGCCGATGGCAGAGATGGCGATCGGATACAGAAGCGCATCGACGTTGCCGCCGAAGGCAATTGCGCTGATGACCATCGCGGCGCAGGTGCTCTCCGCACAGGAGCCGAAGAGGTCAGCGCCCATACCGGCGACGTCACCGACATTGTCGCCAACGTTGTCAGCGATAACGGCCGGGTTACGCGGATCGTCTTCCGGAATTCCCGCCTCGACCTTGCCAACGAGGTCGGCGCCAACATCGGCTGCTTTCGTAAAGATGCCGCCGCCCACGCGCGCGAACAGCGCAATGGAGGAACCGCCGAGACCGAAGCCGGCAATGACTTCCATCAGTACGTGCGGTGTCACATCGACAGGCATTATAAATTTGAGGCCGAGGTAGATTAGCAGCAAGCCGAGCGAGGCCAAACTGACCAGCGCGAAGCCCATGACGGCACCGGAGTGCAGCGCGACATTGAACGCGCCGGAAAGCGACTGGTTGGCCGAGACCGTCGTGCGAACGTTGCCCGCGGTCGCGATCTTCATGCCAATGTAGCCACTGGCGATCGAGATGATCGCGCCGAAAATGAACGCGACGGCCGTGTAGATGCCTTCATTGACGTTTTCGGTGTGGTGATCATCGATCAGGAGGGCAATGACGATGCCGAACAGGACCATGAAGATGGCCATGAACTTGTATTCCTGCTTGAGGAAAGCCATCGCTCCTTCGGCGATCGCCGAATGTATCTTGCGCAGTTTGCTGCGCGTGTCGGCGTCTTCGACACCCATATCGACCGCAATGCGGCTGACTGAGCGCGAGTAGTAAAAGGCCACAGCGAGTCCGAAAAGGGACAGGGCCAGGATAATCGTAACTGACATACTGATTGTTACTCCGTCATAGTTGTCCGGCGTGATATGCCTGAAGTCGAACAAGCCCGGATACGCGGGCGCGAGGCACGCGTAAGTGCTTGCTCAAGAAAGAATTTCCCCAAAAACGTTTTGTTTTTTACCGGCTGAGCCGGGCGCGCATCATACCACAAATTTTGTGCCCAGCAGCGGCTTTACGCTCTTCAACTTTAGTCGGGCCGTCTTTGGTAAGCCATTGATATATGGAGGGTAATTCTCGCCCTTGATCAACGGCTCGAGGTAACGTCTGCATGCCTCGGTAATGCCGAATCCGTCCTTCGTGATGTAGCGGCGAGGCAGCATCTTCTCTTTATTCGCGATACGGCCCAGCGGCGCCGACTCGATTTTCCACCGGTAGGGTTTGTCGGAAATGCGCTTGATGACCGGCATAACGGCGGTCTTGCCCTGCAGCGCGTACTGAACCGCGGCTTTGCCCACCGCATAGGCCTGTTTTACGTCGGTGTCCGAAGCGATATGCCGGGCTGAGCGCTGCAGGTAGTCGGCGATGGCGTAGTGATACTTGTAGCCGAGGCTGTCGCGAACCATTGAGGCAACCACCGGTGCAACGCCGCCCAGCTGGGCGTGGCCAAATGCATCCCGTGTGCCCTGGTCGGCCAGGAACTTGCCGTTGGCGTACTGGGCCCCCTCGCTGACGACGATGACGCAATAGCCGTAATCATTGACGCACTGCCGAACCCGCTTCAAAAAATCGCGCTTCCTGAACGGGATTTCTGGGAACAGGATAATGTGCGGTGCATCGCCCGGTTCCTTGCCGGCGAGTCCGCCGGCCGCAGCGATCCAACCCGCATGTCGACCCATGACTTCGAGGATGAAGACCTTGGTTGAGGTCTCCGCCATGGAGGCGACATCCATGGCCGCTTCCTGTGTCGACACGGCAACGTATTTTGCAACTGAACCGAAACCCGGGCAGCAATCCGTAATGGGCAGATCATTGTCTACCGTCTTCGGCACGCCAAGACAGGTGACGGGGAAGCCCAGCTTCCGAGATATCTGCGAGACCTTGTGGGCCGTGTCCATCGAGTCATTGCCGCCGTTGTAGAAAAAGTAGCCGATATCATGAGCCTTGAATACTTCGATGAGGCGCTCATACTCGGCGCGGTTTTCTTCGATGCCCTTCAGCTTGTAGCGTGCCGACCCGAAGGCGCCTCCGGGTGTGTGCATCAGCGCAGCAATCGCGCTTGCGCTCTCTTTGCTGGTATCGATCATGTTCTCGGTAAGCGCGCCGATAATGCCGTTGCGACCGGCGTAGACATTGGCAATCTGATTTGGGTGTTTGCGTGCCGTCTCGATAACGCCACACGCCGTTGCGTTGATGACAGCCGTAACACCGCCCGACTGGGCATAAAACGCGTTCATTGCAGACATGATTGATGTTCCTGAGTTGCGGTTAGGGAGAGGCCGCAAGGATACCGCGCATTGACGGCAAAGTCCTTTGCGAGTAGCGTACTGCGCCCCGATAATTACCACGAGATTTAGCCATGCGTATCGTACTTCTCGGCGCCCCCGGATCCGGCAAGGGAACCCAGGCAAAGAAACTAATGGCGGACAAGAACATTCCGCAGGTCTCCACCGGCGATATGCTGCGTGAGGCGGTTGCCACAGGTACGCGTTTCGGTCTTAAGGCCAAGTCGATCATGGAGGCGGGAAATCTCGTGCCCGATGACATCGTACTCGGCATCATCAGCGAACGCCTGAGCCAGCCCGACGCACAGGACGGCTTCATTCTCGATGGGTTTCCCCGGACTACGCAGCAGGCCCTGGATCTCGAAGAATTGCTCGACCAGATGGGAACGCCGCTTGATACGGCCGTGCTGCTGGACGTCGACTTCGACATCCTGATGAAGCGCCTGACGGGTCGCCGCACCTGCTCGCTGACAGGCAGGCTGTTGAACGTCTATTTTTCCTCACAGGACGAACTGGACGAGTGTACCGATGCCGGTGGCGAACTTGTCCAGCGCGAGGATGATAACGAGGAAACAATCGGGAATCGTCTCGCTGTCTACCGCGAGCGTACCGAGCCATTGATCGCGTTCTACAAGGAGCGTGAGAAACTGACGACGATTGACGCTGAAGGCGGGATCGACGTGGTTTACGAACGCCTGCTGGAATCTCTAGAGTAACGCCAGCAGCTCGTTTCCGATCAATCCGGCGCGCCACCCGCCGAATACCCGTGAGTTGCGGTTCCCGGAAATAATCACTGCTGAAAGCTCGCGTTTTGATGCGACCGTTTCGGCAGCGATGTCCAGTTCCCTGGCGCAGGCGGCGACGCGTGACTGCATGTCCTTGAGCAGCGCCTTCTGCTCTTCGTCCGGAGGGCGGGGTGGGTTGTAGCCGCCGTCATCCTGTGCCGACGCGGCTATCAGCTCCAGCAGCTGGGGGCCCACGCGATTCACGAGTTTTGGCGGAACCCCCTGAATATCAGCCATTGCAGCTGCTGTTTCCGGCAGGTTCCAGGCGATATCAAGTAACACGTTATCGCGCATGATCCACTGGCGCGGACGATCACGCTTGATCGCCTCGGCTTCACGCCAGGCCGCGAGACGCACTGCAGCAGCGCGTTTTCGACCTCGAAAATTACGGGCGCCTTTCAATCTTTCGATGGCCTGACTGTCCCCGATATCATAGAGCTCCGGATCGAGCAGCCATTGCGAGTCTTCTCGTGCCCAGCCGAGCCGGTCCTTGTCTTCCAGGCGTTCTGACAGGATTTCGCAGGCCGGCAGCAGGTATTCGACGTCTTCTGCCGCATACTCGAGGTATTCGTCGCGCAATGGCCGTTTGGACCAGTCGGCACGGGTGTGACTCTTGTGAATCTCGACGTCGAACAGTTCCTTAACGAGGCCCGCGTAGCCCATCTGCGCCGGGTAACCGAGCAGACCAGCAGCGACCTGGGTGTCAAAGATCGACTCAGGCATCGCGCCAGCCAGCTGGTAAATGACTTCGATATCCTGCCTGGCTGAATGCACGACCCAGTCGTGCGTCAGCATCTCTTTCCAGAATGCGTCCTGCGGATGACCTGATAGCGGGTCGACGCACCAGATTTTATCGGGTGTCGAGATCTGCGTCAGGCACAGCTGCGCGAAGTAGGTGCGTTCGCGCATGAACTCGGTATCGATGCCGAGCTGTCCCTGCCTTTGCAGGTCCGGTACCAGGGAATCGGATTCTTCGACGAATTGATAGTGGGGCATTGAAAAGGCGTAGGCGAAATTCGGACACAGAGGTTAACATGCAAAGATCATGCTGGCTCTGCTGAAAACAATTCTGGACATCATGCGGTTGCGGAAAGGCCCCGACGCCATTCCGCACTCCGTGTTGTTGCTCGTTGTCGTCGTTGCATTCTGGTTATTCGTGGATGTGCTTGGCGGGATTATTGTGCCCCAGTTCGGCGGCTTGTCTGCGTCCGGGCTGGCGATCACTTTGCTGGGGCTGGTCATTTTCGCGATGATGGCAACGCTCGACGCCAAGAAAGCACGGATGGTACAGATGTTGACGGCGATGATCGGATGCAGCGCGGTGTTCGGTTTCGTACTCATCCTGGTGCTGGCGGTTGCTCTGCGCTTTCAGGAGATCCAGCCTGTTCCCTTGCTCGCCCTGCTGCTGGTCTGGAGCGTGATGTTGTTTTCCGTCGTCGTCGATGGGCATATATTATCCCGAACGCTGGAGCGACCCCGGGTCCACGGTCTCATTGCCGCGTTCCTGGTGTTTGCGCTTCAGTATTACCTGAGCGCAACCTTCAACCCCGCCACAGCCGCCGCCTAGCTCAGCATGCATATACACATACTCGGAATCTGCGGAACATTCATGGGAGGTATTGCCGCACTGGCACGTGCCGCGGGACATGAGGTTACGGGGTGCGACAGTAACGTCTATCCGCCTATGAGCACGCAGCTCAAGTCACTGGGTATCCAGATTCATGAGGGCATGGATGCCGACCAGTTGGATATCAATCCCGACTGTGTCGTGGTTGGCAACGTCATGAGCCGCGGCGTCGAAGTAGTCGAGGCGATGCTGAATCGGGGCATGCCTTACAAGTCTGGTCCGGCATGGCTTGCAGAAAATGTTCTTAACGACCGTCATGTGCTGGCCGTCGCCGGAACGCATGGCAAGACGACTACGTCCAGCATGCTCGCCTGGATACTCGAAGATGCCGGTCACGCACCCGGGTTCCTGATTGGCGGTATTCCGGCTGACTTCGGGACCTCGGCACGCTTCGGTGAGTCCGAATATTTTGTCGTAGAGGCGGATGAGTACGACACAGCGTTCTTCGACAAGCGCGCCAAGTTCGTGCATTACCGCCCGCGTACCCTCGTACTCAATAACCTCGAGTACGACCACGCTGACATCTACAAGGATATGGACGCCATTCTCTGGCAGTTCCACCAGCTTTTGCGAACAGTACCAGGCGGCGGCCGTATCGTGATGAACGGCGCGGACGAAAACCTGAGGCAGCTTGTGGCGCAGGGCTGCTGGACGCCCATCGAAACGTTCAGTACGACTGACGACACTGACTGGACGGCCCGCTTTGGCGATAAGGTTGAACGCCATATCGGCATGCGCGGTCCGGGCGGGCGTGCCGCTGAGGCGCGTTGGAAGATCGGCGGTATCTATAATCTTGAGAACGCGCTTGCAGCTGTTGCCGCGGCGGCATCAGCTGGTGTGTCGCTGGAGCAGGCTGTCGATTCGATGTCCCGGTTCGAAGGTGTGAAGCGCCGCATGGAACGCACCGCAACGGTCGCTAACATCGCGATCTATGACGACTTCGCACACCATCCGACGGCTATCGCAAAGTCGATCCGGTCAATGCGCAAACGTTACCCGGGTCATCGGGTCGTCGTGGCAATCGAACCGCGGTCCAATACAATGAAACTCGGTGTGCATAATGACCTGCTTGCCGATTCTCTGCGGGATGCCGACCTGGTGTGGATGTTCCGGCCAGAAGGCATGCCCGACGATTTCGAGACTAACCTGCAGAGCCTGGGCAGCAAGCTGCGGCTTTTCGATGACTATGACCACCTGGTAAACGACATGTCGACGCGTGTGCTGGGTGGTGACCAGGTCGTGTTCATGAGTAATGGCGGTTTTGGTGCGGCCAGGCAGACGCTGACGGCGCTGCTGCAGCGCACCCGAGGCGGGCAGACTTCGTAGCGGGTTCCGCCTAGTATCCGATGCTGTCGCGTCGCGCGCCCGGTCGCATGATAAGCATCTGCACGTCGCCAATGGCTCGCTCGGTAAAAGCGCCTTCGCAGTAACACAGATAGAACTGCCACATGCGAATGAATGCCTCCGAGTACCCGAGTTCACGAACCTCCTCGATCCGGGCAAAGAAACGATCGTGCCAGTGACGCAGCGTGGTTGCGTAGTGCGGGCCAATATCCTCGAGGTGGATTACGCGCATGTCGGTGTGTTCCGTCATGGTCCGTGACATGTCTGTGACAGACGTCAGGCAGCCGCCGGGAAAGATGTAGCGCTTGATGAAATCGACCCCTTTCCTGTAACTGTCGTAGCGCTGGTCGGCGATGGTGATGGCCTGCAACAACATCTGGCCATCGGGCTTCAGCAGGTCACAGCATTTCCTGAAGAAGGTATCGTGATACTCATGTCCGACAGCCTCGATCATCTCGATGGAGACAAGCTTGTCGAAACGCCCTTCGAGGTCACGGTAGTCCTGGAACAGCAACGTTATCTTGTCTTCCAGCCCGGCATCCGCAATCGCCTGTCGGGCATAGTCATGTTGCTGTTGGGAAATAGTGGTGGTGGTGACATGACAGTCATAATGTTTGGCGGCGTGTATAGCGAATCCACCCCAACCGGTGCCAATTTCCATCACCGAGTCACCTGCAGACAGATCCAGCTTCCTGCAAATGCGATCCAGCTTGTCAGTTGAGGCTTTCTCCAGTGGTGTAACCGGCGTTTCGAAATACGCCGCCGAATACATCATGGTTGGGTCAAGCCAGAGCTGGTAGAAATCGTTACCGAGATCATAGTGCGCGGCGATGTTCTTGCGGCTTCCCTTACGCGTGTTCCTGTTGAATGCATGCAGCACTTTTCGCAAGGGCCGGCTCAATCGCGCCAGACCTGAGTCCATGCTCTCGAGAACATCTCGATTGCGCAGCAAAATCCTGAGCAGGTCGGTCAGATCATTGGTGGACCAGTAGGCGTTGATGTAGGCCTCGCCGGCCCCGATGGAACCGCCAAAAGCCATGTCGCTGTAGAAGCCGGGATGACTCACGGTCAGTTGTGCGCTCAGCGGAAAAGCATCGGTCAGGCGACCGAAGGTAGTGCGCTCGCCATTCTCGACCACGACGATCTGCCCGGCCTGAAGATGCTCGAGACGAGACAGGACCAGGCGGCGCGCCAACTTGTCGATGAGTGACGGGCTGGCATTCTCATTGACACGTTCGGGTGCATCTATAGCAGCGGATCTCGTGTTCATCGGGCGGTTACCTCGGTTTTATCGCCAGGGTGTTTGTAGACAGGGCAGCGCTTGATCCAAAGGCGAAGCGCTTGCCAGTAGATCGCAAAAATGATTTTGGCGGTCATGAATGGAAAACGGATCAGCAGTCCGGCCAGGGAGCGACCGGTGATCGGGGTTCGATCAAGGGTCAGCGTTGCATCGAAAAAGCGCTTGCCGTTTTTGGAGTTGGCCATAAAAATGGCTAGCCGATCTGCCGGCGCCGAAAGAACCCAGTTGTACTCGAGCTCCATCGGCATGAAAGGTGAAACGTGCATTTTCTTGCGGGGCTGGAACCGCCATGATGAGGCCGTCTCGGCGACACGCCTGCAGTCCATGACGTAGGTGTCACGTTCGCCCCAGGGTGTGTTATTGACTTCGGCAACGATGAACTCGACCGACTCGCCATCGTCTGCGAAGCAATAGTAGAAACTCACCGGATTGAAGCAGTAACCGTAGTAAGACAGGTTGGTGAGCAAGCGAATCGGGCCGCGCGGTCGCGTACCCGTCTCGATTTCAACGAGGCCACGCACTGCGTCGGCCAGTGGCTCGCTCTCCGCGCCCAGATGGTCGGAGCGCCGAAATCGTGCGAGTGCTCGCCGCTCTGTGGACCAGAACCAGCGCTTCTCGAACACCGTTGGCAGTTCATCAAGGTCGAGGTACATCATGAACAGGCTATAGCTGAACTGATGCACCGCGGGCTTTGTGCGCGTGTGCTTAACCTGCCCTTCGTAGATGCAGCTGTTCATTGGCAAGCCTCTCTTCGAAGTGCTGCAAAGCGTGCAGTGCGCTGACTACACCGTCCTCGTGGAACCCGTTTCGCCAGTAGGCGCCACAAAAGAAGGTTCGATCGCAGTTAATGACGGCCTGTCGACTCTGCGCCCGCACGGCTTCCTGCGAATAGATGGGGTGATCGTAAGCGATACGCTGAATAATCTTCGCAGGGTCGATGTGCCGGTCATCATTCAGCGTGACCAGGTACTCGTTCCGTGTGTCGAGCCCCTGCAGGATATTCATGTTGTAGGTCACGGCAACGTGACGATCGGGATCCTGCGGGATATGGTAATTCCATGCTGCCCAGGCGCGTCTCCTGGTCGGCATCAGTGATTCGTCGGTATGCAGAATCGCCTCGTTTGGCTGATAGCGAATCGCACCCAGCACATCCCGCTCAGCGTCTGTTGCATCGGCCAGTAAGGACAGTGCCTGGTCGCTATGGCAGGCAACAAACACATAGTCAAAGTATTCCTTGCCACCCGATGCCGAGTGCAGCTCAACACCGTCGCCGACTCGGCGCAGGGTTTGTACCGGGCTGTTCAGGCGAATGCGATCGCGATGCCCGGCGACGAGCTTTCTAACGTATTCACGGGAACCACCCTTAATGACGCGCCAAATGGGGCGGTTGGTGGTTTGCAGCAACCCATGATTGGCAAAGAAACGCACGAGGAATTTGACGGGCATATCCAGAATGGCGACGGGCTCGGCAGACCAGATTGCCGCCGCCATGGGCACCAGGTACTGATCGACGAACTCGTTGCTGTAATTGTTCCTGACAAGGTATGCGCCGATGGTCTCGGATTCGTCGAGCTCCTCCACGTGCTCCAGCGTGGCATCGTTGAAGCGCAGGATGTCGCGAATCATGCGATAGAACGCAGGACGCAGAATGTTACGGCGCTGGGCGAACAGGGAGTTCAGAGATGAGCCGCCATATTCCAGCCCGCTGTCTTCCCGCTGCACACTGAAGCTCATAACGCTCGGCTGCGATGCCTGTCCGATTTCATCCAGTAGACCGATGAAATTCGGGTAAGTCCGGTCATTAAATACGATGAAGCCGGTGTCAACAGCGAGGCGTTCACCGCTTTCTTCGACGTCGACCGTATTCGTGTGGCCACCAACATAGGAGCCTGCCTCGAATACCGTAATGTCGTGTTGTTGCCGCAGTTTATAGGCGGCTACATTGCCGGCTATTCCCGTGCCGATAATCGCGATTCTCATATTGCTACCAACGCTGAGGCGCGCGCTTCAGCTTGGTCATGTCATAGCCCAGCGACTCTACAAACTCGAGCAGTTGGTCGTAGTCCTGGTCCGAAATGGTCGGCGTGCGCGCCATGATCCAGACGTAATCGCGCGCCTGACGGCCGATTACCGTCTGCGTGTAATCATCATTGAGATAAACAATCCGGTAGTCTGCTTTGATCGGCCACACGAACCGCATGCCCCAAAGCGCATTGGACTCTGTATCCAGGACAAACCCCTTGGGGTGGTACTCCTTGACCTTGCCATCAAAGCCACCTTTCCTGAACGTAAATTGCGTCGCAATCGTGCCGTCGTCGTTCAGGCTGTAGGTCTCGACGGGGTTGTACGCGTCCTTTTCGAGAAACGTAGGAATGTTGGCGATTACGTACCAGGGCCCCATAAAACGATCGAGGTCAACTTCTTCAACTGTCTTCATTTCTGGTCCTTTTGAAGCACATCCGGCAATGCCGATTGCCAACAAGGAGATAACTAGAAAGCGTGTTTTGATACCCATATCAGGACAACTCGTAGCGAATGATGTGACCGCCTTCCGCAATCGACTCCAGTGCCAGCCATTCGTCATCCTGGGAGTACCAGAGTGTCATATCGATTTTGTAGGCCGTCAGTTTGAAGCGGGTTGCATCTACCGTCTGCCCACGTACTTCGAGCATCTCGTTGCCGAGCTTCTCCACGGTTACGTCGACAAATTCACCTGTTTGCGGATTGAGCAGGCGCGGTTGTTGCAGAAAGTTCGGGTTCCAGTAGGCGAAAGTCATCACGCACTCTGGCAGGTCGGCGGGGGAGGTGCCGTTGAGCACGCGGAAGCCCGATCCGGTTCGTTCGCCCGACACTTCGATACGCTCGCCGTTTGCATTGGTGCGAGCGTCTATCTCTACCAGGCACTCATCCGACCAACGCTCTGCCGCCTGATGCTCGTAGCGATAAGCTGGAATCAGAAGGATCGTGTACTTGAATTTGGCTTCGCTCTGAACCTGCTTTATACCAGCGGATTCCGACACTTTGAACGAGTGCTTGCCAATCTTCCGGTCGTTCAGAAAAACATTAAAATCCCACTCAGCAACGTCGCTGACTCGTCCCTTTGCGGGAGCCGGTGTGACGAACGTCAGTCCAAATAGACCCATTAGCAAAAAGCCGAGGTACCTGCGCCTCATGACTTTGTCTCCTTTACGGTAGACCCGGTGCGCGCGGGCCCGGGGAAAAATGCATTGGTGTTACGAATGTAGTCGGCATATTGGGGCCGGCGTTCGGTGATCGTGTTCTCCAGCATTGCCACGCCCGAAACCTTGAGCAACAAAAGGCTCATGAGTAACGGAGACGCAATGCTCCACCATCCTCCGGACGCGACCGCAAACAGGTAGAACGACCACCAGATACAGAAATCACCGAAGTAATTTGGGTGGCGCGTGTAACGCCACAGACCCGTGTTCAGCACACGGCCTTTGCTGTCGGCGCGGGCTTTAAACCTTGCCAGCTGGTAGTCGCCGCCTGCCTCGAATACAAAGCCGGTAAGCCACAGCAGGGCAGCTGCGATGTCCAAAGGACCGAGAGCAACATCGGACGTAATCGCGGGCAGGAGTGGCAGTGCCACCAGCCATGCCAGCACGCCTTGCAGACCGAAGACAATGTACAGGCTCTTGAACGCGAAACCGGGTTCGTTGTTCGCGCGGATCGTCTGGTACCGGTAGTCCTCGGGTTCGCCCCAGTTGCGGGCGGTAATGTAAATCGACAGGCGCAGCGCCCAAATCGTGACCAGCGTGAGCACGAGCGCTCCGCGGATCGAGAGTGAGTCCGCCCCGATAGCGAAGACGCCGGCAGCGACCAGGAAGAACAGGGACCAGAGGCTGTCAACGAAGCTGACGTCTTTCTTGACCACGCTCAACAGCCAGCTGGCGACACCGATACCCAGAATGACGATCAGGGCCAAGAGGTACGGGTGCACGTTCATTGGACGCGCTCCGCGGTCCAGTTGCGACGCTTGCCCGGCATGCCGTCCAGATTTTCGGACAGCCACATCAGTACGGGCATGATGATCGCCCAACCAATCGCCAGGGCCAGGTAAGCTGCGGTCGGATTCACCAGCACGATTCCACCGAGCTTTTGACCTGCGAGGTAGGTGGTAGGCCCGCCAAACAGACCAAAGATTGCGGCCACCCAGGGCCTGCCACGCAGCCAGCGCATCGAGACGTTGAGTGTCGTCGCAAACAGCATCCACATCGTAATAATCCAGTATGGCGCAAGGTAGTCACTGAAAAGCCCCGACGGGTAGGTTACCCAGCCAGCAGCGACCAGAGCGCTGTCAAAGAACGCGCCGATGAAAGCACAACTCAATACCAGAACGACTTCCTCAAACGGTTTCCTGGCTGCAGAGAGATGAATCGCGAGCGCGATACAAACAGCGAGGGGGCCCAGCCAGGGCATTTGCTGTGCGCCGCCGACCACCGATGACAACCAGGCGATTTCGAATGCTGCGAAGTTGACCAGCATGAACATGTCAGGCCTCCGCCTTACGGAAGAGGTAATGGCCTACGTACCATTCATGCCCTTCATCATAGTCAAAGAGCTCGGCACAGGCCATGAAGAAAATGCGCCACCGCTGCCACCATAGCGAAGCGTCTGCCTCACCATAACACTCGGCCAGAACCGGCTTGATCGCAGCCTCGTTGGCGTCCATTTTGGCCAGCCACGCGTTGCAGGTCTTCGCATAGTGCTGGCCATTCCAGTGCCAGCGCTTGTCGATGCAAAGCTTGCCTGGGAAGCGCAACGGCAGGTCGGCGCTCGGCATGATGCCGCCGCTGAAGAAGTGTCTGCTCATCCAGTCGGCCGGACCCTTGTCGAGGTACTCGTACGGCGTGGAGCGATGACAGAAAATGTGCATGAAGAAGCGGCCATCGGGTAGCAGCCACTCATCAATCCGACGAAACAGCTCGCCGTAGTTGCGCATATGCTCGAACATTTCGATGGACACAACTCGATCAAAGCGCTTGTCGGTTTGAAAATCGTTCATATCGCAGGTCACGACTTCAAGGTTTTCTATGGCACGTTCCCTGGCCCGCTCGACGATAAAGTCACGTTGCGATGTCGAGTTGGACACGGACATGACCGATGTATTGGGGAAGTGCTCGGCAATCCACAGCGACAACGAACCCCAGCCACAGCCCAGGTCGAGAACCTGCATTCCATCAGTGATTCCGGCGCGACGGACGGTAAGCTCCAGTGCGGCCGTTTCCGCTTCGGACAGATCACCAACGCCTGCCGGCCAGTAGCAGCAGCTGTATTTGAGATGGTCACCCATGACATGGCTGAAAAACTCGGCCGGCACTTCATAGTGCTGCTCGTTGGCAAGGCCCGGAACGTGCGCGATCGGCGAATTGTTCATCATTTCGACGAAGGAATTCAGGGCATTAGCCGCAAATTCCTCATCGCCGGCGTGGATCTCTTTACGTTTTGATTCGAGCAATCGTCGTATCCCGGCCCGAATTACGGGGTCGGGAACCAGTCCCGATTCGGTCCAGCTGACAGCTCTTGCAGTTACGGCGCTCATAGCAGCCTCCAAAATCTAGTGAACAGAAATATACGTCGCGGGTTTCCGGTCAACAATCGGCCGGCGAGTGTTGTTACATTCCCTTACAAATTGTCTTGGTTCAGCAACTTACTATGGCGTCCTCACTGGCTTCCGGCTCAAACTCCATGCAACCTGTCATTCTCTGGTTTCGACGAAATCTGCGCCTCGCGGACAATGCTGCGCTACAGGCGGCTTTAAACGCCCGCTGTCCGATTATCCCTCTCTATATCCACGACGAGGAGGATCGGGGGAGCGCAAGCCGCTGGTGGCTGCACCACAGCCTCATCAATCTCGATCGCGATCTGCGGAAATTGGGGGCTTCATTGCTGCTGCGTTCCGGTGAACCGCGACAGATACTTGCCGAGCTTTCAGCTCAAACCGGGGCAAAGGCGTTGTATTTTGCGCGACGCTACGAACCGGCGTGCATCAGGCAGGAAAGGGACGTCAGGGAGTTGCTCGAGGAGCGGCTAGCAATTGAAGTGTTCGACGACAGCTTCCTGCATGCTCCGGAAACGGTCATGACGCAGTCCGGTACACCCTATCGCGTATTTACTGCCTTCTGGAAAACTGCGAGCGCCCTGGGAGAGCCCGGCGTGCCTGTACCGGCCCCCGATTCAATAACGATTGCTGACCCGTTGCCCGAATCCTTGTCGATTGACGATCTCGGGCTCCTGTCGGCTGATTCAGGCCAGCCGCGAAATTACGCGGCGACGTGGGCGCCCGGTGAAGGTGCCGGACTGCAGCGTGTCGACGACATTGAGTCGATACTGCGAGACTACCCGAGCAACCGCGATCGCCCGGACCTGGATGCGACCACCAGGCTTTCGCCGTATCTGTATTTTGGCGAAGTGAGCGTCCGCCAGGTCTGGCATACCGTCCGCCAACTGGAAATGCCTCTTGGATCGGCAGCGGGTGGTGAAGCCTTGCTGCGCCAGTTGTACTGGCGCGACTTCAGCAATTACCTTTTATTCCACTTCCCCGATCTGCCGGACAAGCCGCTGCGCGCTGAGTTCGAGCATTTCCCATGGTCGACCGATGCTGCGCTACTGCGCGCCTGGCAGGATGGCATGACGGGGTACCCGATCGTGGATGCCGGCATGCGCCAGCTAAAGCAGACAGGCTGGATGCACAATCGAGTGCGAATGATCGTAGCGTCATTCCTGGTCAAAGATCTGTTCGTGCCGTGGCAGGCTGGTGCTGAGTGGTTTCTGGATAACCTGGTCGACGCGGATCTGGCCAATAATTCCGCCAGCTGGCAGTGGGTCGCCGGCTGCGGCTCTGACGCTGCGCCGTATTTTCGAATCTTTAATCCGACCCTGCAGGGAGAGAAATTCGACCCCAACGGGAGCTATGTGCGTCGTTGGGTGCCGGATGTCGGGGAGCCCTCTTACCCGGCACCGATAGTTGACCACGGTGAGGCTCGCCGGATGGCCCTCGAGGCCTATCAGTTGATCAGGGGGATACGGACCTCGAAACAGGCCCCCTGACCGCCGGACTTGCAGAGTTTTAATGTGCCGCCATGGGCTCTTGCGACCAAGGTGGCCAGGTACAGGCCAAGTCCCGATCCACCCGATTCGCGCGCGCGAGACGGGTCGCTGCGGTAAAAGGGCTCGCCAATATGTTCGGCCTGATCCTGTGACAAACCGGGACCGTTGTCTGCCACGGTCATCACGAGTTCAGCACCGGTAGAGACAAAGCGCAGGGTTATCGGCCCGTCCTCCGCCTTTGAGTAGCGCAGCGCATTCGCAAGGAGATTCTTGAGCAACAGCGTGATACGCGCTTCGTCGACCGATGCGGTGACCGGTGTGGGCGGAAGCTCAACACTGATTCTGTCCAGGTCCCGGGAGAAGAAGTCGTTTAACAGATCGTCTATCAGTTCGCCGACAACGACATGCGACCTCGATAACTGTGCGTGTCGGCTGTTCAGCCGTTCGGCTTCAAGCAGCGTAACGACGATCTTCTCCATCTCTGCGATTTCTGCTTTAAGGCTCTCTGCGCTTTCTTCGTCGTCGAGGAATTCCAGTTCCAGCCGCATTCTCGAGAGCGGCGTTCGCAACTCGTGACTAATGCCGAGCAGCAGCGCCCGCTTCGCATCAAGCATGTTTTCGACATCACCAGCCATACGGTTGATGTCCGCAGCAAGATCGCCGAGCTGGTCGCGACGCACCCTGGAAATACGGAAGTCAAAGTTGCCTTGCCCAATACGCTCGGCACCCTCACGAATGGCCCTGATGGGTTTGAACAGCGAGTTGACGGCGGCGTAGGCCAGGATCAGGAGAATCAGTCCAAGCCCCAGGACAAGCGGTATCAGCGGGGGTCCGCTGGAGACATCGGAGATCCGCGGCGTGGACACCACAATGTCGTAGCCACCCTGACGTAGGCGCAGGAAATCATGCTTGTTGAGGTTCGCAAAGTCGACGCCCTGAAGCTCATCCGCAAATGCGTCCGAGGCCCCGCTGAACCTTGGGCTGGGCGCAAATTCGAATTGCTCCAGCCGCGGAAATGCGGGATCCGACGCCCAGTCAACATCCGGCCCGTATATTCGAATATCGACCGGTACTTTTCGGGTTATTGCCAAGGCCCGGTCGATGCTCGGCGGTACGCCAATATCTTCACGAACATAGCTGACGTGTAATGACAGATGCCCGCTAATGAGTCCGCGAATCTGATCACCATTATAAAAGCGCTGAACAGCCTTAAAGGTGCCGAATACAAAAGTGCTGCCCAGTACGAGGAATATGACAAGCAGGCGAAATGACAGCGATCGCGACAGGCGTCTAAGCATCGGTCAGGGGTATGCCTGTGAAGGAATAGCCGCGACCCCAGATCGTCTGGATAAAACGTGCGGGCTTGGCCGTGTCGCCAAGTTTCTGTCGCAGGCGGCTGACCATGATATCGACAGACCGCGTGAGAATCGCGGCATCAATGCCACGCAGTTCGCTCAGGATGTCGTCGCGGGATAATTTTCGTCCGTGCCGCCTGGCGAGAATCAGGAGAAGTTCAAACTCCATAGACGTCAGGTCCACCAGGTTGCCATCGACGGTTACTGTGCGGGTTTCGGGCTCAATGGTCAGCCCTTCAAAGCAGAGCTTGCCAACCGAGGGCCCGGCAATTTCCGACCGGCGCAGTATCG
>JAHEGH010000131.1 GCA_024639825.1 Gammaproteobacteria bacterium
CGATGAAACCGGAAGCACTGGCGAAGTTACAGGCCATGATTCCTGCCGGCCGCATCGGTGAGCCTGATGAAATAGCACACACCGTCCAGTACCTGATGGAAAACGACTTCGTCAACGGCCGCAATATCGAGGTCGACGGTGGTATGCGGCTCTAACACTGAGAAAGCGCACGCGAGCAGACAGTATGGCCTGGCACTACGTTTTAGATTTCGTGATCTTGACGAAAGCCTCACACCTGACTCGAGGCAGAGGGCCCCGGCCGAAGCCGGGGTCCGTCACTCCTGATCTGACTGCCGTTTAGTACGGCAGGTCGACCTTCGCACGATAGCCGTAGAAAACGCCCAGCGGAATCTCAAATGCCGGGTCGTCCTGGAACGGCCTCATCCACGGCAGGAAAACTTCCATGATTGCCGTGGTGTGCTGGTACTGGCAGTCCTCGAGCAGCATGGCCTGCCCGCTGATCTTCGCGATGTAGACGGGCATATTCGACGCGCCAAAGGCGAAGCCCATGAACGTGTAGTCGAACGTGTTGCCGCCGGCGCGTTTCCAGTTGCCGCGCATGCTGCCAATACGAACCGCATCACTGAATGGCGGGGTTTCATCGAGGCCCAGCATCGCCAAACTTGGGTCAAAAACCGGGTATTCGAAATGGTTCGTGCCCTCGTTGTTGGACTTGCCCATAACGTTTACCGCCCAGCCTGTCAGATATACATCGTCCCAGGGCGGAGGCGGTATCTCGACAGGGGGTGCTGTTGGGTCCGCGGGGAATGGCGACGCACCGAACCATGTGCCCAGGTTCGAGCAGCCTTTTTCTCCTTCATCTGCCAGCACTAGGCCGGCATTCGTGAATATCAGCAGCAGGATACCAAGAAGTACGCCACGAATAATACTCTTGTGCATATCTACCTCCGGGCCGCAAAAGCGGCTCTGCGAGGAGCCTCTTGAGATCTGAACGCGTGCCCGGATGGGCTATCCGACGCCTTTGAGCCTGTTCAGCCAAGCCGCCCGTCGGCAGATAAGGCTCCGCAACCAACCTCTGGGCGGGCGCGGAACTGACCGCAGGGACTGCCGGTGCCCTGCCGTGGTGGCAGGCATCACGGAAGGCACGGACCGTTATCCACAGCGGCCGCGCCGACGCCGAGCCAGACTAATTTAATAAGATGTGGTGGCGCTGACAATCCGGGATACAAGCTATTGACAGGTTTTTCGGGACGCAAAGAGACTGGCAACAAACAGGTGCACGCCCTCACCCGGGCCCTACAGCTAGTTGACCTGGCTCCGAGCACGACGACGCGGAGCTTTTGCAACCACGCACTCGAAGTCGTCATCGCCTACCGGCTTGCACTGCGGCGGAAAACCGCGCGCCTGCCAATAAGCCAGGGCACCTGACTCGCGCACAACAGCTTTATAAACATCCGTCTTGCGAAACTCGTCACCGTCCGGATGCCACATCATGTAGGCGTATTTCCCTGGGTGGTTTGCAAGCTCATCCCAGACGCCAAAATAAATCCAGGAAAATGGAATCGCCTGCGCAATGGTTACCCCTGAACGAGTCTGGTTTTCCCAGTCCTTCAGGCGAGCATACCCTGCATGGTTGTCACCGCCCGGATTCTCGACAGCGCGGATTATCTCGATGGCGGGAGCGCCAGTGGAACCCAGTCGATTATCGGCGATTCGCACAGCGAGATTGCGGTGGCCACGTCGAACGTACTCCGGTATGAAAGCCTCGCTGATTGAATCAAAGACATGCTCCATGGCGACGTCGTTGAGCTTCACGGCAGTATCAGCATCGCCCTTCGACAAGTAGGTGTGCGCCAGGTGTTGCCGACAATTCAGGTAGCCGGGATCGATAGAAAGGCAGGTACGCAGGGACTTGATGGCCTCCTCGAAGAAACCCAGAGAATACTGCCTGATCCCCAGCCATAGCCACGCCGTCGTGTTTTTCGAATCCTTTTCGATGGCTGCATTAAAGTATTCGATACCGCGAATGAAATCATAATCAGCATCCGAGGCAATAGAGCCGAGCACCGCCAGCGGCATCGATAGATCCGGATTCAATGACAGCGCCTTTTCCGCCGCTTCTCTTGCCAATGGATAGTGATCGATGCCATCGGGAATCCAGTCATTGCCCACTGCGTGAACCGCTGCGAGACCTTCCCACGCGCGAGCGAATGACGGGTCGAGTTCGATCGCCTGCGTGAAAAGCCTGATGCTCTCCGGCAATTCGGTACGTTTTAGAAAGAGCTCTCTTGCCATGAGATACATTTCATACGCATCGAGATTCTCGGTGACGGCTTCCACTGAAATAGCCCGTTCGGCGCCCACACCCAGCTTGCCCGTTAACGCCTGCACGATCGCGTTCGCGATCTCGTCCTGGATCGCGAAGATATCGACGAGTTCCCGATCGAAATTCTCGGACCACAAGTGTCGGTCGGTCTCGGCCTCGATGAGCTGTGCCGTAATTCGAATGCGGTCGCCGTCCTTGCGGACGCTGCCCTCAAGAATATGACCAACCCCAAGCGCCTTTGAAATCTCCGGCACACTCAGCGTCGAACCACGATAGGCAAATGACGATGTTCGCGATGCGACGTGCAGGTCGTCGACCCGCACGAGCAGGTTCAGCAACTCCTCCGAAAGACCGTCGGTAAAGTATTGTTGATCCTGGCCCTGGCTGAGATCGGCGAACGGCAGCACGGCGATCGAGAGACTGTCGATTGGCGCTTCGAGTGAATCCGCGAGGACAACGTCTGCCTCAACACCGGGTTCCGGTATGAGCCTGTCGGCAACCAGCCCACCGATTGCGATGACCAGCAAGACGACGATCACCGTGTTTATCTTTTTGCCGGTCTCAGGCGTTTGCGATTGGGACCGATCGATGTCGACCTCTCGCCTTATCCCTTCGGGCGTCATCTCGTAGACCCACGCGAAGATCAGCGCGGGAAAGAAGCCGAGTATCAGCAGCAGCACAACAATAGAGCCTGCGGCTTCCGGCGCATTGAGCAGCGACGTCAAAACGTCGGCCAATTGCAACAGCACCCACGACGACACCAGGTAGAGAATGGCGATGCGAATGACGTTACGTCGTTTCAGCTCTTGAAATAGAGACATCCAACCCTCAGTGGTTTGGAGAGGCAGGGTTTAGTTACCAGTCCTTCAGCGGAAAGTTCAGCGGCGCCGGAGGCGGCCAGGCGATGTTCGCTTCCTTGATCTTCGCCGTAAAGTTCGGTGCTGCCTCAGGATCCCAGGGTGAACCGCACTGGCACCAGTTTGCAAGCTGCCACAGAACCATCGGACCGAAGAAATGCTCGTCGATTGCTGCCGCTCTGCGGTTGGCCTTTTCTCTTTCACCGCTCCAGGCGTGAACCATAATGTCAAAGAAACGGCCAACATAGAGTTCGTTGTATTCGGCGAGGAGTTGCCCCGATCGTTCCTGGTTACCCTGGTGCGCAGCAACCAGTATTTGGAACACGTGTGCCAGATCGACGTTCGGAACATCATTCTCGATCACGCGCAACGCTTCATCATGCAGGCCGTTCTTGACCAGCGCCTGAACCAGCGTCATGGTCAGCCACGAACCGGGCGCTATCTCCATACCCTCGCGAGCGATTTCGAGCGCTTCAGCCGAGTGACCTGCCCACAGTTTTGCTCGCGCGAGATTGAACCAGGACAGCGACCGCAACGGATCGCAGGCTAGGATAGTCGTGGATAGCTCAATGTAGTCGCTGGCTGAGCCAAGCACATTCACGATGGTCGGGGTCCAGTTTCCTTCGAGGCACCCCGGCTCCGCCAGCGCTCTTTCAACGCGCCCGGATAACCCTCGCCAGTTGCCACTGAGAAACGCGACATCAAGGTCGGCGATATAACGTATCCGCGTTGTCGGCGCATACTTAGCCGCGGCTTCCAGGTCGGCAATGGCCTTCGCATACGCGTCGGCGAGTACCGCTTCGGTAATCCCTTCTTCCGGGATCCCGGCAACGCTGTTGTTGAGCAAGTGCGTGTACAGATCGGAATGGTCTGCATAGACCTGCCAGTACTCCGGCGCGACCTCCATTACCTGCTCGAAATACACATTTGCCTGTCGCAGACCTTCGATCTGGGGAATCTCACCGTGGGCCCGTTCGAACAGGTCCCGTCCTTTCTGGTACAGCGTAAATGCCTCAATGTCCCGAAGACCGGCCAGCCGCATGGCATCACGCTTGTTTTCGTCGAGCACAACTTCCAACGCAACAGCGATATCCTCCGCGATGGTTTCCTGTACTTCGATCATGTCCTCGGACGTGCTGTCGAAGGTCTCCGACCAGAGATGAAAGCCGTCGTTGGCACGAATCAACTGCGCCGTCACACGCAGACGTTCGCCGGATCTGCGTACCGAGCCCTCGACAACGTGCTGCACACCCAGCACCTCTGCAATTTCCTGTATCGGAATGTCCTGGCCTTTGAAGGAAAAAGCCGAGGTGCGGGCCGTTACCAGCAACTCCGGAAGCTGTGCCAACGAGTTGAGAATCTCCTCGGTCATACCATCGGCGAAGAACTCGTCATCCGGGCCACTGCTCATGGCGACGAACGGCAAGACCGCCACGGACTTGTCCGATATCGAGG
>JAHEGH010000017.1 GCA_024639825.1 Gammaproteobacteria bacterium
CCGTCGGTTACCGCGATTACGGTGCCGACGTCACGCGCTTCCGCGGAAGCCTCGAAGTTCTCGATGCGTTCTTTAATCAGCGTGCTGATTTCAGAAGCTTTGAGTGCCATTTCCTTTTCCTCTTTACTTGGTCAGTGCGTTGGCAAGACCTTCCAGTCTTGCGCGCAGTGATCCATCAATTACGACATCGCCAGCGCGGATCACGGCGCCACCAATAAGGTTTTCATCTATTTCTGTCGTCAGCTTCACGTCACGACCCAGGCGCTCCTTGAGCGAGGCCGTGATTTCCTGCTTCTGCTCCGCGCTCAGTGGGGAGGCGGACGTGACAACCGCGTCAACGCTGTTCTCTACCTCGGCTCTGAGCGCCTCAAAGTGATCAGCAATCTCGGGCAGTACGGGCACCCGACGATTTTCCAACAGCAGCTTCAGGAAATTACTGCCGTGGTCGCTACCGCCGGCGAACACCGAGCCCTCGCCCACTGCCTTTGCGAACAGTCCCGTCAGAAACTCGAGTCGCTGCGCGTCGTTTAACGACGGGCGCGCCAGAAACGCGGCGACCTGGCCGTCGCTCATCAGCTCCCGTGCAACAGCAAACGACGCCGACAATTCCGCCAGCGCATTACTTTCCTGGGCAACCTCAAAAGCTGCCTGCGCATAGGGCCTTGCTACTGTGTTGTTGTCAGCCACTTATCTAGAGCTCCTGCGCAAGCTTGCCCAGGATGTCGTCGTGGGCCTTGCCGTCAATCTCACGCTTCAGGATCTTCTCGGCACTGGCGATCGCGATCGCCGATACCTGACCACGCAGCTCTTCGCGAGCCTTGTTGGCTTCCTGCTCGATCTCGGCCTTGGCGGCGCTAAGCTGACGCTCGCGCTCCTTGACGCCGGCGTCTTTGCCATCGGCAACGATCTCGTTGGCGCGGGCGTGTGCCTGGTCAAGAATGCCGGTGGCCTGCTGGCGAGCCTCGTTGACGATCTCGTCGGCCTGAGCCTGAGCCTCGACCAGCTTCTCCTGGCTCTTGTCGGCAGCGGCCAGACCTTCTTCGATCTGCTGCTGGCGCTCTTCAAGCGCATTGAGAATCGGCGGCCAGATGAACTTCATGCAGAACCAGACAAACACGATCATCGCGATCGTCTGGCCGATGAGGGTCATATTAATATCCACGTAATGCTCCTCGCATTCTATTCGGGATCAAATCTGTGGGAGCGGCTTCTGCCGCTGGATTTCGGACCCAAAGGCCCTCCCACATTTTATTAGCCGCCAGTTGCTGTTTGCAGCTGACCAATGAACGGGTTTGCGAAGGCGAAGAACAGCGCAATACCAACACCGATCATGGCAACAGCATCAAGCAGTGCGACAACGATGAACATCTTCGTCTGCAGCATCGGAGCCAGTTCCGGCTGGCGTGCGGCACCTTCGAGGAAGCGGCCACCCAGAAGGCCCATACCAATACCAACGCCAAGGGCGCCGAGGCCAATCAGAAGTGCGACAGCAATTGCCGTTAAGCCAATAACAGTTTCCATCAGTTTCTCCTACGGAGGATCAAGTCCAAATATTGAAAATTAAAGTAAATCGATTAGTGCGATTCCGACGCAAGGCTCAAATAAACGATGGTCAGCATCATGAAAATAAATGCCTGAAGCGTCACGATCAGGACGTGGAAAACGGCCCAGCCAAAGTGCAGCGGCAGTTGCCAGATACCCAGCAACGCAATCAGGATGAAGATCAGCTCACCGGCAAACATGTTGCCGAAGAGCCGCAGTGACAGTGATACCGGCTTGGCCAGCAGCGCAACGCTCTCAAGAATGAAGTTGAACGCGATAATCAGAGGCGCGGCGATGACGGCCGGGCCCTTGAAGGACGGCGCGATCGGGTGCAGCGTCAGCTCGCCAATGAAGCCCGTTATGCCCTTGTTCTTGATCGTGTAGAAAATGATCAGGAAGAAAACCGCGATCGACATGCCGAACGTAATATTCACGTCCGTTGACGGCACGACCTTCATGTACGGGATGCCTGCCGCACCCGCTGCCATCGGAATCCAGTCGACGGGGATCAGGTCCATGAGGTTCATCAGGAAAACCCAGACGAAGATCGTCAGGCCCAGGGGGGCAATCAGGCGGCTCTTGCCGTGGAAGGTGTCTTTGACGCTGGAATCAACAAACTCGACGATGATCTCGACGAAGGCCTGGAACTTGGTGGGCTTGCCCGTCGAGCTCTTCTTTGCAACGCGCCAGAACAGCGTGCAGAAAACCAGGCCGAGGAACACCGACCAGAACATGGAATCGACGTTGATCGCGATCGGGTTACCCGCGCAGGTGTTCCATACCCACTCACCCGTCTCATCCCTGCAAACCTGCAAATTCTGCAGATGGTGCTGGATATAACTGCTTGACGTTAGTTCGCCGTGTCCGCCTTCAGCCGCCATTACTGTTGTCCGTTTCCTGTTCTTGTCCGCTGTGCATCAGGAAGCCCGAAAAGGCCACCAGTTGCGTGACTATGAATCCTGCAAAAAGGGCCGCTGCCGACAGCGGCCTGACTAACGTAAACACGAGTGTAAAAAACAACACGGTCAACGCCAGCTTTCCAATCTCACCTATCCACGCCGCCCGCATCAGGTCCTTCGCCCCGGGGTCTCGTCTCGGCACAACCAGGCGAAGCGCCAGGAAGCCGTTTGGAATCACGCAAATCAGGCTTCCGAGCAGTGCCGAATAACCTGCTATGTGCCCCAAAATGCCCCAGAGACCTGCGGCCAGAACCACCCCGACCACCAGCTGCCACATCAGTACCCGGGCGATAGTGAGATCCATTTCTCTATGCCTCCGGCACTAAAAACGCCACTTCCATCGGTTCGGGCCGGCGGTTGGTGGCGCATATGGTGTGATTCTTCCAGGCGGGCCTGTGAATAGCGTGCGCATTATAGAGGCAGGTATGGGGCAAGGCAACAAAAAACCCCGTCCTGGGCGAGGCGACTTCCGGGGCGTTTTTCCCGGGATATTAGGGGGTTTCGGCCGATTTCTCCCAGTGCGACACAGCGCACATATGAGGGGGCGCTCTCCGCGTATAAATACAGTGTCTATAAGCCTTTAACTTAACGCTATGTTGTTGATTGCCAGCGAAACAATTCGAAGCAACCGGTCCCTTAACGATGTTGTCCGGGAGATGAGCTTTACACTGAGTTTCTTCGCCAGTCCCGGCAAATTTGCCGAGCTCATGCTGGGCCAGTCCCGCCGGATCGTGGTGCTAACGGAGAATGACGTAACGCCCGAAGCGGTGCGAACGCTCAAGGACGCCAAGGACCGCGCACCGTTCGGCATCATTGTGGCCGCCGACAGGGCTTCTCTGCGCAGCAGCAGGCAGGCGGAGCTCGTCGACAAGCTGGCGAGCTACGACAATATCGAGTGGATCGGCAGCCATTTCGATTTTGACAAACTGAGCGCCTCAGCCCGACGCTGCCGTCGCCGGATGCTGCGGGTTTCGCGCCGGGAGCTGGAAAGCGCCCTCGAAAACGGCGAAATCGTCCTGCGGTACCAGCCCAAGGTAGAGCGCAACGCGGGTAATGAGTGGCTGACACATGAGGCCGAGGCCCTGATCCGCTGGCATCACCCGGAACACGGCCTGATCGGGCCGCTGGAGTTCCTGCCGGAGGCCGAGGCATTCGGATTGATGACAGAACTCAGCGAATTTGTCCTCCGCGAGGCCGCCAAACAGCAGGTGACCTGGCGAAACCAGGGCATCGTGCTGAACTCCTGCATTAACCTCGCGTCGAGCCAGTTGAATATTCCTGATCTGGCGAGCAAGTACCGCGACATCGTCAGGGAGGCCGGCCTCGAGTGCGCCGCCTTTACGTTTGAGGTTATCGAGCAGGACCTGACCGACCCGTCGGCACCGCACCTCGCGGCGGTCAAGGCACTGCGAAACCATGGGTTCCGGATCTGCCTGGATGACTTCCGGGTTGCGGCGTCATCACTGGGGACCTTCGAACATCTGCCCTTCGATGAAATCAAGATTCACGCCTCGGCTCTGAAGCGGGCCCAGGGCGACACGGTCGCTATGGCGGTGCTCGCCGCCGTCACGGGCCTGGCACACAATCTCGGCATGTCCGTTTGTGCCGAGGGCGTAGAGGACCAGCAGACCTTTGAATTCCTGAAGACCATTGAGTGCGACAAGATGCAGGGCTTCTTGATCTCGGAAGCCGTCATCCCGTCGATCATTCGCCGGGTCTACTCCTCGAAAGACGAGACCGCCGACTCGGCCGCCTAAACTCGTACCGGACACCCTATATCCTGTCTAAAGGTGCCGGACACCTCATTTCCAGGTATTCGTCACGAATTTACCAGGACCGCTCGTTCATCAAATCTGTGATTGTGAGGCTCGGCTTCTTGTTAAAGGCAGGGCTATGCCCCGATTCCGCAGGCTTATCGTTCCTGGTTTTGCTCATCACGTCACGCAGCGCGGCGTACGTCGACAAACGACCTTTTTTGACGATCACGATTATCGAGCGTACCTGAGGCTCGCCGTCGACCTGCTGGATGACCGGCCAATCGAGGTCTGGGCATATTGCCTCATGCCCAATCACGTCCATGCGGTCGTCGTGCCACGTCAGGATGATTGTTTGTCCCAGTACTTCGCGACCCTTCACCAACGCTATGCAAGGCGAACCAATGCCAGGCACGAGTGGGCGGGGCATTTGTGGCAAAAGCGATTCTATTCTGTCGTTATGGACGAAGCACACACGGTCTCGGCGATGAGGTATGTCGAGATGAATCCGGTTCGCGCGGGGCTATGCCAACACCCTGAAGAATGGCCGTGGTCAAGCTCCAGAGGAAATCTCGGTATTGTTGCTGACCCTTTGATCAATCCCGCCGCAACCGAAGGCGTTGTTTCCGATTGGGCTAATTACCTCACTCTTCATGAGGGTGCTGACGATCTCCGACGACTGCGACAGCAAACCGACACCGGTCGGCCCGACGGTAGTGAAAAATTCATTAATCTGATTGAATCTCGGACCGGCCGTCGCGTACGAAAGCGGCGCGCGGGGCGCAAGCGGCAATCGAGCATGCGGTAACCTTAGACTGGAAATAGGGTGTCCGGTACCAATTTATTTGATGTGTTTTAGGATGCCGTCGAGTTCGTCGAGGCTGTTGTAGCTGATGACCAGCTTGCCCGTGCCTTTTGAGCCGTGATCCAGGCTGACCTTTGCGCCCAGTTTTTGCGACACCTCCATTTCGAGGCGCCGTATGTCCGCGCTCTTGCTCGCCGTCGTCTTCGCCGGCTTTGGCTTGTCACCGTCCAGCATGCGTTTCACGAGGCGTTCGGTCTCCCGAACTGACAGGCCCTTGTTCACTACCTGGCGTGCCGCATCGAACTGTTGGGTCGGACTTGATATGGCAAGCAGGGCCCTGGCGTGCCCCATTTCCATTCGCCGGTCTTCCAGCAGCGGCTTCACCTTGTCGGACAGGTCCTGCAGGCGAAGCAGGTTGCTGACCGATGCGCGCGACCGACCCACCGCTTGTGCTGCTTCGGCATGGGTCAGGTCAAACTCGCGAATCAGGCGATCCAGCGCCCGGGCCTCTTCCAGTGGATTGAGGTTCTCACGCTGAATGTTCTCGATGAGCGCCATGGCGATGGCTGCTTCATCCGGTATTTCCCGAACAACGGCCGGAATTTCCGCGAGCCCGGCCAGCTGTGCAGCGCGCCAGCGGCGTTCGCCCGCAACGATTTCGAAGCGCTGCTCCTTGCCCTTGCCGGATATCGGGCGCGCCACAATCGGCTGTACAACGCCCTGCGCCTTGATCGAGCTTGCGAGATCCTCGAGGGAGTCCTGCCGCATATCCACACGTGGCTGATACTGGCCGCGCTGCAGAAGCTCAACCGGAATCTGTCGAAGGGTATCGCCACCGGCGGGCTGTTCGTTGGATGTTGGGGGCTCCGATCTTGCCGACGGCTTGCTAAGGAGCGCATCGAGACCGCGGCCCAGTCGTTTTTTGGGAGTCATAATCGTTAAACAGCTTCAGCCATGCGCGCATCTTCGCGTCGCAGGATTTCGCCGGCGAGCGCCAGGTACGCAATCGCACCGCGCGACGACCGGTCATGCAAAAGTACAGGGCGTCCGAAGCTGGGCGCTTCGGCGAGCCGGATATTACGCGGCACCACAGTCCGGAACACCTTTCGGTCGAAGTGTTCGAGGAGCTGCATAGACACCTCATTCGAAAGATTCACGCGTGGATCGAACATCGTCCGCAGAATGCCGAATACCTCGAGACCGGGATTCACCGACTCGCGAACCTGCGCGATGGTGTTAAGCAACGACGACAGGCCTTCGAGCGCGTAGTACTCGCATTGCATCGGAATCAGTACACCATCCGCCGCCGTGAGCGCATTCACGGTGAGCATATTGATCGACGGTGGGCAGTCGATGAGGATGAAGTCGTATAGCCCCGCCACGGGTGCCAGCGCCTTCTTAAGCTTCATCTCCCGTCCGATTTCCTGCAGCAACTTGACCTCGGCCAGCGTCAGATCCTCGTTACCCGGCAGGATCGCAAAACCGCCTTCGGGTGGTGACACGATCGTGTCAGCCGCCGTCGCTTCGCCCAGAAGGACGTCGCAGGTCGAATTCTCGAGCTCCATCTTGTTCACACCACAACCCATCGTGGCGTTGCCCTGCGGATCCATGTCGACGAGCAGCACGCGACGCTGCGTCGCGGCAAGAGACGCCGCCAGGTTGACGCAGGTGGTGGTCTTGCCCACCCCGCCTTTCTGGTTTGCTACAGCTATGATTCGCGTCATCTATCCTGCCCGTCGCAATAGCACTGCGTGCCGCGAGCCCCGCTCCAGGCCCGGCACGTGCAGCTCTTCGACTTCGTGGCTCCACGGAGCCGTCAATTCTTCTAATTCTGTCGTCGGGTAGCGCCCCTTGAGCGCCACAAACACCCCGTCCTCTCTTACGTGGTGTCCGGCGATTTCCACGAGACGCGGCAATGCTGCCAGGGCCCGGGCAATCACGGTATCAAAGCGATGGCCGGGTGCATAGTCCTCACCCCTGCCTTTCACAGCGGTAACGTTGTGCAAGCCCAGCAATCCGGCCACATGCTGCACGAACATAATCTTTTTGTTGTTGCTGTCGAGGAGCGTGAACTCACGATCTGGCTCCACAATTGCGAGCGGTAACCCCGGGAACCCGGCACCCGTCCCGACATCGAGCACGGTCTTGCCGTGCAGCAGCGGCTGCGCAACGAGGCTGTCCAGGATATGCGCCGCAACCATCTCGCGGGGATCTCGAATAGCGGTGAGATTCACCTTGCGGTTCCAGCGCTCGAGCTCAGCAAGGAGCGCGTCGAACTGCGCCGCGTACGCCTGGTGCTCGGGTGTCGAGAGAAATTGTCTGCAATTGAAGGTCACCAGGATGCCGAGGCGCTACGGGGCGGCCTCTGTTCCAGCCAGGTGCTGTCGCAGGAACATCGTCATTACCTGCTGCATGATGTCGCGGTTCTCGCGCTTCCGGTAACCGTGACCTTCGTTCAGCGCATTCATGAACCAGACGGACCGTCCCTGCTCCCGCAGGGCTTCAACCATTTGCGTCGCTTCGGTTACCGGAACCCGCGGATCATTCTGACCCTGGATAATGAACATCGGCACCGTAATGCTTGACACGTTGTTCAGCGGACTGATCCGCTCAAGGTGCGCCCGCATTTTCGGGTCACGCTCATCCCCGTACTCCTGGCGCCGACGGTCCCGACGATAGTCCTGGGTGTTCTCGAGGAATGACACAAAATTACTGATGCCCACATTGTCGATCACCGCGCTTAATCGATCGCTGTAGTGCACGGCGCTGGCCAATACCATATAGCCCCCGTAGCTGCCGCCGTAAAGTGCTACGCGGCTGGCATCGAGGTCCGGCTGCGTTTCGATCCAGTCGAGCAGTGCGCCGATGTCCCTGACGGCATCTTCGCGCTGGAAACCGTTGTCGAGGTCGACATACGTCTTGCCATAGCCCGTTGAACCCCGCACGTTTGGCTGGATAACCGCGGCACCAAGATTCGCTACCCAAAACTGAAATGTCGTGCTGAACGTCGGACGCGCCTGCCCTTCGGGCCCGCCATGAATACGGATAATTACCGGATGCGGACCTTCACCCCGTGGTTTGTGAACCCAGGCCGGCACCTCACGTCCGTCGAACGTCGGATAGTGCACCAGGTCCGGTACCACGAACTCCCTTGCGACAAGCCCACCTACCTCACTTTCCGTCCAGCGAACGAGCCGACCGGACTGCAGGGGGCCGCGGCCGAGTTTCAGCACATAGGCGTCGCTCGGCGCGTTTGCCGAATTCAACGTGAGGCCAAGCCTTTTGTCATTCGGACTAAAACGTAGCCCGTAGGCAATACCCGTCGGTATCTTGTCGACCATGCGGTACGCCCGGGTGGCGGGGTCCATCAGGTAGAGGCGCGAGTTGCCGTTCTCATTAGCAACGAACGCCATGCGCTTTCGATTGTTACTGATCGTGACATTGCTGATGTCCCAGGGGATGTCGGATGTCACGATCTCAGGAGCCGTTCCCGGCACCAGCGATTGCCAGGCAAGCTGATTAAACTCGCCGCCCCGATCGGTAATCAGCCACAGCCCGGCGCCGTCGTCGTCAAACGCAACAGGTTGATTGAGGCTGGGGGTTTCGCCCCCGCCGGCCAGCAGCGTCCTGGTGCCATTGTCCAGGTCCACCATGATAGCCCGCGAATCTGTGACGCTTACGTAGTTTTGCACCAGCAGGCGACTGCCGTCGCGCGAGAATTCGGCCGGCTCCCAAAGAAAGCCATCATCGGCTTGTATGGCCATCTCGGCCTTGTCAGGTTGATCAGGGTCCATGACCCAGATGTCGTTGGCTTTACCATCCCGCCGGGTGCTCTTGAAGGCGATGCGCGATCCGCGCCGATCCCACACCGTGGCACCATTGCGCGATTCACCATCGGTTAGCATGGTCGCTTCGCCGCTCTCGCCGTCAAACATGAAGACCTGCGCAAACTCGCTGCCATTGGCGTCTCGCGAGAAGACAAGCTGCTCCTCTCCGGGACGGCGCGAGATCTCACTGATTGGCTCCCGGTAGAACGTTTGCTGGCGTCGGGCGCCACCGGGGTTTGCGACTTTGTGGAGGGAGTCGACGCTGCCGAAGCCGGTCGACACGTAGATGCTCCTGCTGTCTGCTGACCAGGCGCGAAAAGCAGCGGCACGAACATCCTGCCAGCGGTAAAGCTCATAACGAACGGACTGCGGTATCTCCGGGATGTCTTCGAGCACGAGGTTGCCATTGTTCAGGACACGCCTTTCGACGTCGCTTGCCAGCACCCCGTGAGAAACAAAGCTTACTAACGCGGCGCCGCAGATGGCCATCAAGGACTGACGCAGCAGCATCGGGTTATTCGTTCTCTACAATCCGGACGACGATGCGTCCCGTAACGGTGCCGTCAATGTATGCCTGGAACGCGTCCGGGAGTTCGTCGAACGAGATGGTTCGAGATCCGATGGTGTCGAGATGCTGTGGCTTCAGGTCGCCACCGATTCGCCTCCAGACCGCGCGCCTCAAATCGTGGGGCGTATCAACCGAGTTGATGCCCAGCAGGCAAACCGCTCGCAGGATAAATGGCATTACCGTCGTGTTCAGCTCATGACTTGCCGCGAGGCCGATGCTCGCGATGTTGCCACCGTATTTCATCGTGCGGGTAAGCCATGCGAGGTAGTCGCCGCCCAGGTTGTCGATCGCGCCGGCCCACAGCGCTTTTTCCATCGGTCGCTTGCCGAAGTCGATCTCATCGCGCAACAGAATCTGCTGCGCTCCGATCTTGCGCAGGTAGTCCTCTTCCGCCGCTTTGCCGGTCACCGCGGTAACCTCGTAGCCGCGGCCAGCGAGCATGTCGATGGCGACGCTGCCAACACCGCCCGTGGCGCCTGTCACGACAATCGGACCCTGATCAGGCATCTGACTGTTCTGTTCCATGCGATGAATCGCGAGCGCCGCGGTGTAGCCGGCCGTGCCGATCTGCATCGCCTCCGCACGCGTCATCCCCTCAGGAATCGCCACCACGCTCTTGCTGTCGATGCGTGCGTACTCGGAGTAACCGCCATCGACTGTCTCGGAAAGCCCGCAGCCGGTCACCAGGACATCGGTACCCGGCTGAAAATCTGCGTCCTCTGAACTGACCACCACCCCCGCCAGGTCAATGCCACCATTAAGTGGATACCGCCTGAGAATGCGCCCTTTACCGGTCGCCGCCAGCGCGTCCTTGTAGTTGATCGTTGAGTGCGTCACGCGCACGACAACGTTACCTTCGGTCAGGTCATCAATGTTCAGCTCCTGGAACCCGGCAATAATTTTGCCGTCCTGCTCATCGATGCGAAATGCGCGGAAGTTATCCATGGTGTTTCTCCATACGCTCCAGCCAGGACACGAGGCCCTGAGCGTTAAGAACAATATCAATCTCGAGCAGCGCCCAGATCGCGTCGCGGTCGCCTTTAAAGCCATGCTCAATAAGTCGGCCGCTCAGGTGGTCATCCATTGCCTGTTGGATCCGTGCGTCGCGATTCGGTTCCGCCTGATGAGCAAGCGCCATGTCTACGTAGGCATCGATACCAGTGTGCATATCGGCGGCCAGCCTGTCCAGATCGCGGACCCGGCTGTAATGCGTTAGATAAAGCTGCTCAGGATTACAGCCCATGATGCGATCGACCGACTTGTGCGCCTCGTCCGGGTCGAAGCTTGCCGGCGTTGTCGTAGGGTAGATGAACTCGCCGTTCACGGTGTCGCATTCGCGGTAGGAAATACCGAAGCTATCGCCCGTAAATACGCCGCGCGACGCCGGGTCGTTGAGCACATAGTGGTGGCGTGCATGCCCTTCCGTATGCAGCGCCTGCAGGGCGCGCCCATTGAGGTCAAACCAGTCCTCGTCATCTGCCACAATAACGCGGGACGCGTCGATTGGAACGATATCACCGTACATCTCGCGGGTGCGCTCTGCACCGTAAACGCCGATGGTTCCGGCAATAAGCCGCTCCGGATTGACCATGTGCGGCGCGCCGCGGGGGTGAATGACGCAGCGCGCGTTCGGGAGGTGCTGCATCAGCAGGCCAGCTCCGCCAGCGTGATCGAGATGAATATGCGTCAGGAAGACAAAGTCTACGTCACCGACGTCGAGATTCTGTTGGCGCACCCCGTCGAGAAGAAGCGGCACGCTGGCGTTTGTCCCGGTGTCGACGAAGGCACCCCGGCCGCCCTCAATAATGAGGTGACTCGCATCCTGTAGCGGCCGGAGATACTCCGTGTCGATAGCAAAAATGCCATCGTCGAGTGTGGTTATCTGTGCGTGACTAGTCAGGCTTGGTGGTCTCGAGGCCCTTGAGGCGCGAAAAATAAAGCGCGAGCTTGGCGACGTCTTCCTCTGCGATCAGCCCGGCCTGCGCGCTCATGATGGGATCGGTGCGCGTACCGTCGCGATATTGCTTGAGTGCGTTGAACAGGTAGTCCTGATGCTGGCCCGCAAGCGTCGGCCACGCGGCGTTGACACTGATGCCGTTCTGGCCGTGACAGGCGGTGCAGGTTGCCGCCTTGTCGAACGACGCGCCCTGAGTGCCGCCCTCTGCGACCGTCTCGCCCCCAACGCTGGCAAGGTACGCGGCGACATCTTCGATTTGCTGGTCAGTAAGGCTGGTCGCCTGAGCCACCATCGTCGGGTGCTTGCGCGTGCCATCGCGATAGCCCTTCAGGGCAATCTCGAGGTAGCCCGCCTTCTGGCCGCCGAGCTTCGGGACGCGGTAAGACGGATAGGCATTGCGGTAGCCCTCGATGCCGTGGCATCCAAGACAGGTATAACCAATGTCTTTGCCTGCTGCGGCATCGCCTGCAGCGAGGGCTGGCTGGGTAAACAGTGCGGCTGTGAGAAGCAGCATCGTGGCACTAGCGACGATCTTCATGTTCGTAATCACTTGATATTTCGTTTGTTCCAAACCCCGGCTTGAGACCGGGCGTCGAATGAGGTGGCTATGGTAGTGACACTCGGCGATGATTTCTAGCACTCATGCAGGGTATGCAGGTACGCCCATGCTAGCATCAGCGCTTTCCGACGCGTTATTAATAAGGAATCGACGTGAAAAAAGGTGTTGTTGGCGTACTTATTCTCCTGGCACTGGTGGTGCTCGTGTCGCCCGCGATTGTCGGCCGGCTGGCCGAGAAATCCATGGATGAGAACCTCAACTGGGCGGCGCAGGAGAGCGGCGAACTCCAGGTTACGTCCGAGAGCTTCACCCGGGGCTGGTTCTCGTCGGAGGGGACACACCGTGTAGAGCTGCGGGATGGCAACCTGAAATCCACGATTATGGCGCTTGTCGGACCCGCTGATTCTGCGGACGAGCTGCCGGTCCTGATTATCCACACCAGGCTCGATCATGGCCTGTTCCCGGTGTCTTCGATGTCACGGGAACAGGGTTCACTCGCTCCCGGGCTGGGCAGCGCGGTATCCACGCTGCAGATCGAACTGGAGAATGGCGAAACCCTCGACATCCCCGGCACGATCTACAGCAAGGTCGGGCTGGCCGGCGAGCTGCTGTCGAATTACGTGCTTAAGCCCGGCTCGCACACCGATGACGGTACGACCGCATCCTGGGGCGAGACGGATATAGAGGTCAGGACAGACCCCATAAACGGCAAGGCGACGTTCCACGGATCCGTGAGCTCGGTGTCGGTGGAGGATGGCAGCGAAAAGCTGTCACTCGACTCGCTCACGTTTGCGGGAGCCCAGGCCCCCACCAAATACGGCATCGCGGTTGGCGATGTCAGCTTCGAGCTTGACGGCCTGAGCGCGAACGTCGGGGGCAGCGATGCGGGCGGCCTGCAGTCAATGTCCGTCAAGGCGATAACGGCGCTCGACGGTGCTGATGTCAATGCGGACGCGACAGTGAATATGGTGATGCATGGCCTGCCGCAGTTTGGCGAAATGTCCTTCGACATGGAGTTCGGGTTGGCCGGTGCCGATGCCGTGCTGCTCGGCCGCGTGCAGCGGGCGCTGGAGAGCACGGGTGCATCGCAGGACCCGATGGCGGCCTATGCTGCAGCAGAAAAGGACTTGCTGGCGCTGTTTGCCGCGGGCTTCGAGATGAACTTCGAACAATTCAATGTGACGCTGCCGCAGGGTACCGTGACGTCGAAAATGCTGTTTTCTTTCGAAGAAAAGGACCCGGCTGGTTTCGCCTGGACGTCATTGCTGATGACGACCGAGGCAAAGATAGACCTGTCGATACCCGAGCCCCTTGTCGACATGCTCCTGCAGGTACAGCCCGGCGCGGCCATGGCGATCGGTGGCGGCTACCTTGTAAAGAGCGGCGACGCCTACGTGCTTGCAGCCGAGATGAAGAAAGGCTTACTCACCGTAAACGGCGCTCCCATTCCGATCCCGTTCGGGGCCATGCGTTAAGCGTTAGGGTAATGGCAGGCGACCCGTACGCCGTTAAAGTCACGCAGAGCAGGCGCTTTCGAAGCACAGCGGTCGTCAGCCTTCGGGCAACGCGGATGAAACACGCAGCCGTCCGGCGGGTTGACCGGCGACGGCACCTCACCACGCAGCGGTGCGCGCTTTTGCACAGCCACCGGGTCTGGTACCGGCACTGAGTCAAGCAGCGCACGCGTGTAAGGGTGCTTCGGAGCAGCAAACAGCGATTGGCTATCCGCCATCTCGACCAGTCGGCCGAGATACATCACCAGCACGCGGTGGCTGATCGAGCGCACGACCGCAAGGTCGTGCGAGATGAAGATAATCGACAGCCCGGTGTCCGCCTGCACTTCCCGCAACACGTTGAGGACCTGCTCGCGGACCGAGCCGTCCAGTGCGGCGACGGCCTCGTCGCAAACCAGGACCCTGGGATTGAGAATGAGCGCTCGCGCAATGGCCACGCGCTGCGCCTGACCGCCGGACAGCTCGTGTGGGAAGCGCCGCAGGAATTTCTGGCTTAGCCCAACTCTCTCGAGGATCTCCGTCACGCGCTCTGCCCGTGCGGCGGCGTTGAGCCGCGGTTCGTGCACAAGCAGTGGCTCCCCGACAATGGCCTGCACGCGCATCTGCGGATTCAGTGCGCTGACCGGATCCTGGAATATGAGTTGCAGGTCGCGGCGCGGCGCTTGCGCCCGGCTTTCGACGGGCCCCTCGAGGTGGCTGCCCGCATAAACGACCCGCCCGGAGGCCATCGGTATCAATCCCAGCATCGCGCGCACCAGGCTCGACTTGCCGGAACCCGACTCGCCAACGACCGCGACGGTCTCGCCCTTCTTTACTGAGAAGCTCACTTTGCTGACGGCCTGCAGGTCCCGATAGTCGACAACCGCGTCACCGACACTCAGGATTGTGCTGCCCTTCACGGGTTCCGGAACGTCGCCCCGATCCACTCGGGGTGCGGCAGCCAGCAGGGTCTTCGTGTGAGCATGGTTCGGGGCCGCGAACACCGATGTCGTCGGGCCCTGCTCAACGAGCCGGCCCCTGTCGAGCACGATCGTATGCTCGCAATGCCCCGCGACAATGCCCAGGTCATGCGTAATCAACAACAGCGCCGTGTTGTCGCGCATATCCTCAAGCAGGTCGAGAATCTGTGCCTGAACGGTCACGTCCAGCGCCGTCGTCGGCTCATCCGCAATCAGCAGATCCGGTTCCGCGATCAACGCCGATGCCAGCATGACTCGCTGGCGCATGCCGCCCGACAGCTCGTGGGGATAGGCGCGAAACTGTCGCTCGGGATCGGGCAGGCCGACGCTGGCAAGCATGTCGATAACGCGCGCGTCGATCTCCGTCTTCTCGCAAAGGCCGTGAGTCAGAGGAATCTGGCGCAGCTGCGTACCGATACGCAGGTATGGATTCAGCGCCTGCATGGGATCCTGGAATACGATCCCGATACGCCGTGCCCGCAGCGTATTGAGGACGCTGTCGCTGGCGCCGAGTATCTGTTGCCCGTCGAACTCGATGCTGCCTGTGGCGATCGCCTGTCTTGGCAGCAGTCCAAGGATCGCCAGTGCCGACTGCGACTTACCGGAACCGGACTCCCCAACAAGACCAACGGACTCGCCGCGATCGATAAACAGGTCCACGCCATCGACGACGGTTTCGTCGCCGTAGCGAATCGTCAGACCCTGAACGTCGAGCAGGCTCATGAGGAATGCCTCGCATCGAAGAGGTCCCGCAGGCCATCACCCAGGAAGTTGAAACACAAAAGTATCAGTGCGAGCAGCGTCGCGGGAATCAGCAGCGCCCATGACGCGCCTTCCATATGTTTCACGCCCGCATCGACGAGGGCGCCGAGCGACGTCTGTGGCTCCTGGACGCCAAGCCCGAGGAAGCTCAGGAATGACTCCACCAGGATCGCCTGCGGTATCGTCAGCGTGACGTACACGACCACGATACCGATCAGGTTGGGTGCGATATGCCGGAACACGATCTTCAGCGTGCTGACGCCAGTCAGGCGCGCGGCCTCGACGAATTCCCTCTCGCGCAGACTCAGCGTCTGGCCGCGCACGATACGCGCCATGTCGAGCCAGTTGATCGCGCCGATCGCAACGAAGATGAGCAGGAAGTTCCGCTCGAACGCGACCATCAGCAGGATCACAAGGAAAATGAACGGCAGTGCGTACAGCGTATCGACAAAACGCATCATCGCTGCATCAAGCCGTCCGCCGACGAAGCCCGCGATGGCGCCATAGCTGACACCGATAACCAGGCTTACCAGGCTGGCGACGATCGCAACGAGCAGTGTTATGCGAATGCCAAGCATCGTGCGCACAAAGAGATCCCGCCCAAGATCGTCAGTGCCGAACAGGTGCATGTTACTCAACGACGGTGCCGACAGAATGTTCTCAAGGTTGGTTGTCGCGTAGTCGTGCGGGCTTATCCACGGGCCGACCAGCGCCGCAGTGGCGACCGCAAGGAGAATACCTGCGGTTACACGAATACTGCGATTGCCGCTCACCGGTAGCGCACCCGTGGATCGATGGCACCGTAGAGAATATCGACAAGCAGGTTGAGGAGCACAATGAGCGACGCGTAAAACACGACGATGCCAAGCACCAGCGTGTAGTCACGGTTGAGCGCGCCACGCACAAAAAACTGGCCGAGCCCCGGAATGCCGAAGATCTCCTCAACGACCACCGAACCGGTGAGGATCGCGGCGATCGCCGGGCCCATGTAGGAAAGTACCGGCAACATCGCCGGCTTCAGCGCATGCACGCGCACCACGGTGGCGGTACCCAGCCCCTGCGCGTGCGCGGTGCGGATGAAGTCGCGGCCAAGTACGTCAATCATGCTCGCGCGTGTCAGCCGCGCGATGTACGCAATCTGCGGCAAAGCAAGCGTAATTACCGGCAACAGGTATCGGCTCATCCCGGTCGCGCTGCTCCAGCCCGCTGGTAACCACTGCAGCTTCACGGCAAGGAACAGGACCAGCACTGGCGCGATGACGAAGACCGGTATCGAGATGCCCGTCATCGAGAAGCCCATTACGACCTTGTCGAGCGCGGTTCCCTGCCGCAGCGCGGCGACCGTCCCGGCCGAAACGCCAAGCAGTAGCGCAAGCGCCATGGCCATGGCGCCGAGTTTCAGTGAGTAGGGAAAGGCGGTGCCAATGAGTTCGCCGACCGTGTAATCGCGATAGCGATACGACGGCCCCAGGTCCCCCTGTAGCAAACCGGACATGTAGCGCAAAAATTGTTGCGGGAGCGGCTCATCGAGATGATAGGCCGCGGCGATGTTCGCTTCCACATCGGCGGGCAATGCGCGCTCGTCGTCGAACGGCCCACCCGGTGCGGCATGCACCATCAGGAATGCGAGGGCAATTACCAACAGCAAGGTCGGAATTGCTCCCAGAATGCGGAGCACCGTGTATCGCAGCAAGTCTTTGATCCAGCGCGGCTATTGGACCGCTTTGAAGCTCAGTTGCTGAGAGTAATGGTAATCAAGAACATTGTCTCCCCAGCCTTCGATTTGGGGGCTGACGAGATGCTTCGATACAAAGAAGTAAATCGGGATAAGCGGATAGTCGGCGAGCATCACGCGCTCGGCCTCTTCGAGGTACAGCTTACGTTGCTCCGGATCGACCTGATCGGCAGCAAGCGCCATCAGCGCGTCGAATTCCTCGTTCTCATAACGCGGCATGTTCGTCGCGCTACCACTCTGCAGGACGCTGAGAAAAGTATGTGCGTCGTTATAGTCGCCCATCCAGCTCGAGCGAAACACCTGCGTAATCTCCGCATCCCTCATGTTCGCGAGTAATACCTGGAACTCTTCATTGATGAGGGTCGCCTCGACGCCAAGCACCTCGCGCCACATGGACTGTATTGCGACCGCGATTTTCTTGTTGGTGTCGTTGGTGTTGTAGCGCACCTCTATCTTCAGGGGGTTCTCTGCGCTGTAACCCGCCTCCTTGTAGAGGCGGCGCGCGACCTGCTCACGTTCTTCCTTGCTGAGCGCCGCGAAGCTCGATAAGGGCGGCTCGTAGTTGTTGACGCCCCCTGGAACCCAGCTGTACGCCGGCGCTTCGCCGCGACCGGTCACTCTTAGCGCGAGTTGCTCGCGATCCACCGCCATCGACAGGGCCTGTCGCAGCGGAGCGTTGTCCTTGAACGGCGGCCTGGTAAGGTTGTAGCCGTAGTAATACACGCCTAAATAAGGCGCGACATGCAGTTGCTCGCCGTATTCTTCACGCACCTGCGCAAAGCTGTCGGGCGGTACCGTGCTGGTTGTATGCAGTTCACCGGCCCGGTAGCGATTCAGTTCCGCGCTGTCCTGAACGATTACATGGTAGTTAACGGCATCGATCGCCGTCCCCGCGTTGTTCCAGTAGTACTCGTTGCGCCGCAGAGAAATGACGGAGCCCGGCACCCAGGCCTCGAGTCTGTAAGCACCGTTCGACACCAGCTTGCCCGGCCGCGCGAAGCTGTCACCGTGCTCAGCGATAGAGCCCGGGTGGATGGGGAACGTGCTCGGATGCGTCATCAGGCTGACCAGGTATGGCGTCTGTTGCACGAGCCGTAGCACGACTGTCCGCTCATCGGGGGCCGCGACACCCAGCATGGACACCGGAATTTCTCCGGACGTAATGCCTGCGGCGTTTTCCAGATCGCCGAGCATCTCCGCATAGAACGCCGCCGTCGAAGGATCAACAAGACGCCGCATGCCCGCCACGAAATGACTGGCCGTCAAGGCGTCACCATTTGACCAGCGCAGGCCGTCGCGCAGGTGGAAGGTGTACTTGAGACCATCCTCCGAGACCTCCCAGCTTTGTGCCGCCGCAGGAATGAGCTCGCCCGTTGCCGAGTAGCCGACCAGGCCTTCGCCCAGATCACGAATGACGTCTGCCGCCTGGATGCTGCGTGACCTGTGCTGATCGAGCGTTTCAGGGTCGCTCGAAATACCGCGTTCCAGGGTGTTCGGTGGTCCCGCAGCCTCATCGGCGCCGCCACAGGCCGCAACGACAGCGAGGATCAGGGTCAGCCAAAGGGTTCGTAGCATTTTCATACGCGGAGCATACCTTACGGCTGGCCCGGCGGCTGCGCGCTGCTAGGCACTTTTTCGCAGCTGTCGTTTCTTGAGATGAACCAGGATCAGCGACACGGCTGACGGCGTCATGCCCTCGAGGCGCGATGCCTGGCCGAGGGTTGTCGGGCGCGCAGCAAGAAGCTTCTGGCGGGCCTCGTTCGACAGTCCGTCGACGAGGTCGTAATCCATGTCTGCGGGCAGGCGCAGTGACTCCTGTTTCGCGTGCTTTGCAATCTCACGCTCCTGGCGATCGATGTAGCCCGCATACTTCGCCTGCACCTCCAACTGAAGCTCCACCTGCTCGCGCAGTTCGCTCTGCAGCGCATCCAGCGACTCGCTGCGACCGACCAGGTCGACGACCTCGGCATAGCCGAACTCGGGACGCTTGAGCAGGGCGGCGGCTTTTGTACCATTCGCCGCCAAACCGGCGAGTCGGCGCTGTTCGACCGAGACCGCCTCATATTTCGTATTGAAGACGGCCCAGCGCATCTCGTCGACCAGGCCCAGCTCGCGGCCCTTTTCGGTCAGCCGCTGATCGGCATTGTCCTCGCGCAGCAACAGACGATACTCGGCCCGACTCGTAAACATGCGGTACGGCTCGGACACGCCGCGCGTTATGAGGTCGTCGATAAGCACGCCGAGGTATGCCTCATGGCGTTCCGGGAACCACTCGGCCTGCTCATGCGCGTTGCGTGCGGCATTGATACCGGCCAGCAGGCCCTGCGCACCAGCCTCCTCGTAACCTGTCGTGCCGTTAATCTGCCCGGCGAAATACAGGCCGGGCATGTGTTTGGTTTCGAGCGTTGGCTTTAGGTCTCGCGGATCGAAGTAGTCGTACTCGATAGCGTAGCCCGGCTGCGTGATCACGGCCCGCTCGAAACCGATGATCGAATGCACGAAGCGCTCCTGGGTGTCCGCAGGCAGGCTCGTCGAAATGCCGTTCGGATACACAACATTGGTCGTCAGCCCTTCCGGCTCGACGAAAATCTGGTGAGAAGCCTTGTCGGCGAAACGCACCACCTTGTCCTCGATGGACGGGCAATAGCGCGGACCCACGCCCTCGATCATGCCCGAGTACATCGGCGACTCATCGAGTGAGCCGCGAATGATGTCGTGCGTCTCCTCGGTCGTTTTGGTAATGAAGCAGGACGTCTGCTGCGGATGCTGGCGCCGCTCGCCGATGAACGAGAAGACCGGTACCGGATCATCGCCCGGCTGTTCCTGCATGACGCCGTAGTCCAGGGTCCGGCCATCCAGGCGCGGTGGCGTGCCCGTCTTCAGGCGGGCGACATTGAACGGCAATTCGCGAAGCCGCGCCGCCAGCCGGTTCGATGGCTCGTCGCCCACACGACCGCCGGCCTTTTCGGTGTTGCCGATCAGGATGCGGCCACCGAGAAACGTCCCGGCCGTCAATACGACCGTTCTGGCAAGGTGACTGTCCCCTTTGTCGGTGACGACGCCCGCGACCCGGCCGCCGTCGACCACCAGGTCATCCACGGCCGCCTCGACAATCTCGAGGTTCGCCTGCGCCAGTACGATCTGCTGTATGGCGGCACGGTAAAGTTCGCGATCTGCCTGGGCCCGCGTCGCGCGCACGGCCGGGCCCTTCGATGCGTTCAGGGTGCGAAACTGGATACCCGCCAGATCGATCGCGCGAGCCATCGCACCGCCCAAAGCGTCGATCTCCTTCGTCAGGTGGCCCTTGCCGATGCCGCCAATAGCCGGGTTGCAGCTCATCTGCCCAAGCGTCTCGAAGCGGTGGGTCACGAGCAACGTACGGGCACCCGCGCGCGCGGCAGCCAGGGAGGCTTCCGTGCCGGCGTGTCCGCCGCCAATCACGATGACGTCAAACGCTTCAGACATTGATCATTACTTAACCAGTCAGGGGCGCGGATTCTATCGTTTATCAACCCCGACGGAAACTTTACTAACAACAGGCGTTTGTCCAAGATAGCCCGTTCCTCCAACCAGCGGATCCTTCATGGCCTGCAAGCCCCTCCGACGCCTGGCTACGAGCCTCGCCCTGCTCGCCCTTTGCGGCAGCGCCAGCGCCCAAGGCCTGGTCCTGGAGGACTGCCGCATCACGGCCGGTCCGGGACACGCCGGAATCAAAGCGCGCTGCGGCACGATGTTGCGGCCCGAAAACCCCGCCGACCCCGACTCTCCTGACATCGAACTACGCGTCGCCGTGGTGCCCGCGCTGAACCTGAACCCCGAACCCGACCCGGTCGTCCCGATTGCCGGTGGACCCGGCCAGGGCTCGGTTGAGTTCTACGCCAACTACCGCGGCGCGTTCGAGCCGCTGCGCCGCAACCGGGACATAATGCTCGTCGACCAGCGCGGCACTGGCGATTCGTCTCGCATGGACTGTCCGATCGATGACGACGCCATTCTGTTTGAATCAGAATTCTCACTCGACGATACCCTTCAGTTCGTCAAAGACTGCCTCGACGATCTGCCACATGACCCGCGATATTTCACGACAAGCGTTGCCGTCACCGACCTCGAAGCCGTGCGTATTGCACTGGGTTACACGAAGCTTAATCTTTACGGTGTGTCCTACGGCACGCGCGTCGCGCAGCATTTCGCGCGGCGCTACCCGGACTCAACCCGTACGGTCGTCATAGACGGCGTAGTGCCGCCGCAAATCGCACTTGGGCCCGAAATCGCTACGGAAAGCCAGGCGGCGATCGACAACATCCTGGCCCGCTGCACTGAGGACGCGGCCTGCGGTGAGCGTTTTCCGGCCATCGCGGCGACCTTCGCCCGAATTGTCGCGGCAGTACGAGAGGCGCCCGTCGCCGTGACCGTGCCGCACCCGGACACCGGGCGCATGGAGGCCATCTCCTTCGGTGCGGGCGAGTTTGCCGGCGCCGTTCGCATGCTGGCCTACAATCCCGCGACGATCGCTTTACTGCCGCTGTTCATTCACGAGGCCGGCGAGGGCAACTGGGTGCCGCTCGGCGCGCAGTACCTGATGACGGCGCTGCAAATGTCTGACGCCCTGGCGCTCGGCATGCATAACGCCGTCATGTGCACCGAGGACGTGCCCTTCCTCGATCGCACCACGATAGATTTCGCGGGCATCGAGGCCAGCTACATGGGTTCGTTCCAGCTCGAAGCGCTCGAGGCAATGTGTGCGATCTGGCCGGCCGGTCCGATCGACGAGGAGTTCAAGGTGCCTGTTGCCAGCGACCTGCCATTCCTGTTGTTGTCCGGCGACGCCGACCCGATCACCCCGCCACGCTATGCCGATCTCGCGGCGGTCGATCTTGGCAACGCTCTGCACCTGATCGGCACGCACCAGGGGCACGGCCAGATTGCGGTGGGTTGTACGAGTCAGCTGGTTGCCGATTTTGTTGCTGCGGCGGACCCCGGCGTGATCGATGACGAATGCCTGGAGCGCAGCTTTGTCATGCCCTTCTTCCTCGACTTTTCCGGGCCGGCGCCATGATTACCGTCAACGACATTTACAAGTCGTTCGGCAAGGTAAAGGCGGTTCGCGGCGTAAGCTTCGACGCGCCGGACGGTAAAATTACAGGGCTGCTGGGACCAAACGGGGCCGGCAAGTCCACCACGCTCCGCGTTCTTTACACGGTGTTGAAGCCCGACAGCGGCAGCGCAAATATCGATGGCGCTGACGTGGCCACAGACAGCCTGGCTGCGCGCGAGAAAATCGGCGCGCTCCCGCATGGCGCGGGCCTGTATCCGCACCTCACCGCGCGCGAGAACATCGCCTACTTTGCGCGACTCTGCGGCCTCGACCGGTCAGAGGTTGACGATCGCGTCAACCAGATCGTGAAACTGCTGGAAATAGGCGAGTTCGCCGAACGCCGCACCAAGGGCTTTTCGCAGGGCCAGCGCACCAAGGTGTCGCTGGCCCGCGCGCTCGTGCACGACCCGCAAAACATCATTCTTGACGAGCCCACAAACGGCCTCGACGTCATGGCGACACGTTCACTGCGGGAGTTAATACTCAAGCTGAAAGACGATGGCCGTTGCGTCCTGTTTTCGAGTCACGTCATGCAGGAGGTTGCGGCACTCTGTGATGACATCTGCATCATCGCGCATGGTCGTGTGGCCATCGACGATTCGATTGAGGGCATCCGCGAGCGCACCGGCTGCGACGACATCGAGGACGCGTTCGTCCAGGCCATCCATATGGTGGAGCCGGAATAATGGGCACGTTGTTGACGGTTTTCCTGAAAGAGGTTCTCGATAATTTCCGCGATCGCCGCACGCTCGGCTCCGCGTTGCTCATGGGGCCCATCTTCGGTCCGGTACTGTTCGCATTCGTTATCAATCTGTCGATCGAACGCTCGCTGGAAAGCGCCGAGACGACACTTAAGCTGCCCGTCATAGGCCAGGAGTATGCGCCGAACCTCGTGTCGTTCCTGCGCAGCCGAAATATCGACGCGATCGATGGCCCTGCCGATACCGCGGCGGCGATGGAGGCCGTGAAGGTCGGTACCCATGATGTCGTGCTGGTTATTCCAGAAGCCTTCGGCGAGCAGCTTGGCGAAATGATCCCGGCCAGGATCGCACTCATCTCCGACCAGGCCAATAGCGACGCGGACCGCGATGCGCGTCGCGCGCGCAATGCGCTGCTTGCCTACCAACAGGTGCTTGCCGGAACCCGTGTAATCGCCCGCGGCATCAATCCGCGCGCATTGCAGCCCCTGAATATCGACCAGGTCGACGTGTCCACGCCGAGTGGGCGCTCCGCCATGCTGCTGGGCATGATGAGCTACTTTTTTGTGTTTGCGGCCCTGATGGGCGGCATGTACCTCGCAATTGATACAACCGCAGGCGAACGCGAGCGCGGCTCTCTCGAGCCTTTGCTCTCGTTACCGGTCACGCGGGATCAGCTGATCTACGGCAAGATTGCGGCTACCTGCCTGTTCATGACCTTGTCACTGATGCTTAGCCTGAGCGCGTTTTATGTCGCGCTTAAGTTCATGCCTCTCGAGCAGCTCGGTATGACCCCGAACTTTGGTCCGTCCGTCGTGCTCGCGGCGCTGGCGATTTTCCTGCCGTTTATCCTGGTGGGCGCAGCGCTTATGACGCTGGTCGCGTCCTTCACAAAGAGCTATCGCGAGGCGCAAACCTGGTTGAGCGTCGTGCTGATTGCTCCAACGATGCCGATTCTCATCGTCAGCATCCTGACGCTGCGACCGCGAACCGAATTCATGTTCATCCCGTCGCTGAGCCAGCACCTGCTGCTCGTCGATATGGTCAAAAATGAACCCATTAACGGCCTGCACGTCGCGATCTCAGTCGCCAGCACGCTCGTTATCGGTATTATCCTGACCTGGGCATGTGCCCGCCTGTATCGTAGAGAGGGCCTGCTCGGCTAGAATATCTCCCATGTCCCTGTTCTCCGAACTACGGCGCCGCAATGTCATCAAGGTCGCACTGCTTTACGCCGTCGCCAGCTGGCTGCTCGTTTGGATCGTCAGCCACCTGGTCGGCGGTGTGGGTCTGTCGGCCTGGGTGTCCGACTACATTCTGCTGCTGCTTGCTATCGGTTTTCCCGTTGCGCTGATTTTTGCGTGGACTTACGAGATCACACCGGTTGGGATCAAGAAGGCAGTCGAGGTTGACCAGACCCAATCGATTGTTTACAAGACCGGGCAAAAGCTGAACGCGGCCGTGGCCGTCCTCGCCGTGCTCGGCGTTGCCGCTGTGATCGGTGAACAGCTGCTCCCCGAATTCGAGCCGCCGCCGCCGCTGGTACTCGAGGAAATACCGCTCAAGCCCGTCTTCGACTTCTCTGCAAAGGCGGAAGTCCCGCGAGAGATTACCTCGTTCAACCTGCCGAACGGCCTCGAAATCATCGTCTGGCCCGATCACGACATCCCCAACGTTGTCCTGTACAACTTTGTCCGCGCCGGCGGCCGAAACGAGTATCCCGGGATAACGGGCATCGCGCACTTTTTTGAGCACATGATGTTCAACGGTTCCGAGACGCGGGAACAGGGTGAGTTTGACCAGGAGATGGAGGCCGCTGGCGGTGCCAATAACGCCTACACCAGCAACGATCTGACGGTTTACCAGGACTGGTTCCCGCGCTCCGCCCTGAAGAAGATTTTCGAACTTGAGAGCGACCGGCTGATGCGCCTGGCGATCGACCCCGACGTGGTCGAGACCGAACGTACGACGGTCTACTCAGAGCGTCGGTTAAGAATCGACAATGACAACTTCGGACGGCTATACGAACAGGTGCGCGCCACCGCGTATGTTGCGCATCCTTACCAGAACCCGGTGATTGGCTGGCCGTCCGATATCGAAAGCTGGACGCAACGCGATCTCGAAGACTTCTTCAAGACTTACTACGCGCCGAACAACCTCACGATGATTTTTGCCGGCGATGTCACGCCGGAAGAGATTTACCTGCTCGCCAACCAGTACCTGTCGCCATTACCGCGGCAGCGCCCGCCACCCGCGATCACCACGGTTGAGCCCGAACAGCAGGGCGAACGCCGCGTGCTTGTGGAGGCCGACGCGCAGACGCCACTGTTGCATGTTGTGTTCCACGCCGGGGCGGAAAACGATCCGGAAACACTGCACCTTGAGCTGCTGTTGGCCATTCTCGCTGAGGGTAGTTCGTCGCGCCTTCACCAGGCCCTGGTAGAAGAAGAGCAGATAGCGCTGGACGTCAATGCCTGGCAGTCGGGCGGCTTCGATCCGGGGCTGGCCTATTTTGCAATGACGTTGCCCCCGGGCGGCGATCCACTCGCGGCCGAGGCGAGCCTGCTCAGCCTGCTTGACGATGTTGTGCTGGAAGGCGTCACCGCCGAGGAGCTAACCAAGGCGCGCAACCTCCGAATCGCATCATTTTGGCGATCGCTGCAGACGATCAACGGCAAGGCGTCTGCTCTCGGTAACTACGAAATTTATACGGGTGATTACGAGAACCTGTTTGCGGTTCCTGAAAAGTTGAGCGCTACGACGGCCGCTGATCTGCAGGCGGTTGCCGCCAAAGTCCTGCGACGCAGCAACATGACGGTTGGCGTGTTGCGTGCACCGCTTGATGGGGGTGAACAATGAGGTCTTCCCTGTGTATCTTTTTGTTGCTGCTCGCTGGATTTGCCTGGTCTGCCGATATCACGTTGCCGGACTACGAGCGTGTCGAGCTTGAGAATGGTGTGGTGCTGCTGCTTAGTGAGAAGCACGACGTTCCCCTGATCGGCCTGCGGGCCGTGGTTCGCGGTGGTAGCGTCACCGATCCGGCTGACAAAGCCGGGCTGACAGAGCTGCTTGCGACGGTCATGCAGAAAGGCGCCGGCGACCGAAGCGCCGCCGAGTTCGCGGCCGCCGCTGCCGGTGTTGGCGGCCGCCTGTCAATAAGCGCCGACGTCGAGTCCGTCGCGGTCTCGGCAGAGTTCCTGTCTCGTGATACTGAGCTCATGATCGAGCTCGTCTCTGACGCGTTACAGCGACCCACGCTTGCCGAGGCCGAGTTCATCAAGGAGCGGGAACGCACCATTGGCCTGATCAGGGCGGCGAAAGACGCCGATCCGAATGACCTCCTGCCCTACTACGCGAACGGCTTCCTGTTCGGCGACCACCCTTATGGTAGCCCCACCATCGGCAGCGAGGCGTCTCTTGCTGATATCAAGCATGCTGACCTGATAGAGCACTATGGGAATAACTTTGGCGGCGATCGGCTGATCGTCTCGGTCGTCGGCGACTTCGATCTTGCTGCTCTCAAGGCCAGGCTGAGCCGCGTGTTCGGCGACTGGGCACCGGCAGCCGGCGAGCTCGTCAGCGTCCCCGCGCCTGAAACCGCGCCCGGACCGCGAGTCCTGCTTGTCGACAAGCCCGGCGCGACGCAAACCTATTTCTGGTTCGGTGACAAAGGTGTTGCGATTGACTATCCGCAGCGCGCCGAGCTCAATCTCGCGAATACGGTTTTTGGCGGCCGGTTTACATCGATGCTCGTGACCGAGTTGCGTGTAAATACCGGGCTGACCTACAGCGCCCGGTCGACGGTCGACCGCCGCGCGCAGCCCGGCTCCGTGATGATCAAGTCATTTACTGAGACCGGCACAACGGTCGAAGCAATAGACCTCGCCATCAGTGTATTGGGGCGCTTGCTTGACGGCGGCCTGGACGACGCCATGATGGTATCGGCGCGCAACTACATCATGGGTCAGTTTCCGCCCAGCCTTGAGACGGGGTCGGCCGTCGCAAACATGCTCGCATTCCTGGAGCAGCACGGGCTTGATCGTGGTTATATCGACGAGTACGGCGCGGCGCTCGCCGCGGCGACAGAAGATAGCGTGGCGAAAGCTATCGCCGAGGTCTACCCCGACCGGGACGGGCTTATCTTTATCATCATCGGCGATGCCGACGTCATTCGCGATGACATTGCGAAGTACGGTCCGGTGACCGAAATGTCGATCACCGAACCGCGTTTTCGGCCTTAGTTCCCGAAGTAGAACCGGGCTCCGAGGCCGTACAGCGTCACATCTTCTTCAATTCCAATGTCAAACCCAACCGCAAAGTTGTCCGTGAAGCTATAGAGCGCCCCTGCGTTGAACGCGGTACCGTCAGCGCCGTCGCCAAGGTCCGAGTAGCCGATGCTGCCATTCAGCTCAACATTATCGGTAAGCATGCTGCGGATTCCGACGGCGATACCGTAGCCATCCTCATCGACGGAACCGAATCCGCCTGCCGAGACCTCGGCTTGCAGGTAGGAAAGCGTGGCAAAGAAGTCGGTTCGATCCGAGATTCCAGTGTGATAGCCGCCACCAACGGCGATCTGGTCAAGGTCAATGCCAAAATCAAACCCGAGCGTGCTGTAGCCCGCTGCGACGAACCAGTTCTCGCCTACCTCGAACGAACCGCCGATACGGAAGCCGTCGCCATCGAAGCTGAACCCGGCCAGGTCGTCGTCGAGCTCCGCGTCAACGTAGCCGATTTCGACGAAGTTATAGCTGAGGTCACTGGCAAAGGCTGGTGACAGAGCAAAAGTGAGCGCAGTGCCCAACAAAAGTTTCCTAAACATGTGTTCTCCTCGGTGGCCGATCAGGCCGACCATTAGTAAATGATGTCCACCCGGTGGGCGGCCCCTCAATTTGGGGTTTACACATTGAAAGATCCGGCCCCGGCGTACCTGATGGGGAGCTGATCCTTTTGTGATGGAATTTCGGCCTATTTGCCGATACAGAACTCGGAGAATATTCGTCCAAGCAAGTCATCTGCTGTGACGTTGCCCACAATTTCACCCAGCGCTTGCTGCGACAGGCGCAGCTCCTCGGCCAGCAGTTCTCCCGCGCGCGCCTCTTCCAGCGCCGCGCGGCCCGTTGCAAAGTGACCCGCGGCCCGCTCCAGCGCCTTGATGTGGCGGCGCCGCGCCGTAAATGCGCCTTCGCCCTGGTTTTCGTAACCGGCAATATGTTTGATGCGGCGACGCAGCGCGTCCACACCGTCTCCCGTCTGAGCAGAAAGGAACACCTCTCCATCGGTCAGGCCGGGCTTGTCACCGCTCAGATCGATTTTGTTATGTACGATTGTGACCGGCAGGCCTTCAGGAAGGTTTTCGGTGGGCGCCTCCTGTTCGGTATCCGTCGCATCCTGAATCCAGAGCGCCGCATCTGCATGCGCCAAAGCCTCGCGTGCGCGGCGTATGCCTTCGGCCTCGATGCGGTCCGGGTCGTTCCGCAGTCCTGCCGTGTCCACAAGCTCGACGGCCAGTCCGTCGATGTCGATTTGCTCCCTGAGAACGTCGCGCGTTGTGCCAGCAACTTCGGTAACGATGGCGGCCTCCTGGCCGCTGAGCAAATTCAGCAAGCTCGACTTGCCCGCGTTCGGTTTGCCAACAATGACAACCTGGAAACCATCACGGAGGACGCGCCCCTGCCGCGCCTCGGATAACAGTATGTCAAAGGCCGTCGCGCACTCGTCTATGCGCACCTGCAGCGCATCGTCGGAAAGAAAGTCGATTTCCTCTTCAGGAAAGTCGATGGCCGACTCCACGTGCATGCGCAACCGAACCAGTTGCTCCGCCAGCGCGTCGACGGACCTGGAAAACGCTCCCGACAAGGAACGCAATGCAGCGCGTGCGGCTTGCGCCGTACCACTGCCTATCAAATCGGCGATCGCTTCCGCCTGAACCAGGTCGAGTTTGTCGTTGAGAAACGCGCGTTTTGAAAACTCGCCGGGCTCCGCCTGTCGCGCGCCCAGATCCACGATGGCATCAACCACGAGGGAAATGACCACCGGCCCACCGTGCCCGTGTAACTCAAGAACCGACTCGCCCGTGAAGGATGCAGGTGCCGGGAAATACAAGGCAAGACCGGTGTCGAGCCGCTCGCCTGCCGCGTTTCGGAAACTGCGGTAGGTTGCGGTACGCGGTTCTGGCAGGCTGCCCAGTAATGTTCGCGCGATGGCCTCGGTCTGTTGTCCCGATACGCGCACGATTCCGACGCCGCCCGTTCCTGGTGGCGTTGCCCGCGCGACGATGGTGTCTGAGAGATTATTCACAGGCGTATGAAACCACAGGTGCCCAAGATCTGCGGAGCAAAACCACCGCCTTCCCAAATGCCGTTGGTCGGCCGCTGGCGGGCATTCTCGATAGACCTGATCGCGACGTTAGCTTGTTTTCTTGCCGCTCGATTTGGCCTTGTGGGCCTTGGACTCGGCCTCCACGACCCTGTTGATCTTCCACTGCTGCGCGATCGACAACAGCGTATTGGTTACCCAGTAAAGCACGAGGCCTGACGGGAAGAACGCGAAGAAGACCGTGAACATGATCGGCATGATCTGCATGACCTTGGCCTGCACAGGGTCGGCCGGTGCGGGATTCAGCTTTTGCTGACCAAACATCGCGGCGCCCATGATCAACGGCAGTATGAAGTAAGGATCACGCGTCGAGAGGTCTGTAATCCAGAGCGCGAACGGCGCCTGGCGCATCTCGACGCTTTCAAGCAGCACCCAGTAGAACGCCAGGAAGAACGGCATCTGGATCAGGATAGGCAAACAGCCGGCAGCGGGGTTGACCTTCTCCCGCTTGTACAGGTCCATCATCGCCTGGCTAAGAGCCTGTTTGTCATCCTTATAGCGGTCCTGCAGCGCCTTCATTCGCGGCTGAATCTGGCGCATCTTCGCCATTGAGCGGCCGCTCGACTCGGTGAGCTTGTAGAACGCGAGCTTGATAAGGAACGTCACAACGATAATGGCGACACCCCAGTTCTGGGCGAAGCCGTAGACGAAGCTCAGAAGCCAGAACAGCGGCTGCGAAATAATGGTCAGCCAACCGTAGTCAACGGTGAGCTTTAGCGTTTCATCGATTTGTTCGAGCTGTTCCTGCAGCTTGGGACCGATGAAGAGCGTGGTCGCAAAGGTCTCGGTCGCGCCGGGCGAGATGGTTACCAGGCTGCGGCGAATCGCACTGCTGGTCGCAATGTCACCGGTCGCCTGAACATCAAATTTGTAATCGACGCCGGAGGTTGGCACCGCCGCACGCAGGAAGTGATGCTGGATGGAGCCCACCCAACCTGCGGGTGAACTGAACTCAAACTTGCCGTCTTCAATGAGGTCGTCGTGCTTCAGCTTTGTCGATTTATCACCGTCGTAGACAATCGGGCCGACAAACGAGTAGGTGTCGACATCGAACATCGATCGCTCCATTTCGATAGAGCGACCCTTGATCCGAACATACTCGGCACCGCGCCAGGGTGTCGCGCTGCCGTTGGTCACGATTTGCTCGAGGCCGACGGCGTAGCTGCCGCGCGTGAAGCGGTAGCGCTTCTCGACGGTAACGCCACTTTCGTCCTGCCAGGTCAGCGGCACGACCAGTTCGTCGGCGCCACCAAGCTCATAACTGCGCCGAGCCGTCTCGAAACTTGCGAGGTGCGTGGCCTCCGCCGCGCCACCTGTGGCTCGGACGCCCGACTCGATCAGGCCATATTCTCTGCCGTCAGTCCCAAGCAGGCGCACAAGGGTGTCGGGCTGGTCTTTGGCGACCGGATAGGCTTTTAGCGTCGCGCCCTGTAGCGTGCCGCCTGTCGTACTAATGACGATATCGAAAACGTCCGTACTGACGGTGATCGTTGGCGCACCGGTCATCGCAGCGGTCTCGCCCGTGACGCCGGGGGAACTCGGCAGCGCGTCGGCCCGGGGCACATCGGAAATAGCCGGGAGCTCGTCCTCTCCTGCTGGTGTGCCCGGTGCGCTGATGTCTTCAGCGGCTTGCTCGGCAACAGGTGCTACGGGCTTTGGCCCATATTCCTGTACCCAGGTCTGGTAGGTAATCCAGGCGAGGAATGCAAAAATTGCCCAAATCAGCAGTCGTTGGTTATCCATCTGTACGCGGCCCCTGGGTTTTCGCCTTGCTGCATCGCAGCCAGTGTTTGTCGAGGCTGTCCGCGATGTCCTGCCGGCTCGCCGCGGTGGCTCCTGGCTGGTTGATCACGACAACATCCAATCCTGACAGTAATGCCTGTTGTTGGCGAAAAGACTCTCTAATAATTCTTTTAATACGGTTACGTTCTGTCGCTCGGCGGCAGTGCTTCTTGGAGATTGCCAGACCCAGCCTTCCGGTGCTTGCCTGATTTCGCCGGCAGAGCACGGTAAATAGTTGATCGCGGCTCCGGGTAGCCTTGTCAAACACGCGGCCGAACGCCGCCGCATCAAGAAGCCGGTTATTTCTCGTGAACCGGTTACCTGAGTTGCTCGTCAACCTGGAATTGTTACTCGTCGTCGCGAAGGACGTATGGCGGGTTACGGCGTCAACCGTGCGCGGCCTTTTGCGCGACGGCGCTTCAAGACGAGGCGCCCGGCTTTCGTCGCCATACGGGCACGGAATCCGTGCGTGCGTGCGCGCTTGATCTTGCTGGGCTGATATGTGCGTTTCATAGCCTTTCCCGGTGCCCGTTTTGAGGGCCAATATTCGGTTCAAAAACGGCCCCTGCAAGGCCGTACTTCAAGAAGGGCGGCAAGGGTACGCAGATGGCCAGACAGTGTCAATAGACTAATGTAAACATTGGAATTTCGGCCTGACCGCGCCTGTGGATAACCGCATCTGGCGGGGCCACAGGATACGGTATAGACTGCCTCGTCTTTGATCACAATAACGAATTTCGGCACGTTTTGTGCCGAGCCGGGGAATCTCTTGTCTGCTGAGTCGACGCTTTGGAACGAGTGCATTCGCGTCCTGCAGGGGGAGCTTCCCGAGCAACAATTCAACACCTGGATCCGCCCCCTTCAGGCGGTTGAAGATGGCTCCGTCTTGCGGCTTCTGGCCCCCAATCGATTCGTGATCGACTGGCTCCAGCAGCATCATCTTGAGCGCATTCTTGAGATCGTAGACGACAACGGGACGAATGTTGAGGTGCTGCTTGAGGTCGGTTCTCGCGAGGCGCCGGCATCGGCCGGGGCCGCGACCGACAAACGCCCGCAGGCTGTCCCCATCAGAACGGGTGGCCAGGCCCCCGTCGTTCCCAGGCTGAATCCGCAGTTTACGTTTGAAAGTTTTGTTGAAGGCAAGAGCAACCAGCTGGCCAAGGCGGCAGCAACACAGGTTGGCGAAAACCCGGGCAAATCATACAACCCGCTGTTTATTTATGGCGGTGTTGGCCTTGGCAAGACCCACCTGATGCACGCTATCGGCAACGCGATGATCAAGAACGATCCGGCCGCTCGTGTCAGCTACGTCCATTCCGAGCGTTTCGTCAGCGATATGGTCAAGGGCCTGCAGCACAACAAGATTTCAGAGTTTAAGCGGGCCTATCGAACGCTTGACGCATTGCTTATCGATGATATTCAGTTTTTCGCGGGCAAGGAGCGCTCTCAGGAAGAGTTCTTTCATACCTTTAATGCATTGCTCGAGGGCCAGCGACAAATTATTTTGACCTGCGACCGCTATCCAAAAGAGGTAAACGGGCTTGAGGAACGATTGAAATCACGGTTCGGCTGGGGCCTTACGGTGGCTATCGAGCCGCCGGAGCTGGAAACGTCGGTGGCTATTTTGATCAGCAAGGCACAAGCGGAGGGCATCGAACTTCCGAATGAGGTTGCATTTTTTATCGCGAAGAGAATTCGCTCGAACGTCCGGGAGCTGGAAGGCGCGTTGAGGCGCGTCATCGCCAATTACCGGTTCACAGGGCGGGCAATCAACCTCGATTTTGCGAAGGAGGCCTTACGCGACCTTCTTGCGCTACAGGATCGGCTGGTTTCTATCGAAAACATTCAGAAAACAGTCGCCGACTATTTTAAGATTCGGGTCGGGGACCTGTTATCCAAGAAGAGGACCCGATCGATCGCTCGACCCAGGCAGTTTGGCATGGCGCTCGCGAAGGAGCTGACTAACCACAGCTTGCCGGAAATTGGGGACGCATTTGGCGGGCGGGACCATACGACCGTATTGCACGGTTGTCGAAGAATTGCGTCGCTTCGCGAGACGGACAAGCGCGTTGATGACGATTATTTGAATTTGTTGAGAACGTTGACAGGATGATGTGGATAAGTGGTGGAAAACTATCCGGCTCTTTTTTATCCACAAGCTACACACAGGCGGCCTACTGTAGATTGATGTTTTGTTAAGCTTGTTTTTCGACTGTAAGCCATTGATTTAGTTAGTATTAAAAAAGTTATGCACAGGCATTTGCTCGCTTAATAATAACTATAATTATATATATTCCAATATTTATTAACAGGTGGAACCTATGAAGTTTACCGCAGCTCGGGAAGCGCTGTTGAAACCTCTGCAGGCCGTTATCGGTGTTGTAGAGCGTCGCCAGACAATGCCGATACTCTCCAATGTCCTGCTAATTGCACGTGATGGCCAGCTGTCGGTTACTGCGACAGATCTCGAGGTCGAGCTCGTGGCCCAGGCAGATGTGGAGACGGAATCTGGCGGTGAGATCACGGTGTCGGGGCGCAAGTTGCTCGATATATGCAGGGCGCTTCCGGAAGGAACGGATATCAATGTCAGTGTCAGCGGCGAGAAGCTGGCCGTGAAAGGTGGGCGCAGCAAGTTCAACCTGGCGACATTGCCGGCAGCAGAGTTTCCGGTGGTCGAGGACATCAAGGCCGGGCAGTCAATTACCGTTGGGCAGGATGTGCTTGGGCGGCTGATTGAGAAGACACATTTTTCGATGGCCCAGCAGGACGTTCGTTATTACCTTAACGGCATGCTTCTGGAGACAGGGGGCGGGCATCTGCGCGCGGTTGCGACGGACGGGCATCGGCTTGCGCTTTGCCAGGCGGCGCTCGATGGGAAGATAGATGAGCAGCAGGTTATTGTCCCCCGAAAAGGCGTCCTGGAGTTGCAGCGGCTTATGACGGGCGAAGGCGATTTGAATATCGAGCTTGGCGCGAACCACATTCGGATTCAGCTGGAGGGTATTCGGTTTACCTCGAAGCTCATCGATGGTCGGTTTCCTGAATATGAGCGGGTGATACCGAAGGAATCGTCGAATGAATTGAAGGCGGACAGAGGCGCGTTCCGCGGAGCGTTGCAGCGCACGGCAATTCTTTCGAACGAGAAATACCGGGGTATTCGGCTCGTCATTCGGGATAGCGGTGTTGTCCTCCAGGCGCACAATCCTGAGCAGGAGGAGGCCGAGGAGGAGCTCGAAGTAGAGTACAGCGGTGAAGACATCGAGATCGGCTTCAATGTGAATTACCTGCTGGATGCGTTGGGTGCTGTCGAGAGCGATGAGGTTACGCTGTCTGTCCAGGACAGTAATTCGAGCTGCCTGATTCGACAACCCGGGAATGACGACTGCACTTTCGTGGTCATGCCGATGCGGCTTTAGGACGAGGTGCCCATCAGTATCGGTGATGCGTCGATATGATTCGCCGATTTAAGGTCAGCAATTTTCGCTGCCTGGAAAATGCCGAGCTGGAGCTCAGCCCAGAGTTCAACCTGATCTACGGTGCGAACGCCTCCGGAAAGACGAGTCTTCTGGAGGCGTTGGCGTATCTGGGCCGGGGAAAGTCGTTCCGTGGCGCGACAACGACAAACCTGATTCGGCACGGGGCGTCGGAATTTGTTTTGTTCGGTGAGACGCAGACAGAGCTGCGATCGCAGCGTATTGGCGTCCGCAACAGCAAGGAAGGTCTCGAGGTTCGCGTCGATGGGAGCGGCGATGGCGGGGTAGCCGCGCTCGCAGCGGCGCTGCCGTTGCAGGTTATCGATCCGGAGGTCCATAACCTCGTGGCAGGAGGCCCGGAGCTGCGGCGGCGGTTTTTGGACTGGGTGGCGTTCCACGTGGAACACGACCATCTTGAGGTGTGGAGGCGGTTTCGGCGCGCGCTCAAACAGAGAAATGCGGCGCTCAAGGCGAGGTCGAGCCCGGCGGCGATCAGGAGCTGGAACGCGGAATTTGTGGAGTTGAGCCTGGCGCTCGACGACTCTCGGCGCAGGGCGCTGGAAATCGCGTCGGACAGTCTTGGGGAATACGGGCTTGGGCTGCTGGGCACAGAGCTCGGGTTTGAGTACCAGCAGGGCTGGATGAAGGACAAGGCGCTTGATCGTTCTTTGGAGGAGGGCCTGGAGCGAGACCTGCAGCTCGGGTCTACCCAACAGGGGCCGCATCGCGCCGACCTGAAGATTCGGTACGACGAGCGTCAGGCCCGCAAGCTTGTTTCCCGCGGGCAACAAAAGTTGCTGGCCAGCGCGATGATCCTGGCGGCTACGGAGACCGCGCAAACCGCACTGGAGCGTCCGTTGTTGCTGCTGCTCGATGATCCGGCAGCGGAGCTCGATGCGGATTCATTGTCGCGGCTGCTCGAGGCGGTCCTCGGGCTCGGCTGCCAGGTGGTTGCGACAAGCCTCGAAAAAGGCGCCTTGAATATTCGCGGTGGTAGCGCGATGTTTCACGTGGAACACGGCGTTGTCAGCCCCGCTAAAAACACCTGAAAAGGCTTGAAATATAAAGCGCTGAGGGTACTTCGCACCCCCATTTTTGATACAATGCGCCGGTTGTATTGAAAGGACCTCGGATGACCGACCAAACAGAATATACTTCCAGCAATATCAAGGTGTTAAAGGGCCTGGAGGCCGTGCGCAAACGGCCCGGCATGTACATCGGCGACACGGACGATGGCACCGGCCTGCACCACATGGTTTTCGAGGTTGTCGACAACTCCATCGATGAGGCCCTGGCCGGCCACTGCGACACGATAACGGTAACGATTCACGCCGACGAATCGGTCACCGTCAGCGACGATGGCCGCGGGATACCGGTCGATATGCACTCGGAGGAGGGGCACTCGGCGGCAGAGGTCATCATGACCGTCCTGCACGCCGGCGGTAAATTCGACGACAATTCGTACAAGGTGTCAGGCGGCCTGCATGGTGTCGGCGTCTCGGTTGTTAATGCGCTGTCGGAACACCTTGTCCTTACCATCCACCGTGACGGCAAAACCCACCAGCAGGAGTATGTGCACGGCGAACCTCAGGAGCCGCTGGCGGTGATCGGGGACACCGACCGCACGGGTACGACGATTCGGTTCAAGCCCAGCCCCGGCACATTCACCAATATCGAGTTCCACTACGATATCCTGGCGCGCCGGCTGCGCGAGCTGTCATTCCTGAATTCGGGCGTCCGCATTCGCCTGGTCGACGAGCGCGTAGAAAACAAGGAAGAGGTCTTCGAGTACGAGGGCGGCATCAGGGCCTTTGTGGAACACCTCAATCGCAACAAGACGCCGATTCACAGCGCCGTGTTTCATTTCTCGGTGATGCGGGACGATGTCGGCGTAGAGGCCTCGCTGCAGTGGAACGACGGCTACCAGGAAAATATGTTCTGCTACACGAACAACATTCCGCAGCGCGATGGAGGCACCCACCTGGCCGGGTTCCGGTCGGCGCTGACGCGCACGCTGAATACCTATATCGAAAAAGAGCTCTCCACCCGCAAGGACAAATTTACGCCGAGCGGTGACGACGCCCGAGAGGGATTGACGGCCGTGCTGTCGGTCAAGGTACCGGACCCGAAGTTTTCCTCACAGACCAAAGACAAATTAGTTTCATCTGAAATTAAAGGCATCGTTGAGCAGGCGATGGCCGGGCGCCTTGAGGAGTTCCTGTTGGAGAACCCGCAGGAGGCCAAGGCGATTGTGTCGAAGATAGTCGATGCGGCGCGGGCCAGGGAGGCGGCACGCAAAGCGCGTGAAATGACCCGTCGCAAAGGCGCGCTCGATATAGCCGGCCTGCCGGGCAAATTAGCGGACTGCCAGGAGAAAGACCCGGCGCTATCTGAGCTGTTCCTGGTTGAGGGTGACTCCGCCGGCGGCTCAGCAAAGCAGGGCCGAGACCGGCGCACGCAGGCGATCCTGCCGCTCAAGGGAAAGATTCTTAATGTCGAAAAAGCGCGTTTCGACAAGATGCTGCAATCCGCCGAGGTTGGCACACTGATTACGGCGCTGGGTTGCGGCATTGGCCGCGATGATTTTGACCCCGACAAGCTGCGCTACCACCGCGTCATCATCATGACCGATGCCGACGTCGACGGATCGCACATTCGGACCTTGCTGCTGACCTTCTTCTATCGGCAAATGAAGGAGCTGATAGAGCGGGGTCACATCTATATTGCGCAGCCGCCGCTGTACAAAATCAAACGCGGCAAACAAGAAGTCTACGTCAAGGACGATGCTGAGCTGGACGGCTATTTACTCAATGCCGCAATGGACGGTGCGTCGCTGTACGTCAACGCGGGCGCGCCCGCGCTAACCGGCGTCGGTCTCGAAACGCTGGCGAAGGAATACATTGCGGTAGAAAACATACTTGCGCGCCTGTCCAATCGCTACGCAGAGGCGCTACTGCGCTGCCTCAGCCGCCTGCCAGAGGTCACCGCCGCCGACGCAGAAGACCTCGACGTATTGGGCGCGTGGGCCGAGCAGCTCAGCGCCGCGCTACCGAAGCACACGGGAGATCGCGCCGAGAAAGGCGGCGGAGGAAGCTATACCGCCGTGCTTGATCGCGGTGACGAAGACGGCGAGGGCGTGCGAATCGCTATCACCAAGGTTCAACACGGCCTCGGCACCACCCGCTACCTGCCGCGCGAGTTTTTTGGTACCCATGAATACCGGCACATCATGGCGCTCGCCGCCAAGCTCAACGACCTGATGTCCGAAGGCGCATTCGTGAAACGTGGTGACCGGGAGCAGTCGGTCGAATCGTTTGCTGATGCGGTCGAGTGGCTCATGAGCGAGGCCCGCCGCGGCCAGTCGATTCAGCGCTATAAGGGCCTTGGTGAGATGAACCCCGACCAGCTTTGGGACACCACCGTGAACCCCGAAACCCGCCGTCTCATGCAGGTGAAGATTGAAGATGCCGTTAAGGCTGACGAGATTTTCACCACGCTTATGGGCGACCAGGTTGAGCCGCGTCGCGAGTTCATCGAGAAGAATGCCCTGACGGTCGAGAACCTCGACGTCTGACCCGACATTCAGGGTGAATCATTTCGTTGGTAACGAGTCCTAAAAAACGTACTCAAGCGCGTCCGGTGGAGGCCGGCTGCGCCCTACCTTTCTAAAGGGGAGAAACAGTGAAAAAACTGATTATCAGCGCCGTTGCGTTGCTGTTTGTTGTCGCATGCAGCCAGAAGGCTGACGAACCAGCGGCAGAAACGGCCACCGGACCCGCACAGGCGCCCATCTCAGGCGTAGACCTTGCCGGAATGGACACCAGCGTGAGGCCGGGCGACGACTTCTTTGCCTACGTGAACGGAACGTGGGTCAAGGAAACCGAGATGCCGGCGGACAAGGCGCGTTATGGCCTGTTCAACATTCTGCGTGACGAATCGCAGGACGCCGTCAGGGCCATTATCGAGAAATCCGCAACAGGCGACTTCGCCAAGGGGACAGACGAGCAGAAAGTCGGCGATCTCTACAGCTCCTTCCTCGATTGGGACACACGCAACGCGCGCGGCCTGGAACCGCTGCAGCCGGAGCTCGATCGGATCAATGCCATTTCCAGCCGTGACGAACTCGCTGTCTACTTTGCGTCAGCTATTACGCGCGGCCTGGATGCGCCATTCGCAGCGCAGCAGCTGACCGACTTCCTCGACCCGAGCCAGTATGCAATTCTGATGGCCCAAAGCGGGCTGGGGCTGCCGGACCGCGAGTACTATTTCAAGGACGATGAGACGTCCGAGGAAATTCGAACCAAGTACGTTGAACACGTCGGCAAGATGTTCGATCTCGCCGGCATCGAGGGTGGCGCCGAAGCGGCGCAGACCGTCATGGCGCTTGAAACCCGCCTTGCGGCCGAAAACATGACGAAAGAGAAAGCGCGCGATTACGCGGGTAACTACAAAAAATTCGCGATCGCGGACCTTTCGGAGCTTATGCCGGAATTCAACTGGGACGGCTACCTCTCCGAGATCGGCATTCAGGATCTTTCGGAGGTTGTTGTTTACACGCGTGACTACATGAAGGCGCTCGACGGCATCATTGCCGACACGGACCTGGATACCTGGAAGACCTACCTGACCTGGAGCGCGATCAACAATACGGCCGATCGCCTGACGCGCGATATCGATGAGCAGAACTTCCAGTTTTACGGAAAGGTCTTGTCCGGCACCGAAGAGCAGCGGCCCGACTGGCGTCGTGCGGTCTCGACGGTCGATGGCCTGCTCGGCGAAGTGGTCGGCAAGGTTTACGTCAAGGAGCACTTTCCGCCCGAAGCGAAAGAACGCATGCTCGAGCTCGTTGGCAATCTCGTAAAGGCCTATGAGAAGAGCATCAAAGAGCTCGACTGGATGGGTGAGGAAACCAAAGTACAGGCACTCGATAAACTGTCGAAGTTCACGCCAATGATCGGCTACCCGGATAAGTGGCGCGACTATTCGGCCCTGGAAATTGAGGCCGACGACTACTACGGCAACATCGAGCGCGCAGCGTATGCTGAATACAAGCGTCAGCTCGAACGCCAGGGCGGTCCGGTTGACCGCACAGAGTGGGGTATGAACCCGCAGACGGTGAATGCCTACTACAATCCGCCGCTAAACCAGATCGTGTTCCCGGCCGCCATTCTGCAGCCGCCGTTCTTCAACCTGGAGGCTGACGACGCGGTGAACTACGGTGCGATCGGTGCTGTTATCGGTCACGAAATCGGTCATGGTTTCGACGACAAGGGCAGCACGTTCGACGGCAACGGCGTGCTGCGCAACTGGTGGACCGACGAAGACCGCGCTGAGTTTGAGAAGCGCACCGGTGCGCTGATTGCACAGTACGACGCGTTCATGCCATTCGAGGATCTTGCCGTGAATGGCGAGTTTACGCAGGGCGAAAACATCGGCGACCTCGGCGGGATCACGATCGGCCTGCTGGCCTACCAGATGTCACTGGACGGCGAAGAGCCTCCGGTGATTGATGGCTTTACGGGCATACAGCGCGTGTTCCTTGGTTTCGGCCAGGTCTGGCGGGGAATCACCCGTGATGAGGCGCTGCGCCAGCAGATCGCGACCGATCCGCATTCGCCGGGCGTCTATCGCGCTAACGGGCCCGTTCGTAACGTGCCCGAATGGTACGCGGCTTTTGGTGTTGAAAAGAACGATGCGCTGTACCTGCCACCCGAAGAGCGCGTGAAGATCTGGTAAGACGGTGACCGATAAACGCAGCCTTGTCTTTGCGGCGGTTTTATTTGCCGCGCCCGTCATCGTTGCGTGGTACGGGCTTTCAGTCGCAGCAGCAGCGGGTATCGTTATCCTGCTGCTGCTGTGCCGCTGGCTTATTACGCTGATTGGTATTATCGCGCCGGAACGCACACCCGATCTCGTGCTCGCCAGCATCTCGGCCAGCCACTTTGTAGAAAAAGTTCGCTGGAGCCTCGACCGGCTTGGTGTCGACTACGAAGAGCAAACGTCGGGCGGCACCCTGGGCGCCTACTTTCGTGGCCGCACCGTCCCACAGCTGAAAGTCAGGACGGGCATAGTCCGGTCCGTCATCGGCAACTCACCGGATATTCTCCGCTATGTCTACGGCCGCTACTTGCCGGAGCGCCCGGACAGGGCGGCGTTTCTTGAGCCGACCGCCGAGCGGGTCGCGTTTGAGCATCGGCTCGATGGCTACGGGGTCAGCCTGCAGGTCTGGGTTTACTACCACATACTCCAGGACCGCGAGCTCACCCTGCACGCCTGGGGCAGAGACGATCCGGCCACGCCGGCATGGCAGCGCCTCGCGCTGCGGGTTCTCTATCCGCTCCTGGCATTCATGATTCGCTTTTCGTTCAAGATCAACGACGAGCACTTTGCCAGATCGGTAGCGCGGATCGAAGCGCTGCTGGGCGACATTAATGCCGATCTCACCGACGGCCGAACGTCCTTGCTCGGCGGTGATGAAATCAACTACACGGACCTGACGTTCGCCGCGTTTACCGGCCTCTGGCTGATGCCGGAGGGTTACGGAGGCGGCAAAGCGGATAATGTGCGTATCGAAAGAGACCGGGCGCCGGAGGCCATGCGCGCCGACATCGAGCGCTGGATTGCTGCGTTTCCCAATGCAGTCTCCCGGGTGGAGACGATGTACAAGGATAGATAGATGAGCGCCATGAAAATTAATGCATTATTGATCGCTGCGGTTTTGCTGACCGCCTGTGCGGCACTGGATGACGAGCAAGGCCGCCGCGAGGAAACGGCAATCGCAGACTTTATTGAAGTGAATGAGCTCGCATCGGTCAACTCTATCCGCACGCTGGAGCAGCTTTCCTCGAGCAGTGCCAGTGAGCTCTACATCATTGTTAGTACGCGCAGAGAGGACTACCTGCTCGAGTACTACAGCCGCTGCACGAAACGTTTTGATGGGCGGGTTGAGCCCGATGTTCGTCAGGATTCACGCGCACTGTATCCGAAGGTCGATACGTTTCGTGGGTGTCGAATCAAGGCGCTCTACGCGCTGGAGCCCGGCCAGGCCGACGAGATTAAAGCGCTGGGCCGGTCTGTCGGCGGCGACCGGTAAACCAACTACGGCGTCGCGAAACGCGAGCGGACGAGATGGGGCTTCTTGAGATAGTTCATTCGGCCCGCTGCTTATCCTGATAGGTCGTGCTGATCTCCTGCATCTTGTTCTCTATCCATTCCTGCACAACAAGGTTTGTCTCCCTGGGCGGGCGCCCCTGTGCGCTAATCGGAGGACCGATGCAAAAACGAACGATACCCGGGCGCTTGGTGAACACGAGGCGCGGCCATAAGTCACCCGCGTTGTGTGCCACCGGAACGATCATCACGTTCGCCTCCTGGGCGAGCGCTGCACCGGACACCCCATACTTGCGGGTCTCGCCGGGTGGCATGCGCGTGCCTTCCGGAAAGATCGTTACCCATATGCCTTTTGCCAGCTTCTTCTTTCCCTGGCGTATGACCTGTTTCACCGCATTGCTGCGAGCGCTGCGTTTGATCGCAATCGGCTCGAGCACCAGCCCGATGGCCCAGCCAAAGATCGGCGCCCAGACCAGCTCGCGTTTGACCACCCACGCGGTCGTGGGGAAGAAGGGAACGTGGCCGTAGGTCTCGAGCGTGGTCGTGTGCTTGATCATGATGACGCTGGGTTCGTCCGGGATGTTTTCCTGACCCTCGACAACAACCTTCATCCCGCAGAAAAAGTCGCCGGCCCAGAGGGCGAGGTTGCAGTAATTGACGACCAGCGCATGCAGCCAGGACTTCGGTGCCCAGAACATCAGCATCACCACGACCGCATAGATCACAACCGACAAAAACCCGAAGGTCAGGAACAGCAATGAGCGAAACCATTGAATCATCTGTTCATCGTCTCAACGTGTCCGTCGCGAACGCGGCCAGGTCGTCATAGACGCGAACGTCGCGCATGGCCGCAGGCAGGTTCTTCAGGGTATTCTCGCCATTACCCGTGCGCACCAGAATTGGCGTCGCGCCCGCGGCAGCCGCGGCCTGCAGGTCTCGCAGCGAATCGCCAACAGCGGGTACGCCGACGAGGCTCACGCCATAGTGGCGCGCCAGGCGCGTCAGTAGTCCGGGATTCGGCTTCCTGCAGCGGCAGCCATCGTCAGGGCCGTGGGGGCACACCACGATGCGGTCAACCCTGCCGCCCTCGTTGCTCACGAGCCGGCGCAGCTTGCGGTGCATGGCGCGCAAGGCGTTGCGATCGAACAACCCGCGGGCAAGCCCCGACTGGTTGCTCGCGACCGCCACCGTGTAGCCGGCACGGCTCAGGCGCGCGATAGCGGCGATGCTGCCCGGCAGCGGCAGCCACTCTTCGGGTGATTTTACGAAGCTGGCCGAGTCCTGGTTGATCACGCCATCACGATCGAGAATCAAAAGGCCCTTTGCACCGACAACCGTCGCCATATCAGCCTATGGAGAGCCGGGAAATGTCTGCAACATCGAGGAACAAGTCACGAAGTTCGCTTAACATCGCCAAACGGTTGTTGCGCACGGCGTCGTCTTCCGCCATTACCATCACGTCGTCGAAGAAGCGATCAACAGGGTCCCGCAAATCAGCCAGTTCGTTCAGGATCTCTGCATATCGACGCTGTTCGAGCATCGGGCCTACCTTCTTGCGCGCATTTTCAAGCGCGTTGTGCAATGCACGCTCGGCATCCTGCTCAAGGAGCGGGGTCGCTACATTGAGCCCCGTCGGGTCGCCGGCCTTGCGCAGAATGTTGGCGATACGCTTGTTCGCGGCCGCGAGGCTTTCGGCCTGCTCGAGGCGCGCAAAGGTCTGCACGGCCGCAAGCCGCCGATCGAAGTCGACCAGCGATACCGGCTCGCGAACCATCACAGACTCGAAGGTCTCAATACCAAGGCCCGAGTCGCGATCCAGGCAGTAACCACGCAGGCGGTCACTTATGAATGCGTAAAGGTCGGTGCACAGCGCCTCCGCGGCTGCTTTTGCGTCCGGCTGGCCGGCGACGGCACGCTCGATCATTGCTTTCAGGTCAACGTCGATGCCGCATTCAATGAGAATGCGCACGATACCGAGGGCGGCGCGCCGCAAGCCGAACGGGTCGCGATTGCCGCTCGGCTTCTTGCCGATCGAGAACACGCCCGCCAATGTGTCGAGCTTGTCCGCAATCGCCAGAATCTGTCCCGCCTGGGTGTCGGGCAGCGCATCGCCGGCGAAACGAGGCTGATACTGCTCGGCTATGGCATCGGCAACCGCTGCGGGCTCGCCATCGGCGATCGCATAGTAGCGACCCATGGTGCCCTGCAGGTCAGGAAACTCACCCACCATGCCGGTCACAAGGTCGCACTTCGCGAGGGCGGCAGCGCGCGCGACGACCTTCGCATCCGCGCCGAGCTCGCCAGCCACCCAGGCCGCCAGCTTGGCGATGCGCTGGCTCTTGTCGAAGACGCTGCCGAGGTCACGCTGGTAGACGACATCGCGCAAGGATTCCTGACGATCAGCCAGTGATTTCCTGCGATCGCTCTCCCAGAAGAACGCGGCGTCCGCCAGGCGTGGACGAATCACACGCTCATTGCCCTCGATCACCTGTTCGGGGTCTTTGCTTTGTATGTTGGCAACCGTAATGAAGTGCGGTAACAGTCTGCCGCTGTTATCGGCGACGGGGAAATAACGCTGGTGCCCGGTCAGCGTCGACACGACAACTTCGCGAGGCAGTTCAAGGTAGGGCTCATCAAACGCACCGACGATCGGCACGGGCCACTCCACGAGCGCGGCTACTTCATCGTACAGCGACTCGCCATCTACAACAGAACCACCGGCCTGTTCCGCCGCGGCATCGACACCCTCGCGTACCATCTCCCGCCGTCGCTTGAAATCGGCGATGACGTAACCTTCGTTCTCAAGCACATCAAGGTAGTCGCCGGGTGATGGAATCGAAATTGGTCCCGATGAGTGGAAACGATGGCCGCGTGACGCCTGGCCGGTTGTGATGCCCATGATCGACGCATCGATCACGCTCTTGCCATGCAGCAACACAACCCAGTGAACGGGGCGCACAAACTCGGCATCGCCTGAACCCCAGCGCATGCGGCGCGGAATGGGCAGCGCCGCGAGGGCGCGTTCGATAACTTCCGGCAACAACTCCGCGGCAGGCTTGCCGCGCTCGAGGGCATTAAACACAAGCCACTCGCCCTTGTCAGTTTCGATGCGCTCGAGCGCGTCGATGCTTGTGCCGCACTTGGTCGCGAAGGCAGTGGCCGCCGCGGTGGGGTTGCCGTCGGCATCAAAGGCAACCTTTGTGGGCGGGCCCTTGTGCTCAACCGAGCGATCATCCTGCGCGTGCGCGAGCTTCGTAACCTTTACGGCCAGGCGTCGTGGGCTTGCGTAGCCGTGTACCTTGCCATGTGAGAGTCGTGCATCATCGAAGCCGGTCGCGAGGTTTGCGGCGAACGCGTCCATCAGCGAACGCAGCGCTTTTGGCGGCAACTCTTCTGTGCCGATTTCTACAAGAAAGTCGTCAGCCTTACTCATGACGAGCTCCCTTGAGCAACAGACTCGACCATCGGGAACCCGAGCGCTTCGCGACTTGCGTAATACGCCTCGCAGATCGACCGTGACATGGCGCGCACGCGCAGAATGAACCGCTGTCTTTCGGTAACGGAGATTGCCTGACGTGCGTCGAGCAGGTTGAACGTATGCGACGCCGTTAACATTTGCTCATAGGCGGGCAAGGCAAGATCCAGCTCGATCAATCGTTCACATTCGTGTTCGGCATGATCGAATGTCCTGAAGAGCGCGTCGACGTCCGCCTCCTCGAAGTTAAATTTCGATTGTTCGAATTCGTTCTGGTGATAGACGTCACCGTAAGTGATGCGACCCAGCGGCCCGTCTGTCCAGACGAGATCGAAAATGCTCTGCACATTTTGCAAGTACATGGCGAGACGCTCGAGACCGTAAGTGATCTCGCCGGTTACGGGCCGACACTCAAGGCCACCGACCTGCTGGAAATAAGTGAACTGGGTAACCTCCATGCCGTTCAGCCACACCTCCCAGCCGAGGCCCCATGCGCCGAGCGTTGGCGACTCCCAGTTGTCTTCGACAAAACGAATGTCATGAACGGTTGGGTCAATGCCAATGGCTTCGAGCGAACCCAGGTACATTTCCTGGATGTCGTCCGGCGACGGTTTCAGTACGACCTGGTACTGGTAGTAATGCTGCAGGCGGAAAGGGTTGTCACCATAACGGCCATCCGTCGGCCTGCGGCTGGGCTGCACGTAGGCGGCTGACCAGGGTTCCGGGCCAACCGCTCGCAGGAACGTTGCCGGGTGAAAGGTGCCTGCGCCCATTTCCATGTCATAGGGCTGCATGATCACGCAGCCACGCTCTGCCCAATACTGTTGGAGCCTGAGGATCAGGTCCTGGAAGCTCAGCGCCGCGGGCGATGTCTCGGTATTCATTCGAGTGTTTCAGGTGGTGGTAAAGGCGCGAAGTATAACGACTTTTGGTGCTGTAGAGGGCTTTCAGACCCAAACGCGGCGGGCCTTGGCCGAGGCCGCCTCGAGGCCCGCACTAAAATGGTGCGAAGCGGGCACCACATGCCCTATAATGGTGCGAACAGGGCGCCCCGTCGCGCGGCAATTTGTTAAAAAACAATCGCTTACACGACGCCCCATTTTGGCACACTTCATGCAATCAGGAGAGTTAATGGGCCGCATGCTGCGGCCGCTTTTTTTGACTGCATGAATACCGGAGGAAACCCCATGACAGCCGCAGAGGTAATGGCCCTTATTAAAGAGGCCGAGGTCAAGTTCGTCGATTTTCGTTTCACGGACACTATTGGCAAAGAACAACATGTAACGGTGCCGGCACACACCATCGACGACGATCTGTTCGAGGATGGCAAGATGTTCGACGGTTCCTCGATCACTGGCTGGAAGGGCATCAACGAGTCGGACATGATCCTGATGCCGGACCCGGCTTCTGCCGTTCTGGACATCTTCCCCGACGAGACAACCATGAATATTCGTTGCGGCGTCGTCGAACCGTCAACGATGCTGGGCTATGACCGTTGTCCGCGATCACTCGCGCAACGCGCCGAGGCCTACCTGCAGTCGACCGGCGTGGCTGATGCGGCCTACTTCGGTCCGGAGAACGAGTTCTTCGTGTTCGACAACGTTACGTGGGACGACACGATGCAGGGCTGCTTCTACAAGGTTGATTCCGAGGAAGGCGCCTGGAATACCGATCGCAGCTACGAAGAAGGCAACAGAGGCCATCGTCCGACGGTCAAGGGCGGCTATTTCCCGGTACCGCCGGTTGATTCATTACACGACATTCGCGGTTCCATGTGTTTGGCGATCGAAGAGCTTGGCGTCATCACCGAAGTGCATCACCACGAGGTGGCAACGGCTGGACAGTGCGAAATTGGCACTAAATTTAATACCTTGGTCCGCAAGGCCGATGAGGTCCAGATCATGAAATACGCTGTGCACAATGTTGCGCATGCGTATGGCAAGACCGCGACCTTTATGCCCAAGCCGCTCGTTAACGACAACGGTAACGGCATGCACGTGCACCAGTCGTTGTTCAAGGACGGCGAAAACCTGTTCTCGGGTGATGGCTACGGCGGCCTGTCGGAAACGGCGCTTTACTACATCGGCGGCGTAATCAAACATGCCAAGGCAATCAACGCTTTTGCAAACCCGTCGACAAACAGCTACAAGCGTCTCGTCCCGGGCTTCGAAGCGCCCACGATTCTTGCATACTCGGCGCGCAACCGTTCTGCCTCGATTCGTATCCCTTACATCGCCAACCCGAAAGGTCGTCGCATCGAGGTGCGCTTCCCGGACTCCACCGCGAACCCTTACCTCGCCTTCGCTGCGCTGATGATGGCAGGCCTCGACGGCATCCAGAACAAGATCCATCCGGGCGACGCCATGGACAAGGATCTGTACGACCTGCCGCCCGAGGAAGAGAAGGAACTCAAGCTGGTTGCCTTCTCTCTGGAAGAGGCGCTGAGCGAACTCGACAATGACCGCGACTTCCTGAAGGCGGGCGACGTGTTCAGCGACGACCTGATCGACGCCTACATTGACCTCAAGATGGAAAACGTCACGCGCCTGCGCATGGCGACGCATCCCGTCGAATTCGACATGTACTACAGCCTCTAAAGGCGAAAACTGTGAACCGGGCGGCATTTTTCGCCGCCCGGTCACTAGCCGGAAACACGCTTACACTGCTATGCTAACTGCATGGAAATACGAACGATTCTCGTCCTCCTGGGCCTCCTTGTCGCCGGCATCGCCGTCGCTGACACCTGGATGTGGACGGACGATGAAGGCGTCGTCCATTATTCCGATCGCCCGCAACCGGGCGCAGAACTCATTGTCCTCGACGAGCCAAACACCAGTCAGTCGCTCTCGACACGCAGTCGCTCGACCAGCAGCAATGCCGACGCCGAGCCGGCCGACGACACCGCTGGCCCGATTCGCTATGACAGCCTTGAAGTCGCGTCACCCGGCGCCGAAGAAACGCTATGGAACATAGAGGGCGTCCTCAACGTTTCTCTTTCCCTGAACCCGGCCTTGCAGCCCGGACACCAGGTGCGGATCTACTTCGACGGGACACCCCAGATGGTTGCCGGAACGAGCTTCCAGCTGCAGAACGTATACCGCGGCGTTCACAACCTCCAGGCAGAGGTGCTGGACGAGACGGGCACGATGATGATTCGCTCACGGACAAATCGCTTTTACGTCCAACAGAGCACCGTCCGCTAGGAAACGCCGGGTCGGGCGACGGCCCGCTGCAAGGCAACTCACGCAACATTCTCGACAGCCTGAGTGCGGGCGTCATTTTGCTGGATGAGCATTTGCTTATCGTTGACCTGAATCCGGCAGCAGAAAACATTCTTGGTATCAGCAGCCGGCGCGCACGCGGCCAATCGCTGCTGCAACTCGTGGACGACGAACCGGAGATGCGTGAGATTCTAAGTCGTGTCGCGGTCACCGGGGATCACTACGCCAACGAGATTCGGCTCGCACCAAGCGAGGTTCATTCTGAAGAGCGCGTGATCGACTGCCACGTCTCGCCGGTCGCAATCGACCAGGCCAGATTGCTGGTCGAGGTCACCGACGTAACGCGACGTACGCAGATAAGCCGCGAGAACGCACTGTTAATACAGCACGGAGCCGGCCGGCAAATGATTCGCCAGCTTGCTCACGAAATCAAAAACCCACTCGGCGGCATCCGCGGTGCGGCCCAACTCCTCGAGCGCCAGCTGGAAAATGTGGAACTGCACGAATACACCGACGTAGTCATAAGCGAAACAGACCGCCTCGCCGCCCTTGTCGATACCCTGCTCGGCCCCGGTGGGCCGCCGAACAAGCAGCCTGTCAACGTGCACGAACTGCTTGAGTACGTTGTCCGCATTATCGAGGCAGAGGACGAGAGGAAGCTGGCGATTAAGCGTGACTACGACCCTGGTCTGCCGCTCATCGATCTGGACCGCGACCAGATGGTGCAGGCACTCCTGAACCTCATGCGCAACGCTGCCGCCGCGCTGGACGGACAAGGCACTATCACGCTGCGCAGCCGCGCCGTTACAAACTTCACCATAGGCGATGTCCGCCACCGGGTCATCGCAAGCCTGGAAATAGAAGATGACGGACCAGGCATTCCCAAGGACATGCAGGACTCCGTGTTCTATCCATTGGTAACCAGCCGGCCGGATGGTACCGGACTCGGCCTGCCCGCTGCACAAGAGCTCATCAGCCGTCATGGTGGCCTTATCGAGTTCGATAGTCGTCCGGGCCGAACCGTTTTTATTATTCGTATTCCTCTCGATCAGGTGACCGCCGTTGGCTAAACGAACGCTCAATGTCTGGATTGTCGACGACGACCAGTCAGTTCGCTGGGTTCTCGAGAAGGCGCTGAAGGGCGCCGACATGGAGACGCGCAGTTTCGAGCGCGCGGAACACTTGCTCGAGGCGATCGCAGACGGCGAACCCGATGTTCTGATTACCGACGTTCGCATGCCAGGCATGAGCGGACTCGCGCTACTCGACAGGCTGCGCAGCACTCGTCCTGAACTGCCAATTATCGTGATCACCGCGCACTCCGATCTCGAAAATGCGGTTGCTGCTTACAAAGGCGGCGCCTTCGAATACCTGCCAAAGCCATTCGATATCGACGAAGCTGTCGAGCTGGTGCGCAAGGCAGCGCGTCTAAACGGCGCAGAGCCGGAGCTGGATGAACCGCCGGGCCAGATGGCCTCGATGATTGGACAGGCGCCGGCGATGCAGGAGGTATTCCGTTCGATCGGCCGCCTCTCCGGTTCGAGTATGACCGTGCTGATAACCGGTGAGTCCGGTACCGGCAAGGAGCTCGTCGCCCGGGCGCTGCACGACCACAGCCCGCGCGCGAACAAACCGTTTGTGGCGCTGAACACCTCCGCTATTGCCTCCGAGCTGCTCGAGTCCGAATTGTTTGGCCATGAGAAAGGCGCGTTCACGGGTGCCGACGCTCGTCGTATCGGCCGCTTTGAGCAGGCTAACGGCGGCACCCTGTTCCTCGATGAAATTGGCGATATGTCGCCCGGCCTGCAGACCCGTCTGCTGCGTGTGCTGGCTGAAAGCGAGTTCTACCGGGTCGGCGGCCAAACAGCGATCAATGTCGATGTGCGCGTGATTGCCGCAACCAACCAGGACCTGGCGCGGGCCGTTAAGGAGTCGCGCTTCCGCGAAGACCTGTATCACCGCCTCAATGTCATACGCATCAACACCCCGCCGTTGCGACAACGCCGTCAGGACATCCCGTTACTGCTGCAGCACTACCTGGCCGAAGCCGGTCAGGAGCTGGGCGCACCGCCGAAGAGCCTGGATGCCGACGCGATCGAAACGCTGCAGGCATTCAGCTGGCCCGGGAATGTCCG